>NZ_JAPMIW010000021.1:0-51857 GCF_033088395.1 Sporosarcina sp. GW1-11 | reverse complement strand
CGCTTCCTAGCACTCCACAATGTCTCGCCAGTCAGTAGAATGAAAATTCGATTAGCTCGAGTTTCATTTGCTGGCATCAATTAAGATACTCATTTTGTTTATGTCACCGACAGAGCCGATGCACAAACGTTTATTTCGTTAACGTTTTGCTGTTCAGTTTTCAAGGTTCATGTAGTTGCTCTTTCGTAAGAGACAACTTTCTAATCATATCAAATCGCCATTTCGTTGTCAACACTTTTTTCAAAAACTTTTCAATTCGTTTTTGGCTGAGTCGCTAACTTCAAAAGCAACGTGATTAAATATACCACCTGCTTTTAAAAAGTGCAAGTGTTTTTTAAAAAAACTTTTGATTTATTTACTCACCCTTTGAAAACCACTGTTTATAAACGACAAAACAGCCCCGGCTCTAGTAGCCAGGGCTGTTATATTAGTCTTTTGAGCGCATCTGCGGGAATAGTAGTACGTCACGGATTGACTGTGCATTCGTCAATAGCATCACTAGACGGTCAATTCCAATTCCCAGTCCGCCTGTTGGTGGTAATCCATATTCAAGCGCTTCTATAAAGTCTTCATCCATCTCATGCGCTTCGTCATTTCCTTGCTCCTTCTCTACCAGCTGAGCTTCAAAGCGTTCGCGCTGATCAATTGGATCGTTCAATTCAGTGAATGCGTTAGCATGCTCACGACGAACAATGAACAATTCAAATCGATCTGTATAACGTGGATCTTCAGGATTCTTCTTCGCAAGTGGTGATACTTCAACCGGATGGCCATAAATGAAAGTAGGTTGTACCAGTTCTTCTTCTACCTTCTGCTCAAAAAATTCATTCAGAACATGTCCTACTTCCATAGAAGGAGTTACTTGAACGTTATGTTCCTTCGCTAGTTCATGTGCTTGTTCTTTTGTTAGCTGCTGCCAGAAGTCTACACCCGTGTATTCTTTAACAGCGTCTGCCATATGCAGTCGTTTCCAACGTGGCGCCAATTCAATTTGGTCTGCACCGTATTGAATTGTCGTTGTACCAAGTACATCTTGCGCAATATGAGCCACTAAATTTTCCGTAAGTTCCATAATATCATTATAATCCGCATACGCTTCATATAATTCAATCATTGTGAATTCTGGGTTATGTCGAGTAGACATTCCCTCATTACGGAATACGCGACCGATTTCATATACCTTCTCTAGGCCACCTACGATTAGGCGCTTTAAGTGAAGTTCAATAGCGATTCGCATATATAGTGTCATATCCAGTGTATTATGATGCGTAACAAACGGACGTGCCGCTGCTCCGCCAGCAATCGAATGTAACATAGGCGTTTCTACTTCTAGGAAACCTTGGTCATCTAAGTAGCGGCGCATCGATTGAATAATTCGGCTACGCATGATGAACGTCTCTTTACTACCTTCTGTTGTGATTAAATCAAGGTAGCGCTGACGATACCGCTGTTCTACGTCTTGTAAGCCGTGGAATTTCTCAGGTAGCGGACGCAAGGACTTCGTCAAGAATGTAAAGTTCGTCGCTTTAATAGAAAGTTCGCCTACTTTTGTTTTGAAAACAATCCCTTGAACGCCGACAATGTCGCCAAGATCTGCCGATGTGAATAGTTTATATGCATCTTCACCTATTGCATCTTGACGCACATAAATTTGAATTTGTCCGCCTAGATCTTGAATATGTGCAAATCCAGCCTTACCTTTACCGCGCTTCGTCATGATACGGCCAGCAATTGTTACCTCATGCTCGGTTTCATCCAACTCTTCTTTTGATAAATCTTCATACGCAGAGCTAATCTCTTTTGTTAGATGTGTGCGTTCAAAACGGGCACCGAACGGATCCAAACCACTTTCTCGTATATCATTCATCTTCTGGCGTCTCACCAAAAGCTGATCATTCATTTCATCCAAATGGGACATTCCCTTTCACTCCTTCATACTTTAACCCACCATCTTCTCAGGATAGGTTGTCTGCAACTATTGTACACAAATTACTTGCCTAACAAAAGGGCAAACAATTATACATGTTATTTCCATAGAAAAAACTGCCCTATACGAGAGCAGTTTCATGTTTAGAAAGTTAATGATCAGTCTTGCTTCAAGAACCCCTTAACACCTTCAACCTTTTTCCAAAGAACCACTCCCTCTTCTTCCATCGCCGGTTCCTCACTGTATAGTTTCTTAGTTACAGGATTCTTTAATTCTGAATTAATTTCAATGAGTGGGATCAGGACGAATGCGCGCTCTGCCATTCGTAGGTGTGGGACGATTAAATTCTCTAACTGTATCGTTTCTTCATTATAAAGCAAAATATCAAGATCCACCGTACGTGGGCCCCAACGAATCTTCCGCATTCTACCGAGTTTGTTTTCGATAAATTGGCAAGCGCTTAGTAGTTCAGTCGCTTCTAATGAAGTCTCAAGTTCCACTGCGATATTCAAAAACTTTGCCTGCTCGGTCAATCCAACAGGATCCGTCTCATAAACAGAGGATACCTTTTTGACGCTTATAGCGGGATGCTCATGCAATAAGTGAACCGCTTGCACGAGGTGTTCCAGGCGATTGCCGATATTCGAACCCATCGATAAATAGGCCGTGTTCACGAGAAGCGCCCCCTCGTGATTTCAACCGCAACAGAAGCATAGTGACCATGAATCGGCGGATCTGGTTTAATTAGCAACACGCGAACGCCATTGACCTTTTCAGCGAAGTCCGTCATAATCGTCCCCGCTACCGTTTCCGCAACTGTCTCAATTAAATGGACCGCTTCACCTTCAACAATGTTTTTGCACATCTCATAGACTTCTGCATAGTTCATCGTCTTCGATAAATCGTCTGTTTGTCCCGCTTCCGCAAGATCTGTTGCCAACGAAACGGTGAGTCGGAAACGCTGGCCTAGTTTATTCTCTTCAGGCAATGCTCCATGGTAACCGTAAAACTCCATATCATTCAAATGAATATAATCCATGAAATCCCTCCATTTAATCGTTCACCCTGTGAAAACGGTTTTTTTCGTCAAAACATCCATCATCTTGACCATACGTGAGATTTCCTTCACATCATGCACCCGCATAATATGGCAGCCATGCTCGATTCCGTAACACACTGTCGCACCTGTTCCTTCTACTCGCTCATCTACCGGCACAGCCAATACATTTCCTATCATCTTCTTGCGGGATGTCCCAAGTAACACGGGGTATCCTAGTTCCGCGATTGCGGGCAAACCTTGCATAGCAAGTATATTCTGTTCTGTGTCTTTCGCAAAGCCAATGCCCGGATCTAACCAGATCATATCTTCACTCACACCCGCCGCTTTCGCAATTTCGATGCTGTCCTGTAAATCCGCAACGACTGCATCCATGAACGGCAACTCGTACTCACGATTGTCCCGATTATGCATTAAAATAATTGGCACTCCATAGCGTGCAGCAACTTCTGCAATTTCAGGCTCACGCTTCGCACCCCACACATCATTGATAATACTAGCGCCTGCCTGGATTGCCGCTTCCGCCACTGCCGCCTTGTACGTATCAATCGAAATGACACAGCCTAACTCTTTTGTCAGCAATTCGATAACCGGCACAACACGTTCCAATTCTTCTTCCAATGAAACTGGTGTATGACCAGGTCGAGTAGATTCTCCACCGATATCGATGATTTTCGCACCATCTACTAGCATTTGGCGTGCATGGGTCAACGCCAGATCATGTCCGTCGAACTTCCCGCCATCCGAAAAGGAATCTGGCGTGACATTCAAAATGCCCATAATGACCGTTTCTTCTGCAAATTTAATCGTCGTCTCGCCGAATTGATAAGACGTACGTGCTTTCTCTAGCTCCATTACTGGTCACTCGCTTTCATTTGGCTAATCGCTTGTTGATAGTTCCTATGTAGTCGTTGGTAGATGGGCCCTTCGTTGCCAAGAAACTTCGTGTTCGCTACATTGCCGATTGGAACGAGTTCTTGGATCGCATTTGTGATAAAAACTTCTTGTGCAGATTCTAGATCCTTCGGCAAAAATAGTCCTTCATTTACTGATAATCCTAGATCGTTTGCTAATGTCAGTACAAATGCACGGGTAGTCCCTGGTAAAATTCCTGTTTCCAATGAAGGCGTATAGAGTATATTTTCCTTTACCCAAAAGATATTAGACGTTATACCTTCCGCGACAAACCCTTCCGTCGTAACGAAGAAGCCTTCCATCTTTCGCAAAGAAGGCAATTCTAAGCGCCCCCGTACATTATTCGCGTATTGATGCGATTTATGACGAATCAAACTTTCCGGTTCATTGCGCGTCGTCTGCAACCACACTCCATCTTTTTCTGTATGAGTTGGTGGCAAATGAAGAGGCTTTTGAAAAATTATCACGTTCGGTTGTTCATAGCTGACGGGTGCTAATCCGATATCATGAACTCCTGCAGACACATTCAATCGATAGTAACCGTCTTCGCTACCATTCGCCACATAAAGCGAATGAATGGCTTGTTGAATTTCTTCGTCGCCGTACGGCATAGCGATCCGATACTCCGAAAGCGCGAATCTCAGTCTATCCATATGCGCTTCATAGAGAAATACCTCTCCACCATACGTACGAAATGTCTCGAAAAATCCGAGTCCATATAGAAATCCATGATCATAAGGAGATATCTGCAACTCATCAGCCGGCTGTTGATTACCGTTCATCCAACAAATCAACGGAGTTGCTCTTCTCTTATAATCTGTTCTGCCATTTCCTTCGCCTGCCATAATGCTTTAGCTTTGTTTAACGACTCTTCATATTCCGCTGCAGGATCTGAATCAGGCACTAGTCCGGCACCCGCTTGAATATGCACCATGCCTTCTTGAATATATGCGGTGCGAATCGTGATATTCAACTCCATATCGCCATCAAACCCAATCCAACCTATCGAGCCTGTGTACAGACCTCTTCGTGTCGGCTCCAGTTCTTCGATGATTTCCATAGTGCGTAGCTTCGGATCCCCAGTGATGGACCCTCCAGGAAATACTCCACGAATAATTTCTGCGTAATTATCAGATGCCGCTGTTCCACGAACATTTGATACTAAATGCATAACGTGCGAATACTTTTCGACGACCATGAATTCATCGACTTCCACTGTTCCCGGCTTACAAATACCTTCAAAGTCCGCGCATTCAAGATCGACTAACATTTTATGCTCGCCTTTTTCTTTTGTGTTGGATATGAGTTCTTGCTGTAATGCTTGATCTTCCGCTTCCGTCATTCCACGTTTGCGTGTCCCGCCAATTGGACGTGTGCTTAATTCATTGCCACGTTTCTTCAACAACAATTCAGGCGATCCGGAGACTACTTCAAATTCAGGAGCCGCCATATAAGCCATATAAGGCGAAGGATTAAACGAACGCAACGCTTCGTACATCAATAATGAAGGAGCTTGCACCGGCTTTGATTGACGAACAGAGAGATTCACTTGCACAACATCTCCCTGTGCGATAAATTGTTGAACGTCTCGTACCATTTGCTCAAATTGCTCACCTGTTACAGAAACTTGCAGATCTTCTTCCGTTACTTCTACATCTACCGCTTGTCCTGTAGAAAACTTCCTACTGGCTAGCCCCTCTTTTGCAGCTACCGTCCATTCATCACGCATAGTCTCCAATGAAGATTGCTTGTCTGGTAACGCCATAAAGTAAACCGTTTCGCTTTTCACGTCTAATACAGCCCACTGATCGAAAAGATAAAAATACGTATCAGGCGTCAACAAATCGTCATCTGCAAGAGTCGGCAATGTTTCATAGCGTCTGACATAATCATAGCTAATCATCCCGATTGCGCCGCCTTGGAAAGCAGGCAAGTTTTCATGATGCGCCAATTTATATTGCTCTAGTAATCCGTTAAGCAAGACGAGCGGATCTTCACCTGTCAGAAGTTCTTCTCTTCCATCCCGCCATTGCAAAAGTAAGCCACGTTCTTTCGCCTGTGCCGTCACAAGTGGATCAATACCCGCAATACACATCTCACCGCCACGTCCACTTTCGAGTAGAATATGACGTTCCGTTGTTGCCGCAAGCTGACGATAGGCATAAAAGAATTCATCTTTCGTCATTGGTGTTTTCTGATAAGCTGTTGTGTCCATGATGTTTCCCCCTGAATGTCTCTGCTCAATTTTTCTTACTGTTGTCTAGTAATTCTTTTAATAGTTTATCATCTAAAGGGAACATCGCTTTGTCCGTTATAACCCCTTCTTCATTGATAATATACGTCGTCGGATAGACCTTCACTTGATACATTTTCATGACGTCGCTCTTCTTGTCTAATAAAATAGGGAAAGTCAATTGATATTCTTCAACAAAGTCTTTAGCACTTTGTTCTTTATTCTTTTCCGTCTTCGTCATGTTGACAGCAAGTATTTCAACATTCTCTGATTCACTGTATTCTTTATAATATGCCTCCATATGCGGCATTTCAGATCGACAAGGCGGACACCAAGATGCCCAGAAATTCAGCAATACCGTTTTTCCACGATAATCGGATAGTTTAACGTTCTTTCCGTCGAGAGTCGTTAATTCAAAATCCGGCGCGAGATCACCCGGATTCAAACCAGGATTTTCAGCATTCTCCGCAACTTGCCAATCTTCCGGAAGGCGTTCGACTTGGTCTTTCGGCATATCCTGTATCATCGCACTTTCATAACCGTCTATTCCGCCTGTTTCTTTTTTGATTTCTCGGTTGATTATGATAATGATCGTGACCATTGTGATGACGATAAAAACCGAAATCAATATGCTCCATTTTTTCTTCACTGGGAGCCTCCTCTAATACTTTTTATGTTTTTCTATACTTATGTATTTCTAACATTCATGTTCCGACTTAATTATACAGAAATGTACGGTCTGATAAAAGTGTAGAGATTCTGACATCTTTATGATTTCTATAAAAAACAGAGTAATTGAGTGATCCGATCTTTCCTTTACAGATGGGACGCTTTTCTGGAGGGTATGGTTTGGTCTTTTAATCCTATAATCGGAATATAAGTTGCCTGAAGTTTCATAGTAGTTTTCACCTGAAAAAGTATTCTTTCCATTCCCCAGCTTTTTATCTAGTGCCAAAAAGAGAGCGCCGGGTAGGCGCTCTCTTTTATTCTTCGTCAAATTGATAAAGCGGTGTACTTAAGTAGCGTTCTCCGTTGGACGGGATAATTGCGACTACCTTCTTGCCTTTGCCTAGCTTCTTAGCTACTTGAAGTGCAGCCGAGATTGCAGCGCCTGAAGATACGCCACCTAGAATTCCTTCTTCACGAGCTGCACGACGCGCAATTGCATATGCATCGTCGTTAGAGATTTGGATAATTTCATCATAAATGTCCGTGTTCAATACTTCCGGAACAAAACCCGCACCGATTCCTTGAATTTTATGTGGGCCTGGTTTGCCGCCAGACAACACTGCAGAGTCTTCAGGCTCCACTGCTACAATTTTGATACCTGGGAAACGCTCTTTCAATACGCCTCCAGCACCTGTGATTGTCCCGCCTGTTCCGATTCCTGCGATAAATGCGTCTACGCGGTCAAGTGCATCTGCGATTTCAGGTCCAGTTGTTAGACGGTGTACTTCTGGATTTGCTTCGTTATTAAATTGCTGTGGTAAGAACCAGCCATTTTCTGAAGCGAGTTCTTCCGCTTTGCCGATTGCACCTTTCATTCCTTCTGCGCCCGGAGTCAACACTAACTCTGCGCCGTATGCACGCAGTAAGTTGCGACGCTCTAAGCTCATCGTGTCTGGCATAACGAGTACAGCCTTATATCCTTTAGCTGCCGCAATCATCGCAAGTCCGATTCCTGTATTCCCACTAGTTGGTTCAATAATCGTACTGCCTTCTTTTAAGTTACCATCTTTCTCAGCAGCTTCAATCATTGCAAGCGCGATACGATCCTTGACACTAGAACCTGGGTTGAAGAATTCTAATTTCAAATAAACATCTGCATCTTCAGATCCTGTTAAACGATTTAATTTGACTAGCGGTGTATTACCTACTAAATCAATAACTGAATTCCCGACTCTACTCATATATAATCCGCTCCCAATACCTAGTATTTTTATATGCTTTGTTGACTTGATGATACTATCTTCTTTTTAACTTGTCAAACAAATTATTCAGAAGAGTACATTTTATCGATGGACTGCTTTAAAAATACAGTATATGCACTAGCAACCGCTAACTTTCGAATAAACGATTCACCCGCCAAAGTATAAAACTCAGGCGGGTGAATGATTTCTGTTTTAGTCTTCTGCAGAAGGCATGTTGTCTATAAGTTGTTTTAATTCTGCTTCGGAAAATTGATACGTTTCTAGACAGAAGTGACACTGCGCTTCCGCTCCATGATCCTCGTCGATCATTGCTTGCACTTCGTGGCACCCGAGCGCTTGAATCGCATCACCAAAACGTTCTTTAGAACATTCACAGTCAAATTTCACATTTACCGTATCAAGGAACTCCACATTTTCTTTCCCTAATACTTCAATCAATATTTCTTCAGGTGACAATCCTTGATCAATCAATGTAGAGATTGGCTTCATAGTAGAAATTTTCTCTTCTAAGAGAGTAATCGTTTCATCAGTAACTCCGGGCATAACTTGAATGATAAAGCCACCAGCTGCTTTGACAGTGTTATCAGGATTAACTAAGACGCCTAAAGCGACAGCTGATGGTACTTGTTCCGAAACAACCAAATACTGGGTAAAATCTTCGGCTATTTCCCCGGAAATAAGAGGCACCTGTCCAGTGAAATAATCTTTTAATCCTAGATCCTTAATGATAGACAGCGTTCCTTCCGTACCTACTACTCCGCGTACGTCTAGCTTGCCTTTATCGTTAAGCGGTACGTGCGTTTGTGGATTTGTTGCATAGCCCCGTATTTCCCCTTTTGCATTAGCATCCACAACAATCGGACCTAGTGGACCATCCCCCTGAATTTTCACAGTTATTCGATCTTCACCTTTTAACATCGCGCCCATCATAGCTGTTGCTGAAATCGTACGTCCAAGTGCTGCTGTTGCGGTTGGCCACATATGGTGACGACGTTGCACTTCCCCTACCGTTTCTGTTGAACGGACTGCGTATGCACGAATCCCTCCATTAAAGGCAAGTGCTTTTACTAAGTAATCAGTTGACATATTATTCGCTCCTCTTACATATTTCTTTCGTATATTAAATGTAATCCTTTTAGCGTCAAGTAGTTATCCACAACATCAATAACTTTTGTTTCAGATGAAATCATCTCTGCCAAACCACCCGTCGCGATAACAGTTGGCTCTACCGGACAGTCTTCTTTCATTCGATTGACGATACCTTCAACTTGTCCTACATAACCGAAGACTATACCGGATTGCATAGCTGATACTGTGTTTTTGCCTACAACATGATCAGGTCGCGCAAGTTGTACTCTTGGCAATTTAGATGCACGATCAAATAACGCTTCCATAGAAATTGCGATACCTGGTGCAATTGCCCCTCCCATATATTCTCCATGTTCGTTAACATAGCAATACGTCGTTGCTGTTCCAAAGTCTACGATGATTAGTGGGCTACCGTATTCACGTATAGCAGCTACTGCATTGACGATTCGGTCTGCACCCACTTCCCGCGGATTTTCGTATTTGATGTTCAATCCCGTTTTCAAACCAGGCCCTACAATTAACGGCTTCTGATTGAAGTATTTTTTGCACATTTGCTCTAACGGGAACATAACGGGCGGCACTACAGAAGAAATAATGATACCTGTAATGTCGTTGAATGATAACCCAACGTGTTGGAACATCGCTTTTACTGCCATTGCGTATTCATCTTCTGTTCTGTGACGATACGTTTCCATGCGCCAATGATATTTTAGTTCGTCGCCTTCGTATACGCCTAGTACAATATTTGTATTTCCAGTATCTAATACTAACAGCATAGTTTTTTTCCTCTCTTGCTTCAGACTTTTTCCCACACATCATACCATAAGTCAGTTCATAGATGCCGTTGATTTGCGCTCCAGATAAAAAACAGCCGACTGCTAAATACAGTCGGCTGTTAGTTCACTTAGTCTCTGCGTTCTTCATCAATGGATGGAAGTGTTTTGTCTTCCGTTCCACGTTCACTTGGCAAATCTCCTGTAGACGGATCACTTGGAGCACCCGTTACATCTGGAGTTGCGCTCGGCGTTGTTTCAGTCGCTATCGGAGTTTCCCCTTTAGTGTCTTCCACAATATCATTGCCGTTTTCATACGATCGTTCCGGTAGAACACCGTGATCTTTCAAGTGATTGATTTGTTCCGCATCAAGCGTTTCAACTTCCAATAAAGTCGTTGCGATTAAATCGAGTAGATCTCTTTGTTCTGTCAAGATCTCTTTCGTACGAATGTATTGTTCCTTAATAATTCGTTGCATTTCTTGGTCAATTTCATACGCAATTGATTCAGAATAGTTCTGCTCAGAATTAAAGTCGCGACCTAGGAATACTTGACCACCTTGAGTCTGACCGAACTGCATAGGTCCAAGCTTATCACTCATACCATATTCAGTTACCATAGAACGAGCAATTCCCGTAGCACGTTGGAAGTCATTGTGAGCTCCTGTTGATACTTCACCAAGTACTATTTCTTCCGCCACACGTCCACCTAAAAGTCCTGCGATTTTATCAAGGAGTTCCGGCTTTGTCATGAAGTAGCGATCTTCTTTCGGAAGCATAACAGCATAACCGCCTGCTTGACCGCGTGGAACAATCGTCACCTTATGAACGATCTCAGCATCATCAAGCATCAAGCCAACAACTACGTGACCCGCTTCGTGGAATGCGACGATATTTCGCTCTTTTTCCGAAATGACACGTGATGTTTTAGCAGGGCCTGCAATTACGCGGTCTGTTGCCTCATCGATATCAGACATGTCGATTTTCTTTTTCTTACGTCTCGCTGCTACAAGTGCCGCTTCGTTCAATAAGTTCTCTAGATCCGCACCGGAGAATCCAGGTGTACGTTGAGCAAGAGCTGTCATATCAACCGAATCATCAAGCGGCTTGTTGCGTGCGTGTACTTTCAATACAGCTTCTCTTCCTTTTACATCTGGGCGACCTACTGTAATTTGACGGTCAAAACGTCCCGGACGAAGAAGTGCTGGATCCAAAATATCTGGACGGTTCGTAGCGGCAACGATAATAATTCCTTCGTTTCCTTCAAAGCCATCCATTTCAACTAGCAATTGGTTCAACGTTTGCTCACGCTCATCGTGACCGCCACCTAAACCGGCTCCACGCTGACGTCCAACTGCATCAATTTCATCGATAAAGATAATACATGGTGCATTTTTCTTAGCGTTCTCGAACAAATCACGTACACGAGAAGCACCAACACCTACGAACATCTCCACGAAATCAGAACCTGAAATCGAGAAGAACGGTACGCCCGCTTCACCTGCTACTGCACGTGCAAGCAATGTTTTCCCTGTACCTGGAGGCCCTACAAGCAAGATCCCTTTTGGAATCCGTGCACCAAGCTCCACAAACTTGCTGGCATCTTTTAAGAAGTCCACGACCTCTTCTAGCTCAGCTTTTTCTTCATCTGCACCTGCTACATCATTAAAACGTACTTTCTTTCGATCATCCGTTTGCAGTTTCGCTTTACTTTTTCCGAAGTTCATCACTCGGCCGCCA
The DNA here is from genome assembly GCF_033088395.1 of Sporosarcina sp. GW1-11. Taxonomy (NCBI): domain Bacteria; kingdom Bacillati; phylum Bacillota; class Bacilli; order Caryophanales; family Caryophanaceae; genus Sporosarcina; species Sporosarcina sp. GW1-11. The sequence continues at coordinate 40,192 of NZ_JAPMIW010000021.1, read as the reverse complement.
CCGCCACCTTGTGATTGATTCAATAAGAAGAAGAAAAGGATAATAATGATAATGAATGGTACAAGTCCTGTAAAGAAGGATACCCACGCGCTTGTTTCTTTCGGAGGTAAGATTTCGATTTCAGTCTTTGTTGTTTTAACAATATTACCGATATTGTCCATATCATTCATCGGAATGTTCGTTACGAATGATTCACCTTTTTCGTAACTTGCCATTTCCCCTTTTACTTCATACACGAGCTGTAGAGGCTGAAAAGTAACATTTTCAACTTTTCCCTGCTCTAGCGCCGTGACGAATTCATCATACCGAATAGGTTTCATCTTCGGGTTTGGATTATTTAGCGAACTGAAAATCCCCATAATTGCAAGGAAGATCAATCCATATAAAAGAAAGTATCGAAGTATTCGATTCATCCCAAGCCTCCTCATCTCATTCAACAGCAACTAAATAGAAAACTATTGTAAATTTTAACATAGATTAACACGACTCTTCAAAGAAAATGCCTTAGAGAAAAGCCTTCAGACTGATTTGTATCTGTTCAGTCAGAAAGCGTTAAAAAGAATAGATTTCCTTTTTCAACACACCAATATAAGGTAAATTACGATACTTCTCCGCATAATCCAATCCGTAGCCTACAACAAATGCATCCGGAACTTCGAACCCTACATAGTCTGCTTTCAAATCCACTTTACGGCCAGTCGGTTTATCTAGTAACGTTACAATTTTGATGGAGTTGGCTTTTCTATATTTAAATAGTTCCACTAAGTAATTCAACGTTTTTCCGCTGTCGATGATATCTTCAATGATTAAGACATCACGGCCTTCTACACTTGTGTTAAGGTCTTTAACAATCTTTACTTCACCTGAAGAAACAGTTGCATTACCGTAACTTGATACATCCATGAAATCCAGCTCAATATATGTATCGATTCGTTTGATCAAATCACTCATAAATGGCAAAGCGCCCTTCAATACACCTACTGCTAAAGGAAACTTCCCACGGTACTCTTCTGTCAGTGTCGCTCCGAGCTCTAAAACTTTCTCTTGAAGTTCCTCTTCTGTAATTAACACTTGCTCGATATCTTGTGTGATCATCGGCTCGCCCCCTCCATTTTATCTATTTTCATTTTCTTGCGTAATCCATATGTATGACTCGCCGTCTAGTTGGCGATGCGAAAACATCTCACCATACCGAACACCTGGCACCGCACATACGATACCGCTTGCCGTTACAATAACCGGCTGTTTCTTTCTTTGTGCCATCCCTACTTTTTCATCAATCAATAACCGTGACACGCGTTTTGCTTGAGACATACCTTTAAGCTGTATGCGATCACCGGTTTGCGGGAGTCGGACAGTTAACGGTAGTTCACATGCAGGTAATTGAAAATATCTGACGTCATCCGAGGATGAGAAGGATTCGATTACTTGCGCATCAGCTCGTTGCCAATAAAACTGAACACTTCCCCATGTATTCCAAGTTCCTTTTTCAAGTACTTTCGGACAAAGGGACGTTGTATTCATATCCATTTTCGTAACTAGCAGTTTATCATATTCCCTAACAAACTGATAGCCATTTGCCACATCAATCGTTATATTTCCAGCCGATTTTTGAATATGTTGTAACAGTTCATCCACTACTGTGGAACGCTGCTCAACTTTCGCTGTTTCTGGGCTTGGAAGACAATTTAATAGTAGTTGAATCACGCGCTTTTGTAAAGCATAGGGTATAGCAAGAAATGCCCCTCGATTAAAAGAGGGTAGCTGTTCATCACTATAGGTTACAATCATTTCCCATTGTTCCTTGGCAAGTTCCTTCAACAATTCTTCATCTGCCTGGCGTTGCATTGTCTGCCGAACGGTACTGCTAGCTATTGAAGGATTTTCTTCAGTTAACACTGGCACGACTAGGTGTCGCATACGATTGCGTAAATAATCATCTCGGTCATTACTAGGATCTTCCCGAATTGACAACTTATAATAATCGGCATATGCGTACAGCTCACTCTTTTTCAAAGGAAGGAAGGGACGAACAACACTCCCTTGACCAAAAGCTCGTTGCTGTGGCATACCGTTCAATGAATGACCTTTGCTTAATTGAATGAGAACAGTCTCTAACTGATCTTCCGCGTGATGCCCTGTCGCAAGAATCGTGAACTCGTGATCCTGCATAATGTTCTCAAAGCATGTATAGCGCTCTTCCCTACATACCATTTGTATATTACCGCCACGACTTTCTAAAATCGTAGGAATTGGAACTTGCCGCGAGAAAAATGGCAAGTTAAATTCCTTACATAAATGTTCAACCACATGCGCATCTTCTGCTGATTCACGACCTCTAAGCATATGATCTACATGCACTGCTCCAACTTCAATCTCAAGCGTCTTACAATGAGTTGCTAGGAAGTGAAGTAACGCCATTGAATCAACACCACCCGAACATGCTACTAATACACGAGAGCCGGGAGGGATCATTAGTTGCCTATCGATAAACCTCAATACATCTTGCTGCAGTTTTTTCATGATCCATCTCCCTCCTCTCTCTATTCTACCATTAGTTAGTTCGAACTCACTTTAGATTTCTTATTTGTCTTTGACCATTTTGGTACGATATGATCCACTTTCATGACTAGTACCGTCCGATCATCTTCAACCGATTCAAATACACGCTCCATTTCCATCATTACTTGATCTGCTATTGTATGGCAATCCATCTCCTTGAACCGTTCAATCGTCTGTTGCATAACTTCTTCTTGTGCCTCAAGCTGTAATTCACCATTAAATATTCCATCTGTCATCATGACAATAATATCTCCGGACTTTAGCTGTTCATTTTTTGCCTCTATTGAAAAGGATGGTAAGAAACCGAATGGAACCGTTTTACTATCTAAGCGTATACACTCATCTCCTCTTTTAATATACGTGCTCATCGAACCGGCTTTCCACGACCATAGCCGGCCATCTTGTAAATCAATTAAAGCTAAATCGAGCGTGGCATACATATCGTCTAGCCCATTAAGCGCCATCATATAATGCAATGTATGAATGGCTGTTTCAGGATCCATTTTCTGCCCCAAACATTCTCGCATTAATCGGATCACTTTCCGGCTCTCGTGGTAAGCATTAATATCTTGCCCCATTCCATCGGATAATAACACAGCCGATAATCCATCATGAATTTTAAACACTTCATATGCGTCTCCACCTTGGAATGTCCCTCTGCCAGCCGTCGTTACAATGTCATAATCCAATGAAAAACGTACGGCTGAACTGAATGTAAGTTGTACATGCGGGAACGGAAACGGCTGATACGTAGACTTCGAAATATAGATTGGCTCTTCATACATTTGCTCCAATACCGGTACGATTAAATACTCCCCTACAGTCGTCTCCGCTTCAAAGTCTGCTTTCTTCTCTGGCACTGAGACAACGATCCTACAAGATCCCCTTTCCTCCGATAAAATATCAATTTGGAAAAACTCCACACCTTGCGCTTGCAAACGGTTGGCCAACTCTTCCTCAGCTAACTTATAGGTCGTTAAATCCTCCTTCACTTCTCGCATCACCTTTTCAATATGCGTACTCATATCACGTAACTGTAGCGCTAACATTTTCCTACCATGCTGAAGTTGTCCCATCAAGAGACGATTCGTTCCATGCTCCTCCAATTCATTCATCAATCCTTTAAAACGTAGACATTTAAACTTCATCTGCTGTTCTACTCGCACACGTGCAGCCTTTTTTGTCGCTGAATACGTAGCCTCCCATTCACCAATTAACTCCGCAATACCGTCTTCTTCACTTTCCCAACACTTCCTATAACGAAAACACGATTGACAAATAGACGGCACCTCAACCGTAGCCGCTGCTTCATCTTCTGGAGTCAAACGATTACTTACTAATGTTGACATGAAATGAGCAAACTGCTGAAACTCCTCCAACTGCCCATCCAATTTATCCGCTAGCCATTGCTGACGCTTTTCAGAGATCCCTTCTTGTTTAGGTAGTAACACTTGGCGAATACGATTCATTTTTTGAGACGGAATAAGAAAAAATAGCAAGGCCGCTATACCAATTGTTGAAAAATGAACCGCATCAATTGGGAGCGTCGCATCATATAGTAAGAAAAAGACCGAAACAAAGAAACTTCCTGTTATAACCCCCACTTTCCCGAATCGCTTCAATCCCCCCGCCATCAAACCGGTAATTCCATATAACGCCATCATGCCTGTAAATGATAAGTCGGAAACTCCAATAATTAACGCGATGATCATACCAACTGTCGTAGCAAATGGCACACCACCTACCATGGCGGCAACATAGATCGCTAGAAACAGAAATACGCCCGCCACGGATACATAGCCAATTTGTAAACCACCCATCCCCGTTGTGGCCAGTGCCCCTACTATACACATCGCACTGACTTGTTCAGGATTCCAAGGTCCGTATAGTAACCTATCTATAGAAGGAAAAGCTAATAACATAAAAATTGTCATAAAGAGAGCTAGTAATGCTTCCAAACCTATAGATAATTGTACAGCTACCGGTAAACCTTCACTATATTTAATAAGTTGCCAAGCGAGTTGCGAGACAACCATACTCCCAGCCACAGTGAATGGAATAGATTTCTTCATCACTGGTATTTTCAAGGTTGCGTGGAATAGTAGTAACTGGGTTAGATGAATTACGGCTTGTCCCACTCCTAAAAATGAACTGCCTATCATTCCACCTATAAAGACATAAATCATATGTTTACGGTAACGCATACTAGCCAATGCCCATATCGGTAAAAAGAAAGGAACTGCCATGTCAAATACTACTGCTTGTGATAGAAAGAACGACCCGACCAAGAAAAGAATAGCTGTCAGAATATACACTTTGCGGTTGATCAACCATTGCCACGGTGCTCTGATTTGTTGTCCTAACGGTCTTTCGATATTATCAATCATCTTCATTTCCCATACCCCCTATGTTCTCTTACTAGCAACTATACATGGGGACATCAAGAAATTTTGTCTGTTTGTGACAGGCTAACTTGAAAACATTTCGACGTATTCCGTATCTTTTTTCTTTTTTACAATTAGCGGTTGACACTTCCTCGTTCGCCTTGTATGATAGAAGACGTTGCGTTAGAAATGTTAACTCTTTCAGCGTTCAACGATTATCATGGCGGCGTAGCTCAGCTGGCTAGAGCGTCCGGTTCATACCCGTAAGGTCGTGGGTTCGACTCCCTCCGCCGCTATATAGTAAAACTCCTTCGCTTAGGCAAAGGAGTTTTTTGTTTTATTAGAATGAAAAAAGCGTCTGCCCAACAATTGTTAGGCAAACGCTTTACTAACTTAAAACAGTTGAAACAGTCAGCAAGTTATCCTCTTCTAGCGCCACGGCCGCCACGTTTGGACTCCGTCGCTCTCTTTAAAGTAGTTAAACGTTCTTCGCTGTCCTTCATAAATTTCGCCATTTTCTGTTCGAAATTTTCTGGACGTTCAAAGCTTGGCTTGCTGCCTGGACGAGGTCTTTGCGGACGTTGTGGACGTTGTGGACGTTCTGACTCAGGTTTTGCCTTACGGATGGAAAGACCGATTTTACCGTCAGATCCCACATTCATAACTTTTACTTCTACCATATCGCCGACTTTTAAATGATCATTTATGTCTTTCACATAATTGTCAGCTACTTCACTAATATGGACTAATCCTGTGGATCCGCTTGGCAATTCAACAAATGCCCCAAAATTTGTGATCCCGGTTACTTTACCCTCTAACTTGCTGCCTACTTCAATTGACATAAAAAAAATGCTCCTCCTTAAGTTTTAAGCGGCCCTTGAGCCTATCAACCATATTGGCAGTGCCTGTATTTTACAAGCTCCTATCTATATTATAGCCAACAAAAAAAGAGTGTCAACATGACTACTCTTTTCTCATCTCTTTTTCTGACTCCTTTTTCTTGTCAGGAATGGAGAAAATGATCTCGTTGGATTCAGAAAGAAAATATTCTTTACGTGCCAGTTTGGCAATATACTCGTCATCATCCAACCTAATTAATTGCATCTTCAGTTGCTCTTGCTCTGCTTTCAAATCCTTTAGTGTAGCTATTGATTGCGCCTTTTCCTGTTCTTTCATGGCAAGTAATTCTTTTTGTCCGGAGTTCATATTGAATAAACTTCCAGCCACGATACAAACAATTACTGCGAAAACAGCTAGACGATTTCTCAAACGTTTTTTTTGCGCCTTTTTTAAATATTCTTTTTTCTGCATGGAGCGCACATAGTCGTTATCGATTGCTGTCACTTTCTCTGTTGACTGCTTCTTTGGTTTGTTCATGGCGCACACACCTTTCTAACTTGTTTCTACTATTGCTTTCTATTATATAGTAGTCTGTATTTATTTTGAAGGAATTTACGACCATTCTTCAATAATAGGACGACGGGTGATAGAATAAGTGACAGAATATAGACAAAGACTTGATTAATCCGCTGAATCAGCAGCCAAACCAAACGAATGGCATACCAAACAGGTCGAATCACGACAAGTAGCAACACTCTGCCAATCAATCGGAATGGGTAATGAAAGATAGCCACATAAAAGAACATACCACACACTTGCGCAACGGGGTCATACATTCTCCACGCCCCGTCACGCACAATCATTAATATCCAAAATGCCCCTATGCCTAAAAGTATCCATACTACTAATTCGAACCACAATGCCCGGCGTCGAATAAAAGAACGTCTATCGCATGCAGCGATGATCGTTCCGAATAAATCCATAATAACTCCAGCAACAATTCCTGTCCCGATCATCGCGAGTAGACTGAAGAACTGGACGGATAGGCTCATCCGAATAGTTTATGGAGAAAATTGCGCGAACCTGTTTCTTCTTCATCGTATTGCAATGTTTGGACAGAGCCTTCTAATGTGAGTAAGCCCTTGTCCACATCTAAATGCACAATACGCAATTCCTCCCCGCGAATTTGCAAAACCCCTTGCGATGTTCTGACGAAAAATTCCTCTTGGTCGAAGCGATCGATCGTTTTTACGGATGTGATGTCCATTCTTTTGCGATTGCGCATCGTTACTACGTGGTCTCCTGATGGGATAGTGTACGTTGAATTTTCAGTTTGCATTTGCATATGCGTCCCCCTTCTCTAGTACGTTCCCAATATCTTATGCCGGAGCTTGGTCAAACATGACAAGCAATAGAAAAGACAGCCTAACTGAAGGCTGTCTTTTCTATTGCTTGTGAAAGTAAATAGGAGTGACGAATATCCAATGTGCAGTTCAGGATTTAGGGAAAAAATGTGCTTCCAACGCTACGCTTGTGTACGCAAAAGTCGTTCTACGTTACGGCACTCGCTACAAAGGCGGACGCTTCAATCCTATACTAAGACTTTAAGTAATTTGAGACACCATTGTAGTTTTTGGGTGACCTAGCATTACGTCTTTACTTTTGTAAATTCAAATGAAAACAAAGTCAAAAACTGAAAAACCCGCTTGCTAAGTCTATGAAAAAACACTAGTGAAGCGAAGTGCAAGGCGGCGACTCCGGGAGGATCAGCGGGACAGGTGAAACACCCAGCGAGCGAAGCGAGGGGTGTGGTTCACCGCCCGCCCTCCGGAACGCGTCCGCCTGGAACGCAGTGAAACGATATCCATCCCTCTCCCATTCTATTGTTCACGAGCTCTCTTCATTTACTATTCAGTCTTCGTCGTCCATAAACTCAGGCTCTACTTTTTCAAGGCGCTCTTCGCTTAGGATAGTGTACATCGAAGCTGCGTCTTCTTTTTTGGTGGAGTCCTTTAGTTCGTTGACTTTAGCCGTGACGACTTTTTGACCGAAGCGGATAGCTAGTTCGTCCGTTGGTTTTACGTCAGATGATGCCTTCGCTACTTTTCCATTAATAGTAATGCGCCCTTGATCAGCTACTTGCTTTGCTAATGTACGGCGTTTGATCAGGCGGGATACTTTTAGAAATTTATCGAGTCTCATGGGAATCTTCCTTTCGTTTGGCTTGTTGCCAGAATTCTTCTAATTGTTCAAGGCTGTAGGTGGAAAAGTCCCCAGTGCCTTGTTTTACGCATTGCTCTACATATGTAAAGCGTGATTTAAATTTTTCATTCGTATGCCACATAGCTTCTTCAGGTGAAATTTTTAGGAATCTGGCAATGTTGACGATGGTAAATAAGACATCACCCAGTTCATCTAGCTGATTCTCTGTTCCACCATTGCGTACTTCTTCCTGGAATTCTTGCCACTCTTCTTGGAATTTATCAAAAGCCCCTTCGATCGAAGGCCAATCAAATCCAACTTTAGCAGCGGTCTTCTGATAGTTATAAGATGTCAGCAACGATGAAGCTAGACGCTCCTGACCTTCGAGTAACGAATCTACTTTTGGCTTTTCCTGCTCTTTAATTGCTTGCCAATTTGTAAGCACATCCGCTGTCGTGTCTGCTTGCGTTTGTCCGAAGACGTGCGGATGGCGGCGGATCATTTTTGCGCCGACTGTTTCAAGTACATCCTCCATAGAGAAGTACCCATTGTCTTCTCCAATTTGTGCATGCAAAAAGACTTGTAGTAAAACATCGCCAAGTTCTTCGATAATCGCATCATCATCTTCTTCGTCAATCGCTTGGATTAATTCAAACGCTTCCTCAATCAAATAACGTTTCAACGTCTCGTGTGTCTGTTCACGATCCCACGGACAACCGTCAGGCGCGCGTAAGGCAGCAATGATTTCCCTAAATGAACTCCAGTCCTTCAAGCGTTGCTCTCGGTCCACTACAGGAGGCACATAGATAGTTGTAAGATTATTTAATGACATAGCCCGGTCCAGTTCAAATAGTGCTACAGTAGACAGTTTTTCATCCGCAGAGCCTGCAGCTGTTACGATCGTCACCTCGTGATCGTCGGGATACTTCTCCATAAGTGATAATTTTACGTCAGACGCAACAAACGCGTCATAAACTTGTCCCACTAACACATGCTGATCCATCTGCACATCATCACGCTTTAAATCCGTTCCGTCGAGCAATTGAAATCCTTCGATTGGATCAATGCGCAATGCGGTGAATATTGGATCCAAAAAGCTACTCCCACCTGCTATTTGCAGCTCAATTTCGCCAGTCTTTTCTTTTTCAATTAATAGTTGTACCGTTCGTTCCGCCACAAGTGGATGTCCAGGCACCGCATACGTAATCGGCTGATCCGTACTCATTTCAAGTAACTTTGCGACAATCCCTTGATACACATCTTCAAACGAATCATTCGCCTTGTATATTTCATCGAAACTCTCCATTTGCAAACCTTCTGCCCGTAATTCTTCAACGACCGGATGTTCCTCCGTCCGAATGACAAGACGCTCCGCTTGCTTCAATAACCGGTACGTGCCTAGCGACAACTGTTGTAAGTCCCCCGCACCTAATCCAATAACAATTATTTTTTTCATATATTTCACCTTCTATTTTTAGTTAGCCATAGTTGAACAGTTGCCAAACGCTTTCCGAACGGCAGTAAGTACCATTCTCGTTCCTTCATTATACGTGATTTCAAGACGACGAACAGGAATATGATTGCGCCCATTCCAACTGCTGTCATCGCTGTCAATGCAGCACTCAAACGCGAATAGAGACCATCAAAAAGCCAAGAATCAGCAAATAACGTCCACGGTATGAGCGCAATAGCCATAGCAACCGCTGCAATAAACAACACCTTATAAAAACGACTAGGCGCAAGTGGTGTTTTCCAGAAGCGTTTAAAGTACAACGTCAACAATGCCGCTACAATCGCAAATGCAAAAGCACCGGCTATGGCCGCACCTTCAATTCCGTACTGTTTAACGAGCATAGGTGTCAACACTAATTTGATGATCACGCCAAGTAACATCAGAAGTAACGGACCCCTTACTTTATTGCTGCCTTGAAGAATTGCCGTCAATGGTAAAATAATAGACAGCCACAATATTTGGATAGAAAAAATAATGAGCGCAACAGAGCCTGTCCGTGTTTCAAACAGCATTTCATTAACATAAGGCAATACGAGAATTAGACCAACCGTTGCGGCCCAGCCAAATAAAATAGATGTCCGGAAAGTTAAGCTAATAAACGGTAGCGCACCTTTGCCATCTTGTTTAGTGGCATGATGTGCAATTAATGGAACGAGTGCCAACGCCAATGTAGACGCTAGCAGAATACCCATTTGCGCTAGCGGCTGCCCTCTGTCATAGACACCTTTCATTTCCATTGCACGCTCACTTGCGATTCCCGATTGTATCAATGCATTATAAATCGTAAATGAATCGACTAATTGGAAGACCAATAAAATTAACGAACTCGCACTGACGCTTATGCTAATCTTCGTCAAATCCTTGACTACTTGCCATGTTTGCACATTCGCGCTAGCGACTCGTTCGCGTTGTAAAAAGAACCACGTGAGAATCATCACACCGACGACTTCGCCTACTACAGCAGCCCACATCGTAATCTCACCTATTTTATATAAAGAAGTCCCTGCTCTTACTGCGAACCACGTACCTACCAACACAATAATCACTCGAAACAATTGCTCTGACACATTGGAAATTGCAACAGGTATCATTTGCCCTTCTGATTGAAAGACGCCTTTAAGCACTGCAAGAAATGGCAAAATTAAGACGATATATGCTCCAGTATGTAAAACTGGGGCCAGTTCAACATCTCCCATTATATTCGCAAAGAATGAAGATCCTGCTCTTAACAACAGAAAGATCACCGCTGACAATACGAGGAGATAAGCGAGCGATACGCGTAAAATCCCCCGCGACTCTCCAGAATCCTTACTTTCCGCCAACATCTTGGAAACCGCCACCGCAAATCCCGCCGATGTCCAGACGATAAATATTCCGATGAATGGATACACTTGCTGATAAATATAGAAACCTTTATCTCCTACTAAATTTTGAAAAGGTACACGATAGACTGCACTCAAGACTTTGACAATAATAGCTGCAATCGTCAAAATCGATGCACCTTTCATAAACGCCTTCATATTCCACTTAGTCAACGCCATATACGCGCCTCTTTCATAACATGATGGTTTCTAGTATACCATTTACTAGAATAGGCGCGTCACTGCAATCAATAAAATAATCACACCACTCATGAACGTCCCAAACTGTCCCACAGACATCTTGCCTATTTGAAGGTTCGCCAATCTAGCCCCTAATCCGACACCTAACCATAACGTTAAATAACTACCAACCGCCGCTGAAAATGCGATGGCGATCGCTGATAGCTCTAGTAATCCCGCACCAACGCCATTGGTCAAAGCATTGGCTGATAAGGCAACACCTAACAGTAACGCTTCGCTTATACTAATATGCGAAGATCCGTCAAAATCCATTTTTTCTGGCTCACTCAATACGCTAGAACGTTTTATATTGTGCTGCCGCAAAGCGATGAACATAATTCGTATCCCAATGACACTCAGCACGGAAAACGCTACGATATTTGGTAAATTCCCTGGTAATAATTCCGCTAACCATACTCCCGAGATGATACCGACCACACTAAAGACGAAACAGATTACAGCGATTAGTAAATTTGACATGGCAGGAATACGCACTTTTTGCACTCCATACGAAAGCCCGACCCCAAAGTTATCAATACTAGACGATATCGCAAAGCTCAAAACTAGTAGCCAAGTCATTCCGCTCCCCCCAACTTATAGTTTTACTCTTACTATACGTTCACATAGAAGTTCGCGTGTGTGTGCTAGAACATGGCAAATAAAGTGATTGAAGTAAATTGTCAAAGTAGATACGTAGTGAGCCGTCGGGTATTTAAACTAAATATATGCTTGTCAAAACGTAGCCCTAGCAGCGACTTCGAGAGGATCAGCGAAAAAGTAGCTTTACACTCTGTTAATCCTTTCCACATGAAAAAACCAGCCTCCCCTGATGCTCAGGAGAAACTGGTTTGCGTAGTTGTATTAATTAGTAGGTAAAATCAATTCTTTAGCAACTGAAACACCAGTACGCATTGCCGCCTTCGCTACAGCCTGTGCTACGACGGTAGATACGCGGTCGTCAAACGGATCTGGAATGATGTAATCGTCACGTAGATCCTCTTCTTTAATCAAACCAGCAATTGCATACGTTGCAGCAAGCTTCATCTCTTCGTTGATCTCAGTAGCCCTAACGTCAAGTGCACCGCGGAAAATCCCTGGGAATGCTAAAACGTTATTAACTTGGTTAGGATAGTCGGAACGTCCTGTCGCAATAATACGTACGCCATATTCTTCTGCCAATTCAGGCTGTAACTCAGGTAAAGGATTAGCTAATCCGAAGACAATTGGATCTGTATTCATAGATGCAATCAATTCTTTTGTCAATAAGTTTGCAACGGATACACCAACAAATACGTCAGCGCCTTTCATAGCGTCTGCTAATGTGCCTTCAATTTTTTCACGATTGGTGATGCGTGACATCTCGTGCTTTATACCGTTCATCGAGAATTCCCGACCTTCAAAGATGATCCCTTTTGAATCACACATAATTACGTTCTCGAAGCCCATGTTCAACAGAAGTTTTGTAATGGCTACACCTGCTGCACCAGCACCGTTCAAGACAATCTTTACTTCACTTCGCTCTTTACCTATTAATTTCAATGCGTTGATCAATCCCGCACCTACGACAATTGCCGTACCGTGTTGATCGTCGTGGAAAATCGGAATATTACATTCTTCACGTAAACGTTGTTCGATTTCAAAACAACGTGGAGCAGAGATATCTTCCAAATTAATCGCGCCAAATGTTGGGCTAATTGCTTTAACAATGTTAACAATTTCATCTGTATCTTTCGTGTCTAGGCAAATTGGGAATGAATCAATTCCAGCAAACTGTTTCAATAATAAAGCTTTACCTTCCATTACCGGTAATGCCGCTTCAGGACCAATGTCTCCTAAACCGAGTACAGCCGTCCCATCTGTTACGACCGCCACTAAATTCCCTTTAATTGTATACTCATATGCAAGAGAAGGATCGTGAGCAATTTCGATACAAGGTTCAGCTACCCCTGGAGAATAAGCTAAACTTAAATCCTCTTTATTTTCTAAAGGCACTTTTGAAATAGTTTCCATTTTCCCATTGTGGATTTGATGCATGTGTAAAGAAGATTTGTATCGTCTGTTCATAATTATTTCTCTCCCTGTCCTATTCGTTTGGTGATGTTACTTGTTGGTGATGATTATAAGCGCAAACGCAAAGAAAATACAAGGGTGAATATTCTATCAACTCAAAAAACTATCAATTGGGAAGCGGTTACATTGCCTTTGTCAAGGCTTTTCTGACAGATATAAAATTTTTTAAAAAAGTTTTGACTTTTGCTTGATTTCAGTGTATGTGAAATCTTTCACTTTCAATTTAAGGATTGTGAATTTCTTCACATGAAGCCTATGTGAAAGGCTTCACTATAGGATTTACGCTTGTGAAATTTCTCACATGAGGAGTATTTATTATCTTTAAATTTTATATAAAAAGAAAAAAATGAGACCCTTTTTCATATTATATTGTGCAATATTTTAAAATAGCTATCGATTTTTTACTTAACCACATTTAGGTATAACCTAAATTAAATTACATTTTTACCCAAATATAGTTATAACATCCTCTCCTCTTCCTATTTAACGAAAAAAACCCACAGCTATAATACCCGCTGCGGGCTCACTTTGGAAACTCCATACGTATTATAAAGGGACTTAACTTTCCATTTGTTTCGCTAAGAAGACCGCGGCAGTTTCTGCAGCTTTTTGTTCAACATCGCCTACAAAATGAACTTTTGATAATATATAAACCGCTCCAATCGCATCACCATTTGTTATAATCGGTGCAATACAGTAGGATTTTACTTGTTCTATCTGCCCTGGCACCCATTCTACAGACTTCTCAAGTTTTTCTACTATAACTGTTCTGCTACTAAGAAGCTCTTCGCAACCCGGTGAGAGCTGACGGTTCATATAATCTTTCTTAGATAATCCCGCCACCGCAAGCATTTCATCACGATCACTAATCAGAGCTGGTGTACCAAGCGTTTCGTAAAGTGATTCTGCATACTCCACCGCAAATTCGCCAAGCTCTGAAATAGGTGAATACTTTTTTAAAATAACTTCCCCTTCTCGATCGGTGAATATCTCTAAAGGGTCTCCTTCACGAATACGAAGAGTCCTCCTAATTTCTTTTGGAATGACTACTCTGCCCAAGTCATCAATTCTGCGGACTATACCCGTTGCCTTCATGTATAATGCCTCACTTTCTCGAAATGAAATGTATTTCTGAGAGTAGTATGCATCAAAGTTGGTCATTTTAAACAATAGAGGTGTTACACGGTAGGCGGTATGTCCTTTGTAGTTTCTTGCATGGTATGGACCATTTCCTCAATCATATCGAACTCCGTAAATTTATTGGACTTCTTTTCATTGACTGTCACAACGATTTGACCATTTTCAAACGTTAAGCCAACAGCGTGACCAAACTTCAAGGAATACTCCATAAGTTTTGCACCATCTGCTCTTGAAGTGCCTTCCTCAGTCAATCGAATTTCTACAATTCCTTGAATATTTTTGATAGATTCAACACCCGCTATACGTCCCCAGGCTTTCATCCGTCCAACTCGTAGTAATAAATCGGCTTCGAATGGCATATCACCGAAACGGTCAATCATTTCATCGACTAACTCTGAATAATCTTCATCACTCGTAATCGCTTTTACGCGTTTATACATCTGAATTTTTTGGTAACCGTCTTGAATGTATGTCTCTGGTAAATACGCATTGATCGGCAAGGAGATTTCAACATCTACCTTATCTTCTTTCATAACACCTGTCTGACGCTCTTCAATTGCTTCTTGTAGCAACTGTGAATACAAGTCAAATCCGACAGAATCGATGAATCCATGTTGCTGAGAACCAAGTAAATTCCCCGCTCCACGAATAGAAAGATCCCGCATTGCGATTTTAAAGCCGGATCCAAGTTCCGTAAACTCTTTGATCGCTTGCAAACGATTTTCTGCGACTTCAGTTAGTACTTTATCACGCTGATACAGCATATAGCTATATGCCACACGATTTGAACGTCCGACGCGTCCACGTAATTGATAGAGCTGCGATAGTCCCATGCGGTCTGCATCATGCACAATCAATGTATTAACATTTGGAATGTCGATACCTGTCTCAATGATCGTCGTCGTAACGAGTACGTCATATTCTCCTTCAAGGAAACTCATGATAACCGCTTCAAGTGCAGCTTCTCCCATACGACCATGTGCAGACGCAATGCGCGCTTCTGGCACGAGTTCTCGAATTTCCTCTACTTTACGATCCATATCTTCTACACGATTATACAAGTAAAACACTTGTCCTCCGCGTCCCATCTCCCGCTCAATCGCTTCACGCACTAATCCTGGATTATGTTCCATGACATACGTTTGGACTGGAAAGCGGTTCGCGGGCGGCGTTTCAATAACGGATAGATCACGAACACCAACCATCGACATATGCAATGTCCGTGGGATAGGTGTTGCGGTCAATGTCAGCACATCTACATTCGTTTTCAGTTGCTTTAGCTTCTCCTTATGCGTCACACCAAAACGTTGCTCTTCGTCAACTACTAGCAATCCTAGGTCTTGATAGACGACATCTTTTGAAAGTAAGCGGTGAGTACCGATGACGATATCAATCGTGCCAGCTTTTAGCCCTTTAATCGTCTCATCTTGTTGTTTCTTTGTCCGGAAGCGATTTAGTAAGGAGACAGTTACTGGATAGTCGGCAAAACGTTCTTTCATCGTTTCATAATGCTGTTGCGCTAGAATCGTTGTCGGCACTAAAAAGGCTACTTGCTTGCCATTCGTTACCGCTTTGAACGCTGCACGAATCGCAACTTCCGTTTTTCCGTAACCTACATCTCCACATAACAAACGGTCCATCGGTCGCTCTTTTTCCATATCCCTTTTTATTTCAGCGATCGACTGTAATTGGTCTGTTGTTTCCTCGTAAGGAAATGCATTTTCAAATGAACGCTGTAAATCATCGTCTTCACTGAAAGCAAATCCCTTTTCGGCTTCC
Source organism: Sporosarcina sp. GW1-11 (assembly GCF_033088395.1). Lineage (NCBI taxonomy): Bacteria > Bacillati > Bacillota > Bacilli > Caryophanales > Caryophanaceae > Sporosarcina > Sporosarcina sp. GW1-11. The sequence continues at coordinate 24,101 of NZ_JAPMIW010000021.1, read as the reverse complement.
CGCTTAGCATATAACTTGATCAAATCATCCGCAATATCTTGAATGGCCGCTGTAACTTTACGTTTCGTCTTTGTCCACTCTGTACCGCCTAACTTGTGCAACTTCGGCTCTTTTTCTCCTGAAGCCACATACTTTTGGATTAAATCAATTTGATCGGCCTGTACGAATAACTTATCATCGCCACGATAACGGATATCCAAGTAGTCTTTTTGGATACCGCCAACTTCTAACGTCACTACTCCGTAATATCGACCAATTCCGTGATGGACGTGAACAATATAATCGCCTATTTGAATTTCTGAATAACTCTTTATTCGTTCTGCATTTGTTAATTTCTGTGGACGAGCTTTACGCTTCGCCTTGCCTGTAAACATTTCAGCTTCTGTAAGAACCGCTAGCTTCTGAAGAGGCAATTCGAACCCGGCAGACAAGTCTCCTTCTATAATTGACAGAACACCATCTTTACTCGGTTTGCCATTTACTACAGCTTCTATATCATACTCCCGCAAAATGCCTTGGATGGTAGCCATACGTTCTGCAGAAGCCGCTAGCATGAAAATATTATAATTGCCCTGAAGCCAACGTTCTATCTCGCTTTTTAATAAAGGCATCTGGCCATGGAACTGCTGCATAGGCTTACAAGAAATTGTGATAGATTTGTTAATTGTAAATCCAGGTACTGCACGCGTAAATAACGACAAGTATAAACGTTGCTGATGAATTCTACCAAGCACCTCTTGGTACTTCCAAGCTAACTTTGTATCATGCAACATTTTACCGTCTTCTAGCATAGCTAGATGAAATTCCTGTTCTTCCTCTTCTAGCGTTGCCACGGACTCCTGTATACGTCCAAGTTCGTCAAACACAATGACACCATTCTCTGGGAAGTAATCGGTCAACGCTGCACTAGCTAGTGAGGAGAACGACGCATACTGCTTCATCGTATCTGGAACAACACCCGATTGCATCAAGCCTACGTCTTGCATCACTGTCATTAGTAATTGTTGCTGTAAGTCTTCACTTTTAATCTTCGTTAAACTATCACCAAGTGCTTGTTCCACATTGCGAGAAACTTGCAACAGTTCATCCGGTGTCCAAATAAATTCTGTAGCCGGTAATAACGTAATCGATTCTAGCTTTCCTGTGGAGCGTTGATCTTCAGCAGAAAATGTTCGGATAGAATCGATTGTCGTATCAAATAATTCAATGCGAACAGGTTCTTGCATCGTTAGCGGATAAATATCTAGTATGCCACCACGCAACGCAAATTCGCCCGGCGCGCTCACCAGGTCTTTTCGTATATAACCCATGGAAACAAGTTTCACGAGCCACATGTTTATATCAATCTCTTCATCCGTCTCCGCCTTAACATAATGCGTGAGCCAACGTTCCTTTGACGGCAAGAGTTTTCTAAGCCCCGCAACGGGTGTGATATAAATTCCACTACCTGAGCGTGCCATATGATCCAACGTTTCAATTCGCCCGGCACGCAGTTCATAACTAGCAAATGAAAAGTCGGCTGCCACTAGTTCCTCTGCATTGTATAAATGAACATGCTCATCACCGACTTGCTTGATCAAATCCTCATACGTACGCTGCGCTTGCAACATATTTGGTGAGACTACCAAAACAGGACGTGTCAACGATTGCTGGATTACTTTAAAGAAGATGGCCTTAGAACCACCAGAAAGACCTGTTATCAATTGCTGGTCCTGTCCAGCTTCTAAGTCCTTGAGTAGACTTTGAATCTCTTTTTCTTCTAAAAACAGATGCTCTATTACTCCCAATCGACTAATCCTCTCTATATATCAATTATGGCTTTTCTAGTAACCTTTTTAACAGTAGAATACATTATGCACAAAAAGCTTTGGCGCGTATAGCCAAAGCATCTACTACTATTGTAGCCATTTTTTCAACGTATAATAATCAGGGAACGTTTTCAACGATTGTTCGCATTGCTCACAAATACATCGTATACGCATGCCTTCATCATTAACGGATAAGAATGATCTCTTTTCTCCTTTATCTAAGTTCTTAATCTGATAAAGTATAGCTTCTGCGGCATCCAATGGAATAGAACCGATTTCCGTATCACAGTGACTGCAAGAATAGCGGATCACGCATCCTTCACCTTCCTTTTATCAAAGTATAGGCAAAGTGTCGCTATATTATGCTTACGAACCGTTAAATTTATTCATCACTTCTAGAAACGGTGATTTCTTTATCCACTCTTCGCAAGCATCGGCGCTCTTTTGTACAGCCTCTTCGATCAACGGCTGTTCCTCTTTACTAAAAGGTGACAGCACATAGTCAGCAACTTTCATTCCGTTTGTTGGACGATCGACGCCTATGCGGATGCGATTAAATTCAGAAGTTCCTAAGTGCGCGATTAACGACTTCATGCCGTTGTGACCACCTGCACTACCTTTTTGACGAAGGCGAATCTTACCCGCCGGTAAATCCAAGTCGTCGTAAAGAACGACTAACTCATCGTCGTCTATTTCGAAGTAATCTGCTAGTGGGCGTATACATTCACCAGACAAGTTCATATACGTCATCGGCTTTACTAAGATCACTTTGCCTTCCGGAGTATGAACGGTTGTATATTCACCATTAAACTTCTTTTGAAATGCCGGCGCTTGCCAACGCTTCGCTAATTCATCAATTACTTGAAAACCAATATTATGACGTGTTTTTTCGTAAGCTTTCCCGGGGTTTCCGAGTCCGATTAGTAACTTCATTAGCTTCTCTTCCTTTTCGAACCAATCTCTATATGCATAGAAAAGGAGCGCACGTTATAAACTCGTGCGCCCATTTCATTATTTATTCTGCTGCTTTGTCATCGCCGATTACTTCAGGTTCTGCACCTGCGTCAGCTGTTTCATCCAATTCTTCCAACTCTGCTTCCGTACGTGGAGCAGATACTAGCACAAGCGCATCTTCATCTTCATTCAAGATTTCAAATGCTACCTTCGAACGAATATCACTTACAAGAAGTGTATCGCCAATTTGTAGTTCTGAAACGTCCAAATCAATGGACTCTGGAATGTCAGAAGGCTTGACGCGAATCGTAACTTCACGAATTGGTTGTTGAATGATTCCGCCTTCTTTTTCACCTGGTGATTGACCGATTAAATTAATGACAACTTCAACTTCAAGTTCTTCCGTCATATTAATCGATAAAAAGTCAGCATGTGTAATAGTTCCTTTTAAAACATCCGATTGATAATCACTCAACACGACATTTACTTTTTTGCCATCAACGTCCAGCTTAATGACACCATTTCTTCCTGTTTCACGAAGCGTATCAATTAAATCGCGCTCTTTAACGGAGATTGGTGTGCTTTCCGTTTTGTAGCCATAGACTACGGATGGAATCCATCCATCTTTTCGTAATTGTGATAGTGTTGTTTTGTTAGTTTCTCTTAATTTCGACTGCATTGTGCTCATTTGTATAGTCACCTTTCCTTTAAAAAAGTTTTTTCTACCTCTTGAAACATTCAATATCAGACGACATCAGGTAACTTGTCATCAATCGTATCTTTACATCACTCAAATAACGTACTTACAGACTTCTTCTCGAATACACGAACGATCGCTGATGCTAATAGTGGTGCAATTGAGAGTTGTTTAATCTTTGGAGATAGTTTCGTATCCGATAATTCAATTGAATTAGTAATGACCAATTGCTTGATCTGTGAATTGTTGATCCGCTCAATTGCCGGACCAGATAAAACCGGATGTGAACAGCAAGCATACACTTCTTTTGCTCCACTTTCAATCAACGCGCTTGCAGCAATCGTAATCGTACCTGCTGTATCGATGATATCATCAATGAGAATCGCTGTTTTACCTTCTACATTTCCAACGATATTCATAACTTCCGCCACGTTCGGACGTGGACGACGTTTGTCGATAATCGCAATCGGTGCTTTCATGCGATCCGCCATTTTACGAGCCCGTGTAACGCCACCGTGATCAGGTGAGACGATTACTAAATCATCTCCTACTAAACCTTCTTTTTGGAAGTATTCAGTCAAGATTGGCTCGGCAACCAAGTGATCGATTGGAATATCAAAGAATCCTTGAATCTGTGGCGCATGCAAATCTACCGCAATCACACGGTCAGCACCTGCTGTTTCTAATAAGTTTGCAACTAATTTAGCGGTGATTGGTTCACGCGATCTTGCTTTACGGTCTTGTCGCGCATAGCCATAGTAAGGCATGACAACGTTGATCGTACGCGCAGAAGCACGCATCAAGGCATCTAGCATGATGAGAAGCTCCATTAAGTTATCGTTGACCGGATTAGAAGTGGATTGAATAACAAACACTTCACAGCCACGGATGCTTTCATCGATATTGATTTGGATTTCTCCGTCACTAAAACGTTTGACTGAGCATTTGCCGAGTGGAAGTCCGACTTGATCTGCTACTTCTTGTGCAAGGGGTTCGTTCGCAGTTAGAGAAAATATTTTCAGTTTTTCGTTTGGATAATGATTTGCCATGATGGCCCTCCTGTTAGTTGGGTAAGATTAGTTTTTTACGTATCCCTCTTTATTCTCTTGCCGAACGCGTGCAATTGCAAGTGAATTTTCCGGAACATTTTTTGTAATAGTGGATCCAGCTGCCACAATGGCATTTTTTCCTACAGTTACAGGCGCTACTAAGTTGGCGTTACAACCGACAAAAGCATTGTCCTGTATTTCAGTCTTATGTTTATTTTCACCGTCATAATTCACGGTAATTGTTCCGCAACCTATATTCACACTCTTACCAATTTCCGCATCTCCAATGTAGCTGAGGTGGGATACTTTACTATCGTCGCCAAGTTGTGACTTCTTCACCTCGACAAAGTTACCAACTTTTACGTGATTGCCTAAGTGAGAGTCAGGACGTAAATGTGCGAATGGACCAACCGCCGTCTGATTTCCTACTTGACTGTCACAAACTACTGACGAGTGAATCGTGCTGTAGTCACCGATTGTACTGTTTTGAATATGACTATTTGGACCAATAATACAATTCGATCCAATTTTTGTTGTCCCTTCAATCATCACACCAGGTTGCAATAGTGTATCGCGTCCAATCTCTGCGTCTGCACTAATGACGGTCTGTTCTGGATTAATGATTGTGACGCCATTACGCATATGCTTCTCTGCAATCAGATGACGCATATCTTTTTCAGCCTGCGCTAACGCTACCCGATCATTGACTCCGAGTGTTTCGTGGAAGTCGGGTGTCGTGTAGGCGGAGATACGCTCGCCTTCAGATTTTAAAATACCTAATACATCCGGAAGATAGTATTCACCTTGCGCATTTTCATTGTTTACTTTTTTCAAAGTGTCAAATAGTACACGGTTATCAAAACAATATGTTCCTGTATTGATTTCCTTCACACTACGTTCTTCGTCATTAGTATCTTTATGTTCGACGTTTCTTAAAACGTCACCATTCTCTGCGCGGATGATTCGGCCGTAGCCTGTTGGATCATCTGCAATTGCAGTAAGTATTGTAGCTTTTGCTTCGGTTTCGTGATGATGCGCAAGTAACGCTTTCATCGTGTCGCTACTAATTAACGGAGTATCTCCGCAAACGACTAGTGTTGTGCCGTCTATATCACCGAGCACAGACTGCGCTTGCAAAACAGCATGTGCTGTACCTAATTGCTCCGCCTGTAACGCATATTCACTTTTGTTTCCTAGCGTTTGCTCTACCATTTCCGCGCCGTGACCGACAATAGTGACGATGCGATCAGCATCTAATTCGCGAATATGATCGATCACATGCTCTACCATCGGTTTACCGCAGACGGGGTGAAGCACTTTGTACAAATCAGACTTCATCCGAGTCCCTTGACCCGCGGCTAAGACGATAGCATACGTGTTTGTCATTTGCCAGCCTCCATCCTTAATTCATAATTGACTATATCGGAAATGATAGTTTTTTTCAAGTATTCTCCCTTGACAATTGCATTGCTTTATTTTATGATTATTAACTTTTTTGAACATATCCCCGAAATAGGTATAATCTTCTTTAACTAACAGGAGTATTTTGGGTTTACCCCTTCCTACAAGCTTAAAACTAAAAGTTGAACATTTTACTCACTAGAGTTGTAGCTACACATCAGTGAAGCGAAGCACTAAAGGCACACGCGGCTACTCAGGGAGTTTCAACTTTACAGATCGGATAACCAAAAGACCATCTACTCGAATAGATGGTCTTTCAGCTGATACGACATATGAAAACGCTTTCTCGTCATGTGTTCTTTTATAAGGTTGCTTCTTCAAGTATCCCTTGTGCTTCGTCCACATGATGGTAGGCTGCTAAAATCGATTCTTGTACCTTTGTTCTTGCATCTGAATTAATCGGATGTGCTACGTCGCGGAACTCCCCATCTGGTGTACGTTTGCTCGGCATTGCCACGAATAATCCGTCATTCCCCTCGATGACTCGGATATCATGGATGACAAACTGATTGTTCAGTGTAATGGAAGCAATCGCTCTCATTCTGCCTTCGGTGTCTACTTTGCGTAACCTCACATCTGTAATCTCCATCTTCCCCACTCCCTTGTTGTCAATTGTCCACAATGTATTTATTCTAGGTTAGTTGGTAAATCCCCTCTTAATAACCATAATACTTGTGTTATTTCTATATTACTATTTTCCTTTAAAGATTAAAATAGGTTTTTTGTGAATTATTAAAATTATGTATAATATTTGAATAAATTTCGAACTATTATACTATTTGATCGTCCAAATCTCATTTTTAACTTCTAAAAAAGCTCCATGCTGTCTAATTCGACATCATGAAGCTATATAAAGTTAGATATTATGATTCATAAATAGCTATTGCTTCAATTTCCACACGAACGTCTTTTGGAAGTCTTGCTACTTCAACTGTTGAACGAGAAGGCTTGTGATTACCGAAATGTTCTTCGTAGATTGCATTTAGTGCAACAAATTCGTTCATATCTTGAATAAACACTGTCGTCTTAATCACTTGTTGCATGCTAGAACCCGCTTCTTCTAAGACTTTACGAAGATTATGAAGTACTTGATTCGTTTGCTCTTCAATTCCACCAGCAACTACTTCACCTGCTACTGTCAAAGGAATCTGCCCCGATGTGTAGACTACGCCATTTACTTTCACTGCTTGTGAATAAGGCCCAATTGCTTGGGGTGCTTGATCTGTTTTCACATATTCCATATATCATTTCCGCCTCTCGTGAAATAGTTTCCTTCTTCTAGCTCAATCTTTCTGCGCTTCTCATCTACCGCATGTAGCTTAACTAACGAAAGGTAGTCATCTACTAACACTTCTTCTAGATGTTCCGCTTCCACTAGCACAGCGACGCCACCTAGTTCACAATCGAATTCTTCAAGCAGGCTCTTCATACCTTGCATCGTTCCGCCTACTTTCATGAAATCGTCTGTCAGCAACACTCTTTGACCACTCTGCATGCTTCTCTTAGAAAGGACCATCGTTTGGATTCTTCGAGCAGAACCAGAGACATAGTTAATACTTACTGTGGATCCCTCTGTCACCTTGCTATCGCGGCGCACTACTACTACTGGAACGTTTAAATGACGTGCAATGGCATGGGCTATTGGAATACCTTTTGTCGCGACCGTCATAATCGCATCGATTCCCGCATCAAAAAATGCAGTAGCAATAACCTTGCCTATTCGATCAAGAAACTTTGGATTTCCCAATAAATCAGTCATGTACAAGTAGCCACCGGGCAAAAGACGATCTGACTTTCTCAATTCATCCATTAGCGAATGTATAATATCATTTACTTCTTCCCGACTAGCTATAGGAATATATTTAATACCACCGGCTGCACCAGAAATAGTTATTAACCGTCCCGTACCGCTCTCTTCAAAGGTTTCCTTCAGAATACCAAGGTCTTCACTAATGGAGGATTTGGCAGCAGCATACCTGTTAGAGAAAAACGTCAAAGAAATGAGTGTGTGCGGATTTTCTAGCAAATGGCGGGTCATATCGACTAGCCTTTCACTTCTTTTCCACTTCATAATACCGTCTCCTAAATCCGAATGATTTATAAGTACATTATCATAATCGTACGGTATTAATCAACTAGAATACGTTCTCCTAGTGTACGTACAGCATGTACATCTTGGCAAAAGCCTTTAAGTGCATTAACGATTCTAGGTACGCGTGATTCATGTTTTACCAACCCAAAGACTGTTGGCCCACTACCACTCATCAATACCGCGTCTGCACCAAAGCGTTCCATTTGTTCTTTAAGCATAACAACTTCAGGATGCAGACCCATCGTAACTGGTTCCAACACATTTCCTAATGATGCACACATTTTATCATAGTCGCCTTCTTCTAAGGCTTCCATCATTGTGGCCGTTTGTGGATGTTCAATTGTCGACAAATTGAGCTGTCCATAAATATTCCCTGTCGATACACCAATAGATGGCTTGGCCAGAATTACCCAACAGTTCGGCGGCGAAGGCAAGTGTGTAATGTTCTCCCCACGCCCACGCGCAATGGCTGTACCGCCATATACACAAAAGGATACGTCTGAACCTATTTCCGCACCAAGCATAGCTAGTTCATCCAATGACAACCCAAGGTCCCACAAGCGATTCAATCCACGCAACGTAGCCGCTGCATCTGAACTCCCGCCTGCAAGTCCCGCGGCAATCGGAATATTCTTATCAAGTGTAATTTCTACACCTTGTTTTAGACGATAGCGTTTCCGCAACAAGTCCGCTGCTTGATACGCTAAGTTTTTACGATCATTCGGCACAAAGCGATGCGATGACTTAATCGTTATGGCACGATCCATCGTCGGTCGAAGCCAAATACGATCAGCCAAGTCTACAGTGGTCATGATCATCTCGACTTCGTGATAGCCATCTGGCCGTTTATTCAGCACGTCCAATGTTAAATTGATTTTTGCAGGTGCCTTTTCGTAAATCATGATAAAAGCTCCCTCCCCACAGCATGTTCTTGCTCATTATATTACCACACAATGGATAGAACATAGGAAGAATAAATGAAAAAAAGAACTGCAAAGCATTTTTGCTTTTGCAGTTCCCATCGTCAGCCTGATCTGGATTATCCGAGACATGGTTGAATTACTTTTTCTCCTCCACTTGCCTACTCGCCATTTCAATTGCACGCTTCACCATATTACCTGCATCACGTGAACGAATACCGCCCCAACCTTCTTTTTGTACAACATCATAAAAACCCAGGTCTTTTGCGATTTCTTCTTTTAATGGATCTGACATGACGCCTTTTCTCGCCATTGACGTTTCCTCCTTTTCGGCCGACAATTATAGCATGTACAAAACAGAGGAAGTTACGCATCGTTATAGTTGAAAACACAAAAAAACCCGCCTGAACGTTCCGGGCGGATTCACTAAGAAATAAATTAAAATAGCATGAAAATTATTTGATGATGAAAGCCGTTTGATCTGCACCATCAAGAATTGTTATTTCAACCGCTTCGGTTAAAATATCTGCATAGCTGTAAGAAACTCTTTCAAACGCATTGTCATCCTGGTCTAACTCTACTACGAAAACAGCACGATACGTATCGCGCAATACTCCAGCATGTTCGATCGTCTTCTTACGACCGCCGTTTGCTTTTAGGTGGAGACGTTTCCCTAGATGAGCATCCAGTGACTTTTTAATGTCTGCTAATGTTTTTGGCATGTTGCTTACACCTCACTAAATACTAGCATAACATTTTTCTTCCGTTCTGTCAACCAAATTTTTTATTTTAACAGTCTACCTATACTTTTGTCAATTGTTTTATGATGAAATCAACTATATTTTCACAACAAATTTTGATTGACTTTTATTCCGGTTTCAGCATGCCAAATGATGGGTATAGTGCATTTGCAAGCGCAATGAACTCCGGAATTGACAATGTTTCTCCTCTTCTTACAGGGTCAATTCCGACAGCGTCGAATGCTTGCTGGATCAATTCCTTCTTCTCTTTACCTTCAGGCAGAGATGCTTGCAAGTTATTCCACAACGTCTTTCGGCGATGGACAAATGAACCTTGTGTAACGTTGAATAGGAAATCTTCGTCCGCTACATTAGGATACGGTTCTTCCCTACGAGTTAAACTTAAAACAGCAGATTCTACATTCGGTTGCGGAATAAAAACTGTTTTAGGTACAATCATTGATACTTCTGCATCCATATAGTACTGCACCGCAATAGAAAGAGAGCCGTACGCTTTTGTACTTGGCACAGCTGTAATCCGATCCGCTACTTCTTTTTGCATCATAATGACGAGCTGCTTAACTCTAACCTTTTCCATCAAAAACTTCATAATAATTGGCGTGGTAATATAATACGGCAAATTCGCCACGACAACTACATCCTCGTAGTCAGCAAATTGCTCTTCTATTACTTGATGCAAATCTGCTTTTAGTACGTCTTGATGAAGCACTGTGACGTTAGGATATGGTGATAGTGTATCTTCTAATACCGGCAACAGTCGGCCATCTATTTCAAACGCTACTACTTTCCCTGCTTTACGCGCCAAATGCTCAGTTAGCGCACCAATTCCAGGACCTACTTCAATAACGCCTGTAGTTTCTGTTATGTCTGCGTGAGAGACAATATTATACAGCACATTGGAGTCCACTAAAAAGTTTTGCCCCAAGCTTTTCTTGAATGAAAAACCATGTTTTTGCAGTATTTCTTTCGTTCTCATTGGTGTTGCGATGTCTTTATACATCTGTCTTCATTTCCTCCTCGTCGAGAACTTTTATCATTTCATCTAGTTGCACCGGAGTAATCCGAAACATCTCCAAACGTTTTTTAAGCCCTTTGCCGTTCACCTGACCAATTTGTAATAACTCACTCAGCCGCTCTCTCCGCTTTCTAGAGTCTGCGTGACCGATTAGTTTAGCATCTAGTAGCTGCGCCATTGGTATCTCCTCTACTGTATGCTGACTGACCGTATAAATAGAAGCTAATGCATGACGTATTGCTTCATCACTTGCATGTTCAATTCCTAAGCCACGCCCGTTCTTCGCAATGGTTTCTTTCTTCGGAAGAAACGCATGCTTAACACCCGGCACCTGCTCTTCTACAATCGCACGAATACGTCTTCCTGGAAAGTCCGGATCCGTAAAAACAATAACTCCACGTGTCTGTTGCGCAAGACGAATTCGCTCAATAGTTTTATCATTAATAGCAGAGCCGTTTGTTTCAATCGTGTCTGCGCCTGTCGCTCTTTTGATAGCAATAGTGTCTGATTTCCCTTCCACTACAACTACTTCTTCTATATTCACAGGATTCCTCTTTTCTTCTCACGTCATTCTTTCTATTTTACTGTTTTTTCGTATACTGCACAACCATGTCATTCACGTTTAGTAAAAACAGAAAAAACCGGTAAGAAGAGTCACTCTTCTTTACCGGCGAACTATATAATTAGTTAATTACTTTAATCTTCACTTGACGGCGTCCAAATTGATAAGCTGCTTCTTTTGTTGGCATGTGTAAATCGATACGGTTACCTTTAATAGCGCCACCTGTATCTCCTGCAATCGCATAGCCATATCCTTCAACCCAAACTTTAGAGCCTAATGGAATAACTCGTGGATCTACAGCGATCAATTTCATGTTTGGATTTGCGCGCAAGTTAATACCTGTAGCGGTTATTCCAGAACAACCATTACAGTAAGCTGTATAGGCACTTGCATTGGCGTAGAATTCTTTACCTCCACCACTTGGTTCGTTGTTTCGTGATACACCTACGTTTGCACTTTTTGCAGTCTGTGCTTTACTTGTAGACTTAGCTGTATCTGCACTAGCTACTACGACTTTTGCTCCAACATTCACTACTTTATGTGTAGGTTCTTCAATAACTGTTTTACTAACTAGTTCACGTGATACAATTTTTCCGTTCTTTTTCGTTATTTCAAATTTCTGCTGGATCTTACCCTTTTTACCTTCAGTTGTTACTTTTTCTTCACCTTTAAGCATTGTCAAATCTGTTTTTCTCTTTACTTTGAAGTCTGCTGGTACTTCCACAACATCGGTGACCTTTTCTACTCGTGCAATATTTACAACTGCATTAGACGTCGTAAGCAATGCTTTCGAATCGCCTTCTACTTTATCCAAATTATTCAAACGGATATTTTGATCCTTTAAAAAGTCAGCGACAGTGGTCGAAGTGGACCAGTGCGTGCTCTCTTTGCCACCGTCATTCACAGTGACTTGGAATGCTTTCGCAATCGTGATCGCTTGGTTATCTGAAATAGTTGTTGCTAATGCTGGTTCTACTTCGTCGTGTGTGTTGATCTCGATATTTGCTGTCTTCAATACATCTTGTACAGTCTTTTCTGTTGTCCATAATTCCTGAGTGTCTCCATCAAGTGCAATAGAAACTTTTTTCGCTGCTTGCCATTTGATAGCTAAGCCATTCTCAAGCGGTGTATGCATTGCTGGCTCCAAGTAATCATGTTTCTTTACCTGTACATCATTTGCAGCTAATACTTCTTCAACTGTCGATGCAGCCGTGCGTAACTCTATCTGCTTGCCATTAAGATCCATAGTGACATTTTTCTTTTTTCCGTCAATCAATACGAGTGACGTAGTTGTGATGAATAAAGCAATTGCCATAAGTAAAACTGCAATGCGTTTACCCTTCGTGTTCTTCTGTGACATGAAAAATTTTCCCCTTTCATTACTCGGCTGAGTATATAGCGTTTATTTTCACCTGTCAATCTTTTAAACTACTAGTAATTAAAAGTCCACGATAAACTTTTTTCACTAGAGTCTTCAAACTCGGTAACTACTATACCTACACTATACGAAAAAGATGCATAGCGTTTTCAGTAGTTTGCTTAGCGACTTCCTCAACCGATATTTCCTTCAGTCGTGCAATTTCTTCTGCTACTAATGGAATATACGACGGTTCATTACGCTTTCCTCGGTACGGATGTGGTGCTAAATAGGGTGCGTCCGTTTCAATTAGTAATTTGTCTAGCGGAATTTCTGTTGCCACCATTTTTGGCATTCTTGCATTCTTAAATGTTACGGGGCCACCAAGAGAAATTAGAAAGTTCATATCAATACATTGTTTAGCAGTTTCTACGCTACCACCGTAACAATGCATAATACCTCCCACTTCACTAGCATTTTCTTCCTGTAAAATACGAACAACATCGGCTGTTGCCTCGCGGTTATGAATAATAATTGGTAAGTTTACTTCTTTGGCCAACCTAATTTGTTTACGAAACAGTTCTTGTTGTATATCTTTCGGTGATTTATCCCAGTAGTAGTCTAGGCCCGTTTCACCGATGCCAACGACTTTAGGATGTGCCGATAATTCTTTAATCCACTGTAAATCATCTTCTGTGCAATCGACTGCATCAACAGGATGCCAACCAATCACTCCATAAATAAATGAATACCGTTCGATTAACTCCATTGCAATGTCGATTGTTTTTGTATCAAAGCCAACGACAATCATCTTTTCTACTTTTGCATCGATTGCACGTTGTATGACTTCTTCTACATCGTGTTCGTATTGATCTGCATTCAAATGGACATGGGTATCAATAAACATTTCATCTCTCCTCACGCTGTACCCTATTCTATAAGCTTTATTTATTACTTTCTTCTCATTTATATTACATTTATATTACAAGTAAACTATTTATTCTGCTAAGTAGCGAGAAATGTCGGAGCGACTGGGCATATTTTACATTGGCAAAAAGAAGACAAACATAGGCGGCACAAGTGAATTTTCACTTCAGAGAGCATGCACGCCAACGTCGGATCTCGTACGATTCAATTTTACAAGTCCATTTAAATTCCTTTGCAGTTTATTTAATTTCTTATCGCAGTAAAAGAAAAAACTGTAGACAAACTCCGATTTAGAGTTTATCTACAGTTTCTAATATCTACGATGCAGTAGACTTTTCATATAGTTATTTTACTTGTGCACCATTTTCTAACGCTTGATCGACTGTTGCAAGTTTTAATACACCGTCTTTTTGTCCTGCTAGGATCATTCCTTGTGAAATTTCACCACGCAGTTTTACTGGTTTTAGGTTCGCTACAACAATTACTTTCATGCCTACTACGTCTTTTGCGTCGTAGTGTTCGGCGATGCCGGAAACTACTTGGCGTTTCTCATAGCCTAGATCTACTTGTAGTTTCAGTAATTTGTCGGCTTTTGGCATTTTCTCGCAAGCTGTTACGGTAGCTACGCGTAATTCTATATTCATGAAGTCATCAAAAGAAATTTCATTTGATTCTTCTACTTCTTCTTTCACTTCCTCCTCTATTTCAGCAGGTGCAGTAATTGCCATTTGCTGACGGATGAAGTCTACTTCGATTTCAGTTTCTAAACGCGGGAAGATTGGCACGCCTTTATTGATTACTTTCGTCCCTGTTGGAATTCTGTAATCTTCTTGTAATGAATCCCAACGAAGTGAATCTTGTGGAAGACCTAGTTGTTCTACCATTTGCTTTGGTGCATTTGTCATGAATGGTTGTAAAAGAACTGCCGTATGATGAATAGAGAGCGCCAAGTGATACATAACGGACGCTAATTTCTTTCGGTCTTCTTCTGTTTTTGCCAATACCCAAGGCGACGTTTCATCGATATATTTATTCGTGCGAGAAATCAACGCCCATACATCGGATAGCACGACGCTAAATTGCATTTTCTCCATAGAGTTCTCATATTTGCTTACTGTTAATTGAATCATTTCTTGTAGCGACTCATCAAACTCTGTAAGCTCTAAGTCTTCTGTCAAAATTTCACCATCAAAGTATTTGTTAATCATAGAAATAGTACGGTTTAGTAAATTACCTAAATCATTTGCCAAGTCATAGTTAATGCGCTCAACGAATGCTTCCGGAGAAAATACGCCATCTTGTCCAAATGGAAGTTCACGCAATAAGAAGTAGCGAGTTGCATCCAAACCAAAGCGTTCCACTAACATTTCCGGATAGACTACGTTGCCTTTGGATTTTGACATTTTTCCATCTTTCATCATGATAAAACCATGTGCAAACACTTTCTTCGGTAATGGTAATTCAAGTGCCATCAAGAAAATTGGCCAATAAATCGTATGGAATCGAACAATATCTTTTCCTACGACATGAACATCTGCCGGCCAATACTTAGTAAATAATGAATCATCGTCTGACATATAGCCGAGTGACGTAATATAGTTCGTCAACGCATCTACCCACACATAAATTACATGCTTTGGATCTCCAGGAACTTTAATTCCCCAATCAAATGACATACGGGAAACCGACAAGTCTTCTAATCCTGGTTTGATAAAGTTATTAATCATTTCATTTTTACGTGATTCTGGCTCAATGAATGTTGGATTTTCTTCATAATATGCTAATAGACGATCAGAGTATTTCTTCATATTAAAGAAGTACGACTCTTCCTCCACACGTTGTACGGGACGTCCACAATCAGGACAGTTTCCATCGTCTAGCTGTGATTCTGTGAAATATGATTCACACGGTACACATTTCCATCCTTCGTATTTCCCTTTATAGATATCTCCATTTTCAAGGAACTTTTGGAAGATCTTTTCTACAATCTTTTTATGACGATCTTCAGTTGTGCGAATTAAATCGTCATAGGAAATGTCCATGAGTTTCCAAAGACTCTTTGCGATATCAGCAATTCCATCCACATACGTAAGTGGAGAAAGCCCTTCTTCTTCAGCTTTCTCTTGAATTTTCTGACCGTGTTCGTCCATTCCTGTTAAAAATCTAACGTCATATCCACGGAGTCTTTTATAGCGAGCCATAGCATCAGATGCGATTGTCGTATAAGCCGTTCCTATATGAAACTTTCCACTCGAATAATAAATAGGTGTTGTAATATAAAATGTTTTAGATTGATTGTCCACACGAAATTCCTCCAAATAATTAATGTATAGTTTCATTTTATCGGATGTTGTGCAAAAGTGCCATGTTATCAACTAATTCTGTACGATTCTTCTATCTTTTATCCATTTCAGGAAGCATTATGACAACCAAAAACTGACTCGCACCCCACCTTTTACCTATCAAAAAAGTGATAAAAAATAATAGACTTAATTTAAGTTATGATGATTGACGTTTATTGGAAGAGTTGGTATGATAAATAATAGAAAAGAGAATTATGTCGAATTTTGACGAATTTAAATCTAGAGTGCAGGAGGAATTCCTTTCATGAAATCTACTGGAATCGTGAGAAAAGTTGACGAGTTAGGCCGTGTTGTAATCCCCATTGAACTACGCCGCACACTTGGCATCGAGCAAAAGGATGCGTTGGAAATATACGTAGACGACGATAAAATTATCTTGAAAAAGTACATGCCTAATATGACATGTTCTATTACAGGGGAAGTCTCAGACGACAACCTTCGTCTAATTGATGGTAAGTTAATCTTAAGTCCTGAAGGCGCAAAACAACTCCTTCAAGAAATTGAAGAGAAAACTAAGTAATCAAAAAGAATCTTGAACGTTTTTTCGTTCAGGATTCTTTTTTTTCTTCATTAATCCACGTGATAGGCTTGATAGACAATTCGCTTACTTAGTTCTCGTGTTTCCGCAACTTCACGAATAGCATCCTTTGAACGCATTTCCCTCCGCTCCATTATATGCTCGACATGTTCTTTTACAGTTAGATCTGACCACCAGAAATCAACCTGTTCTTCTTGTACATGTTGATTCCCTTCTACTACTAAGCAAAATTCTCCTTTTATCTCATTTGTTTCAGCCCATTCTACTGCTTCTTCCAATGTACCCCTTAATAACTCTTCAAAGCGCTTTGTCAGTTCACGTGCCATGACGATCTTTCGTTCACCACCAAATTGCTCAACGAGTGCTTTTAGCGTTTGTTTAAGGCGATGAGGTGCTTCATAAAATAACAACGTTTCTTCATAGCGTTGTAGTTTTGCCAGTTGTTCTTTTTGTTCCTTTTTTTGTCTAGGTAGAAATCCCCAAAACAAAAAGGGTTGAGGGGTTATTCCTGAAGCAACTAATGCAGTGACCGCGGCATTCGGACCAGGCACCGGAACAACCGCTAGTCCTCGTTCGATTGCTAGTTCTACAAGATCAGCTCCAGGATCTGAAATACATGGCATACCTGCATCACTGACGATAGCTACATCTTTCCCATTTTGTAGATGTTCTATAATTTTTTCTCCCGCCACTCGTGTATTATGCTCATGATAGCTGATCATTGGAGTATGGATATCGAAATGATTACAAAGCTTAATAGTATTACGTGTATCTTCTGCAGCAATAAAATCTGCCTCCTGCAAGATACGAATTGCACGGTATGTCATATCTTCTAGGTTACCAATCGGTGTGCCAACGATAAACAGTTTACCTGCTTCAGTCATCTCAGCACTTTTTTGAGAAGTAATCAATCTGAACGCCCCTTTCGAATATACTGCTCTTTTTGCGAGCGATTCAATTTTTTGAATTGATACTCTTTTTGCATTGCTTGTCTTTTTGTTTCATACCCTTCGTGATATACATAGTGTACAGGCAACCGTCCTCTCGTATACTTTGCCCCTTTTCCTTCATTATGTACACGTAACCGCCGTTCTAAATCATTCGTATATCCTGCGTAATACGAACCATCCTGACATTCCAGCACATAAAAGAAATGCTCACTCGTCACCATACAACAAGTGCCTCACTTCTTCGGTGTATTCTCCGTCTTGCGTGTAGACATACAAAGGTGGTAGGATCTTCAAGTCCGGCTTTCCATCCTTTATTGCTTCAATTAATAACGTATTTGCTTCCTTCCCTTCCTTTGGATAAACAAATCGAATACGTTTTGGTTCTAATCGGTTTTTTCGCATAGAAGTAAGTATATCCATCAATCTTCCTGGACGATGAACGAACGCTGCTTTACCACCCTGCTTTAATAATTCACTTGCAGATTGGACAGCTTGATCCAATGTTAATTCTACTTCATGACGGGCGATTGTATAATGCACACTTTTATTTTTCGTACTGGCATCTATCGCTGGAAAGTAAGGGGGATTGCAAGTAACTGTGTCATACGCTTCAAAGCCTATTTTTCTCGCGATCCCAATGACATTATCTTGCATAATCATTACTTGTTCACCTAACTCATTGTAAGCCACGCTTCTTGTTGCCATATCTGCTAGTCGTTCCTGAAGTTCAATACCTATAATGGTTGATTTTGTCCGTGCACTCAAAAATAACGGAATAGCCCCATTTCCCGTACACAAGTCAACGATCTTTCCCCTATTGATTGGCACCGAAGCAAAGCGAGATAACAATACCGCGTCTAATGAAAATGAAAAGACAGAAGGACTTTGAATAATACGCAAGTCCTCCGCTAATAAATAGTCAAGCCGTTCATCATCTTGTAAATTCACAACATACACTCTCCAATCAAAAGAAAAAGCCAATACCTAAAAATAGGAATTGACCATTTCAGCCGTTCTGTTTATTTAAAAATGACAGACAAAACAAACAATCTTCGCCTTTACGACTACTGCCATAATGCACGTTGCACACATGAAAACCTTCATTGTACAGACGTGCCAGATTATCTACACCTTCGCCAACATCTAGCTTTTTTGGACGCTCATCTCGTGTGGTCTCTTCTATCTGTTGTGTAATCTTATCGATTTCGTCCAGTCGCGCTCGTAAATGATGGTTTTCCAGACGAAGCGAGTGATTTTCTTCAGTCATCTCTGCGACAAACCCAATGAGTTCCCTGAATTGTTTTTGCATGGAGTCCAACTGTTGCTCAAACTCCATTACTCTGTCAAGAAAGTTCACTTCTTTCAACTGTTCCACCTCATCAATTCGTCAAGTGAGCCATTTCCTTCTGCAAATCTTCAATCTCACTCCACGCATACTCAAGTACTCTTTCAAACGCTGGCATATTCACTTGTAGCACACGCTCCAATAAATTCAAACCAACTACTTTTCCTACCCCATCTGGCGTAACAACTTGTTTACCAATATCAGGCATTTGTGCTTTTGCTTCTTCATATTCGTCATTCTCATACTTCAGACAACACATGAGCCGGCCACAAAGTCCTGAAATCTTCGATGGATTCAATGAAAGGTTTTGATCCTTTGCCATCTTAATAGACACTGGTTCAAAATCGCCTAAAAACGTAGAACAACAGAGCATTCTTCCACAAGGTCCAATACCCCCGAGCATCTTCGCCTCATCACGTACGCCAATCTGACGCAACTCAATTCTTGTTCGGAAGATAGCTGCAAGATCCTTTACTAAGTTACGGAAGTCTACACGCCCTTCAGCGGTAAAGTAAAAGACAATTTTATTGCGGTCAAATGTATACTCTACATCTACTAAACGCATATCTAATTGATGCTCTATAATCTTCTCAACACATACATCGAAAGCTTGCTCTGCTTCCTGTTGATTTTCTTTCACACGTTCACGATCACTCTCGTCCGCAAGACGGATGACCTTCTTCAGTGGCAAGACGACATCTTCATCATCTATTTCGTTACTTCGACTAGCTACTTTTCCATACTCCACGCCTCTTGCGGTTTCCACAATGACATAATTACCGATTTCGATAGCCAAATCCAATGGGTCGAAATAATATAACTTACCCGCCTTTTTAAAACGGACGCCTACGACTTTAAACAAACAATAACCCCTCCTGCATAGTAAGCACCAATTGTTCTAGTAAAAGCGTACGATTCATATTTTGATGCAATCGTTTTTTCGCCTGCAAGATGGCATCTATTTTCACAGTTAAACTGCTATACGCATTTTTAACAGAGTATCTGGTGAAGAGTTCTAGTTGATCTGGATACGCAATGGTTGATTGCAACCCAGCTTTCACCGCTACAATATCACGGTAAGCAAAGAGAAGCAAGTCAATCCCTTGTTCGCAATCACTTTTTTCCTTCATCAAAGGCATCCAATCTGTCTGGATGAACAACAAAGCCTCCCCAGGCGATCGTTGTTCAATTGCCTCTACTAATTTTAACACTAATCTCCGTCGCTGTACAAAGGAATCTTCCTGTACCATCTCATAAGCTGCATTCACATTCGCTGTTAACATCGTAGCCGTAGCAGCCATCGATGTTGTAACGCCTTGTGCTATAAGACTTTCCATGCTTTCTTGTCGGTTCATTGGCTGTAAGGATATCCGCTGACAGCGCGACTGAATCGTTGGTAAAATGGATTGGTACGAATCAGTAAGCAAGATTGCTGTTACATTCCCTTCAGGCTCTTCAAGAAACTTCAGTAATGTATTGGCAGCAGACGTATTCATTCGTTCCGCATTCGCTATTACATATACTTTACGTCCTTCCTCATACCCCTTCTTCGTCATCTTCATAATCAAACTGGACATTTGCTCTTTTTTTATATCCTGTCCATCTGGTCTGATCAACATCACATTCGGATGATTACCAGAATCAATTCTCTTACATGAATGACATGTTTCACATGGAACATGTTCTACTGGATTCATGCATAAAAGTAACTTCGTAAAGTAGAATGCTATAGCTTCTTTTCCTGCGCCATTTGAGCCGTCAAATATATAGGCATGACCCATTCGTTGTCTTCTATGAATGGCCTGTAAACGCTTCGTTATTTGTTGCTGAGACTGCAGTGCATGCATAGTGTCCGACATGCAATCTCCTCCTTACCAATTATTCTATAGATGTTGCAAAAAACCCCGTACTACATGTAAGTGTAGCACGGGATTACGTATATAAGTTGATAAGAAGTCCCTTGATTTCTCCTATCTTCGCCAATAAATCAATGGAGGATTGTTCTTCATCTACTAAGGCTTCAGTTAGTTCAATTAGTTTCTCATCAATCGTTTGAACAATCTTCAATCGACGTCCATCGCCAAATTGATTCCATGTATGGGATTGCTTCAATTCAATGCCTGATTCAACTACTTCCTTCAAAAAACGCTTGATCAGCATTTTATATTTTGCCATATCCCGCAAGTTGCGTGATCTTGCAAGTTGATCACCCACGGTTGAAATATCCCCAAAGAGTCGAGTAATTTGTTCACCTTGCAGACGTGCTCCTTGTTGCTCAACCATTTGACCAAAACGAGCATTGCCCGACTGTTGGCGAAGCGGATCTAGAGGTACTTTATCTATTCTCGTCCGTAAATCACCATTGACTTTCATCAATGCTCACCTCAATATTAAAAATGGTGGAACTGTTCAATTGGCAAGACAAATACAGTAGCTCCGCCTACCTCTACCTCGATCGGATACGGTATATATGAATCTGCATTTCCACCCATTGGAGAAACAGGTGCTACCATCTGATCACGTGACCGACAATTTTCACGAATTAAGTCTAACGCTTTTGAGACTAACTCATCCTCTACACCCATTAAGAATGTAGTATTCCCTGCACGAAGAAATCCGCCTGTACTAGCTAACTTTGTATTCCGAAAATCATTTTTAGTTAACGCGGAAGATAATCGGTTACTATCTTGGTCCTGTACCACTGCTACGATCAGTTTCAATGTACTCTCCCCTTTTTCCGATTTCTTGTAAAAGTAGTGTTCTTTCCTATTATATCATGAATCTTTGTGCTTGTTGACTTCTGAACTTATTATTTCCCAAACCTTTTCGACAACTTCAGACTGTGGCTTTTGCGCATCCACTACTCGAAAGCGTTCCACATCTCTGTGCATTACTTCTTTGTAGCCTTTATAAACTAGCTTATGAAATTCTAACGTTTCAAGATCCAGACGATTTTGTTCTCGTTCTTTATCTTTCCAAATACGTTCTAATCCAACTTCAGGTGGCACATCAAAAAACACCGTACAATCGGGCATATGATCCTCTATCGCAAAAACATTGATCGCTAGTACTTCTTCTAAGCCTAGACCGCGCGCAACTCCTTGATAAGCTAATGAACTGTCGATAAAGCGATCACATAGCACAACCATCCCTTGTTCCAGAGCTGGCAGTACTTTTTCCACCAAGTGCTGACGTCGCGCAGCTGCATAAAGTAAAGCTTCTGTCTTTCCATCCATCGCCTGATGATTCGCATCTAAAATCACTTCACGAATTTTCTCCGCAATTGGAATTCCACCGGGTTCACGTGTCACGACGACTGCATGTCCTAATGCTTTTAATCGTGTAGCCACTTCCTGCAATACAGATGTCTTACCTGCACCTTCTGGCCCTTCAAAACTGATAAATAATCCTGTCATAGTAAACGTCCCCTATTCTCTTCAACAACAACTTTAATTTGACTTGTCTTCCGATTGATTGCACCTTGAAAGTGGCTTCCCGCTATTAGTAATGCACCTAACTGCGAAATATGTTCTTGTGATACTCGTTCACCCGCGCATAGCAATGGAATTCCCGGCGGATACGGAACAATAGCCTCAGCAGCTATACAACCTGTTGCCTCATCTATATGCTTCCATTCCGATTTCATTCCAACAAGTTGATTGGGCAGATACACAACAGTTGAGACAGAAAGTAAGGGCATGAAAATATTTGACGGTACTACAATACTTTCGGACTGATTCAGTGAATCCACTGCTGTTCTACACTTCTCAATAATATCTATCTGATTGTCAGTATAACCATTTTTGACGAGAGGTAGTACCCATAAAACTTGATACAAGTCGGCCAACTCCGTATAGATTCCTTGACTCTCTAATGCTTCCTGCAACGAAAAGCCTGTATGTCCTTCCACTCGCACTAATAACTTCAACGCGTCATCCACTTCTACCACACGGATGGTAGGGATACTTCGCAAGCCTTGTAGTAACCTCTTACGATAAACTTGAAAATACGCGGTGTCTTCTTTAGTATAAGACTCCACATATTGCCGTGCATCGTCTAATGAAGCCATTACTACATAGGATGGACTACTCGACTGTAGCATATGCAGATAGTGCGCGACTCGCTCTGTACTCACAAAATCTGAATGAACATGTAAAAACGAACCCATCGTCATAGCCGGCAACGTTTTATGCGCTGATTGTACAACTATATCTGCCCCTAATTGTAATGCACTTTCAGGAAAAGATTCATCCACAATAAAGTGAGCACCGTGCGCCTCGTCTACTAATACGGGGATTTCTTGTGCGTGACAATAAGCGATAATTTCTTTTAACTCTTTATTGGCCATTCCATAATAAGTCGGGTTAGTCAAAACAACCGCTTTAACATTAGTAGGTTGTAAAAGTGCTAATTTCACACTTTCTAAAGTCACATGGCCTGCCGTTTGTGTAGATTCATCCCACTGTGGAGTTAAAAATATCGGCCTCGCTCCAGTTAGTTCTAACGCATGAAATACGGATTTATGCGCATTTCTCTGTACTAACACGGTATCGCCATGCCTTACTGTTGCATATAACATCGCCAAATTTCCAACTGTTGAACCATTAACTAGAAAGAAGCTTTTATTGCTACCATAAAGTTCCGCTAACTTTAACTGCGCTTGCTGAATCACTTCTTGTGGTTCATGCAAATCATCAAGACCCGTCAGCTCTGTTACATCATAGGCTAATGCTTGTCGTAATTCATGAGGTAAACCAGACAATGATCCATGTTTATGACCAGGGACATGAAATGAAACATGTCGTTGTTGACAAAACTTTTCAAGTGCATGGACAAGTGGTCGATCTTCATAATTCATCTGCTATGCACCCCTCCCTTTTAATGAGAACACAAAGAAGCCATCCACTATGAATTCATAGTGAATGGCTTCGCTTGCCTAGCAACGTCCTACTCTCACAGGGGGAAACCCCCAACTACCATCGGCGCTGAAGAGCTTAACTTCCGTGTTCGGTATGGGAACGGGTGTGACCTCTTCGCTATCGTTACTAGACTGTTTGAGTTGTTCACTCAAAACTGAATAAAAGACATTGGGTAGTTCAAGTAACTACTTTTCGTGTTGTCCAGCTAAATCGACCAGATGCTCGTGTCATAAGCCAGCTCGGCTGCGCGGCAAAGAACGCCGCTTCGCCAATCCGTCTTATGCCGGACGCATCTAGACGGTCGATTTAGCTTTTCAATAATAGGTTAAGTCCTCGATCGATTAGTATCTGTCAGCTCCATACGTCGCCGTACTTCCACCCCA
>NZ_JAPMIW010000020.1:0-54267 GCF_033088395.1 Sporosarcina sp. GW1-11 | reverse complement strand
CAGTCGGTCACGTACGTTAGTACGCTCCCTCTTTCGCTCGATCGCTTCCTAGCACTCCACAATGTCTCGCCAGTCAGTAGAATGAAAATTCGATTAGCTCGAGTTTCATTTGCTGGCATCAATTAAGATACTCATTTTGTTTATGTCAACGACAGAGTCGATGCACAAACGTTTATTTCGTTAACGTTTTGCTGTTCAGTTTTCAAGGTTCGTGTTGTACGCTTCTTTCGAAGGCGACTTCATTACAATACACTGTTCGACATAACCTGTCAACAACTTTTTCAAAAGTTATTTTTCAGTGTTTCGTGAGTGCCTCAAGCGACAAGAACTAATATACAATATAACGGATATAAAATGCAAGCCTTTTATGCAAAAAGTTTTTTCTTTATCGCTTTGAAGTCAATCACAAACAGCATAATCCCCGTCAGGACAACGATTGCACCTATCAATTGTGAAAATGAAATGCTTTCACGGAATATAAAATAGGCTGCTATAGAAGCAATGACCGGTTCGAATAATATAGCTATAGAAATTACATTTGTACTTACCCACTTAATCGCCCAGTTAAATAATGTGTGTCCTAATAAGTTAGGTAAGATGGCTAATGCTAGAAACCAGCCCCAATCGGATGCTGGATATTGTATAAATGATTGTTGTGAGCTGAGCACATAAAAAAACAAAGCAATTGAACTTGCCGAGTAAACAAGAAATGTATACGTCACAAGAGACACTCTCTTACGCACATCTTGTCCTACCAATAAGTAAGCTGTAATAAAAGCACAGGCTAATAAGGCAAGGGCATCACCAAATAGCGCAGATCCGCTCACCTGAAAATCGCCCCAACTGATAATGACACTTCCCGTTAATGCAATTAGAACAGAGATAAGCATTTTACCGCTAATGATCTCTTTAAAGAAGAGAGCTGTACCTGCCAATGCAAATATAGGTTGTAATGTGACTAAGACTGTTGAACTTGCAACAGACGTATAGTTGAGAGATTCAAACCAAAGGATGAAATGAATGGCTAAAAATATTCCTGCAATTGCAGAAAACAACCAATCCTTTTTAGTTAACTCATTTAACTCATGTCGGTAGGAATGTAAAAACAAAGGAAGCATAATAACTACCGAGAAAAACATACGATAGAAAGCAATGACTCCCGCATCAGCTGTTGCTAGTTTTACGAAGATCGCTGATAGTCCAACCGTTATAACGCCAATTGTAATCATAAGATATGGATTGACAACGGATTTATTCATTATGAATCACTTCTCTTTCATTCCCTATAACTCCTATACTAAAAAGGTAAGGCGCGTTTAGGGCAAATAACGTATGATAGTAGTATATAGGCAATCTCCCTATTTTGTCTGCAAAGGAGGAGGAACTATGCTCACCATACTAACAGAGTCATTAAATTTGGAATCAATCTTCAAAATCACAATTGCACTTTTACTAAGTATTATTATCGGTGTCGAAAGAGAAATTAAAAAGAAACCGATCGGCTTAAAAACGAGTGCAGTCATCGCCACTTTTAGTTGTTTACTAACTATCATCTCTATGGAAGCAGCTTATCTCGTACCCGCCCGTCCTGATATCAACATCACAATGGACCCACTACGTTTATCTGCACAAATTGTCAGCGGAATTGGGTTTCTAGGCGCCGGGGCTATTCTGCGAAGAGATAATGACAATATTACCGGACTCACAACAGCTGCTATGATTTGGGGGGCAGCTGGAATAGGAATCGCTGTTGGTGCGGGATTCTATTTGGAATCACTTTTCACAGTTATCAGCGTCATGATTGTAATTGAACTCATTGCACCATTTTTAAGCACATTCGGTCCAAAGCGACTTCGGATGAAAGAAGCTAATTGTACTATCATCATTACGGATAAATCCAAAATCGAGGCACTTATTCAATATTTACGAAAAGAAAGTATGGATATTGACCATATGCGCATCAAACAATTTCAAACAGCCGACCATCGCTATCGACATGAACTACAGTTTAAACTTTCCGCCTTACCTAAAAAATCAACTTCTTCGCTTTATGTAGAACTCACTACTCTTTCTTATGTAGAGTCTGTCGAATTGGTTATTTTTCCATAAAACGCGCCAAGTCCTATTCACTTGGCGCGTTTTAATCGTATATGAACATGTCATTCCTACAAACAAGCTTTTAATAACGTTAAAACTTCTTCTTGCGACAACTGTGCGTAACTACCGAGCGGTCCGTTGATAGCTGCTTTTTCAGCAATCAATTCCAATTTACTGTCATCTATATCGTAATCTGCAAGCGAAACAGGCGCACCGATTTTCTTCCAGTAAGCGCTCAAGCGATCAATACCTTCCATCGCAATCTCTTCATCCGTTTTGCCGCTTGGATTCACTCCAAATACATTGATCGCTAACTGCACATAACGCTTTGGATTACGTGAATAAGTTTGCTTCATCCAATGTGGGAAGAGGATCGCCAATCCACCTGCGTGCGGGATGTCGTAGACTGCCGATATAGCATGTTCGACATCATGCGTCCCCCAATCCCCTCTAGTTCCCATAGATAAGAAGCCGTTCAATCCCCAGACGCCTGATAGCATCATTGTTTCACGTAATTCTATATTGTCCGGATCTTCTACTAACTGTTCACCGGTAGCCATTACAGAACGTAATGCCGCTTCACATATTTCGTCTTGGAACGTTGCATTGTCTGAAGTATGGAAGTATTGTTCGAAAATATGCGACATCGTATCGACTATCCCATTTATCGTTTGATCCAAAGGTACCGTCAATGTGTACGTTGGGTCTAATATAGAAAACTTAGGATAGTTGAACGGACCGCCCCAACCATATTTTTCTTGCGTCTCTTCGTTTGTAATAACGGAACCTGCGTTCATCTCTGAGCTTGTTGCTGTTAGAGTCAAGATGGTACCGAAAGGCAACGCTTCTTGCGGGCTAGCTTTCCCCGTCACGAAATCCCACGCATCTCCATCATACTTCGCTGCGGAAGCAATCAATTTCGTACAGTCAATAACTGAACCGCCACCAGCCGCTAAGATAACATCTATATCATGTTGTTTACAAAGGTCTGCACCTTTTTTCGCAGTAGATAATCGTGGATTTGGCTCTACTCCAGCCATTTCAACTACTTCAAAATCATGCGCGCTCAACAAACTCATCAATTCATCATATAAACCATTACGCTTAATACTGCCACCTCCGTACACTAGTAGCACCTTTTTCCCGTAATTCGCAAGCTCTTCAGGTAATTTTCGTAACTGATCTTTACCGAATATTAATTTAGTAGGATTATGAAAAACGAATGTATTCATCTGTACTCCTCCTTTTCCTTCTCTCTATTATGAAAAAGATGTAATCACGATGCAAGTATACTGTTTCAAAATCGGGATATACTTAATAGTAGGAGGAGATCGTATGGAAACACTTCAAAAACTAGCACTAGCCATCACGATTATCGGGTCTTTAAATTGGGGAGTCGTCGGGATTTTCAAATTTGACGTGATTGCGCAATTGACGGATGGCGCATATCAACCGTTAGCACGATTCTTATATGTCATCATAGGATTATCCGGGTTGATGACGCTAAGTGTATTATTTAATTATTGGCAACGAACCGACGAGCCTGCTACTGTTCCTACAACAGACTAAAAAGGTGTCTCTTCTACTGTAGAAGAGACACCTTTTTAAAAATTATACCCAACCGCGGAAGCGACTTGCTTCGGCTGTTCTGCGTACACCAATCATATATGCAGCTAGACGCATATCAATATTACGTGTAGTTGCTATATTGTAAACGTTTTCGAAGGCCACAACCATTTTTTCTGTCATTCGTTCACGTACTTCTTCTTCCGTCCAGTAGTAACCCATATTGTTCTGAACCCATTCGAAGTAGGAAACCGTTACGCCTCCCGCACTTGCCAATACGTCTGGAACTAATAAGATACCACGATCTGTCAAAATCTTTGTTGCTTCTGAAGTTGTAGGACCATTCGCTGCTTCTACAACAATACTAGCTTTAATATTATGAGCATTTGCTTCAGTAATTTGATTTTCAATTGCTGCTGGGACTAGAATATCACAATCCAATTCAAGCAATTCCTCGTTTGTTAGCGTGTTGTCGAATAAAGTAGTGACTGTCCCGAAACTATCACGACGATCGAGTAAATAGTCGATATCCAAGCCGTTCGGATCATGTAACGCACCATAAGCGTCAGAAATCCCGATAACTTTGGCACCTGAATCATGAAGGAACTTAGATAAGAAGCTACCAGCATTACCGAATCCTTGAACGATGACACGTGCACCCTTCATATCGATATTGCGTCGTTTTGCCGCTTCGTTAATAATGATTGTAACACCTTCTGCAGTTGCACGTTCACGCCCATGAGAGCCCCCAAGCACAACTGGCTTCCCTGTAATAAATCCAGGGGAGTTAAATTCATCCATTTTACTGTACTCGTCCATCATCCATGCCATAATTTGTGAATTCGTGAAGACGTCCGGTGCTGGGATATCTTTCGCAGGTCCCATTACTTGACTCAGTGCACGCACGTAGCCACGGCTCAAACGTTCCAACTCACCCATAGACATTTCACGTGGATCACAGATAATTCCACCTTTACCGCCACCATATGGTAAATCCACGATACCCGCTTTAAGCGTCATCCACATAGAAAGCGCCTTCACTTCATCGGCATTTACACCAGGGTGGAAACGAACGCCACCTTTTGTAGGTCCAACTGCATCGTTATGCTGACAACGGTAACCAGTAAATACTTTTACTTTTCCATCGTCCATACGGATAGGAATCCTTACTTCCACCATACGTAGTGGTTCTTTAAGTAGTTCATACATCCCTTCATCATAGCCTAACTTTTCAAGTGCTTCTTTGATGACAACTTGCGTAGACGTAAATAGATTCAGGTTTTCTGTCATTGTATGGTTCGCCTCTTTATTTGGTATTGTCTTTCTCGCCCACATTGTAACACGTGGACAATGATATTTCCACCCTGCAATTCCAAACCTTTTCTGAATTCATTCAGAAGCACCTAGGAACCTTAGGGTGAACGTTTAATTACTTCGCAAAAACTGAACGGATTTTCTCAAGTGCCCAGTCTAATTCTTCTTTTGTGATGATCAAAGGTGGTGCAAAACGAATGACTGTATCATGCGTTTCTTTACATAACAATCCTAATCCCTTCAACTCTTCACAGTATGGACGAGCTGCTTCTGTTAATTCCATACCAATGAACAATCCACGGCCACGTACTTCCTTAATCGATGGGTGAGAAATTTTCTTCAACTCATCCATGAAGTAGTTACCTAACTCCTCGGATCGTTTAGCTAATTCTTCATCTTCCAATACTTCAAGTGCTGCAATAGAAACTGCACACGCCATTGGATTTCCACCAAACGTCGAACCGTGTGAACCAGGATTAAATACGCCTAGCACGTCGTCGTTAGCTAATACGCAAGAAATAGGGAATACACCGCCACCTAGCGCTTTTCCTAGAATATACATATCAGGTGTTACACCATCATACTCACAAGCGAACATTTTCCCTGTACGGCAAAGGCCTGCTTGGATTTCATCAGCAATGAATAGTACGTTTTCTTTTTTACAAAGATCAGAAGCTTCCTTCAAGAAACCAGCTGGTGGAATGATGATTCCAGCTTCCCCTTGGATCGGTTCAATAAGGAATGCAGCTGTGTTTGGCGTAATCGCCGCTTTTAACGCTTCGATATCACCGTACTCCACTAATTTAATGCCTGGCAATAAAGGACCGAATCCTCTTTTATACTCTTCATCAGATGATAATGAAACCGCACCAAGTGTACGACCGTGGAAGTTTCCAATACATGCGATGATTTCTGCATGATCTCCTTCTACACCTTTCACATCATACGCCCAACGTCTTGCTGCTTTCAAAGCTGTTTCTACAGCTTCTGCTCCTGTGTTCATTGGGAGCACCATGTTTTTGCCTGAAAGTGCAGCAATCTTTTCGTACCACGGACCTAATTGGTCATTGTGGAACGCACGTGATGTTAATGTCACGCGGTCCGCTTGGTCTTTTAGTGCTTGGATAATTTTCGGGTGACGGTGACCTTGGTTGACAGCCGAGTAAGCTGCCAACATGTCCATGTATTTATTGCCTTCTGGATCTTTTACCCAAACGCCTTCCGCTTCCGCAATTACAATTGGAAGTGGATGATAGTTGTTTGCACCGTATTTTTTCGTTTGATCTATAATCTCTGTTGTTTTTGTCATATTGTTACACTCCTCTTTATATCATTCGTTTTCTTATAGCATTTCAGATGTTGTTTTACCTTGCATATGCAATTGAAGGTAATCTGGACCACCTGCTTTGGAGTCCGTACCTGACATATTGAATCCGCCAAACGGCTGGTATCCAACGATCGCGCCTGTACATCCTCTATTGAAGTACAAGTTACCTACGTGGAAATCTTCACGCGCTTGTTCGATATGGTGACGATTATTCGTAATTACTGCACCCGTCAAACCGTAATCTGTATCGTTCGCGAATTCGATTGCCTCTGTAAATGAAGAAGCTTTAGAAATCGCAACTACTGGACCGAAGATTTCTTCTTGAGAAATACGTGCTGTTGGATCTACATCTGCAAATACTGTTGGCGCAACGAAGAATCCTTTAGAATCATCGCCTGTTCCACCTGCTACTAGACGACCTTCTTTTTTACCGATTTCAATATACTCCATCACTTTATCGTATGCTGCTTGGTCGATTACAGGACCCGCTAAGTTATCGCCTTCTTCTGGGTTACCCCATTTGAATGATTGCGTAATTTCTTCGACACGATTTACTACTTCATCGTAGACATCTTCATGAATGATCGCACGAGAACAAGCAGAACATTTCTGACCGCTGAACCCGAATGCAGATTTAACGATGGATTGTGCCGCTAGTTCTAGATCTGCTTCATTATCTACTACAATCGTATCTTTACCGCCCATTTCTGCAATTACGCGCTTCAACCATATTTGACCATCTTGTACTTTTGCTGCACGTTTGAAAATACGCGTTCCTACTTCACGAGATCCTGTGAATGAAATGAAGCGTGTAGATGGGTGATCTACTAAATAGTCACCGATTTCTGAGCCAGAGCCTGGAATGTAGTTCACAGCGCCTTTAGGCATACCTGCTTCTTCTAGTACTTCGATGAACTTATACGCAACTACCGTAGTTGTTGATGCCGGCTTCAATAGTACAGTGTTTCCTGTAACCAATGCTCCAACAGTCGTTCCTGCCATGATTGCGAATGCGAAGTTCCATGGAGATATAACAACGCCTACTCCTAACGGAACATAATCAAAACGGTTGTACTCACCCGGTCTGCTCTCTACTGGCATACCATCTTTTAATTTCAGCATTTGACGTCCGTAGTATTCTAGGAAGTCAATTCCTTCCGCTACGTCTGCATCTGCTTCATTCCACGGCTTGCCCGCTTCTTTTGTTAGCAATGCAGCGAACTCGAATTTACGACGTCTAACGATTGCCGCCGCTTTGAATAAAACATCCGCACGGAATTCCGGCTTCACTTTTCTCCACGTTTCGAAAGTTTCTTTTGCAGTTTCCATCGCCTTTTCAGCTAATTCACGACTAGCTTGCGACACATTACCAATTAGTTCTTCTTTATTTGAAGGGTTAGTGGATGCCAACTTCTTATCCGTCATGATGCGTTCGCCGCCAATAATTAACGGGTAATCCTGTCCCAAATAGCTTTCTACTAGTTTCAAACCTTCTTCATAGGCTTTGCGATTATCCTCATTTGTAAAATCAGTGAATGGTTCATGTTTGTATGGAATCATTAGTAATCAAATCCTCCTTCATATTTTAAACGCAAAATATACTTGCGTTTGTTTACGTTTACATTTATAATAATGCAAGAAACCATTGCACTTTGCAAGTGTTTTCGTAAAAAAAATTTTCTTTTCATTAAAATCATGCATTCTAGTGATGAATTTCCCAAGGAAGGTGTACTATATGAGCACAACAAATATGCTAGTTACTCTTTGTAATCAATTCGCTGTAGATCATGCCAATATAGGAATTCATGCGGTCGATCATAGCGGACGAACGATTATCTATAACCGAAAAATGAAAGAAATTGAAGGTTTGAATCTAGAAGAAGTCAAAGATCGTTCCATTTTAGAATTATTCAACTTCGATAAGGATGAGAGTACGTTGCTAAATGTTTTACAAAGTGGGCAACCGGCATTACATGTAAAACAAACCTATTGGAATACAAAAGATATGGAAATTACAACGATGAACGATACGTATCCTATCTATCATGAAGAAGAGTTGCTCGGTGCCATCGAATTCGCCCAAGACATTACCGCATTAGAAAAGTATGTCTTACAACCGTTACGAAGAACGAGCGGGCCTATGACATTCGATCAAATTACAGCCCAATCCGCTGCAATGAAATCTGTTCTTTCAACAGCAGAAAAGGCAGTAGACGCCGGTTTACCTGTTCTACTTATCGGGGAAACCGGCGTAGGTAAAGACCAAATTGCGGAAGGTATTCATCATGCGGCATCCACTACTGAGCGTATATTCCATACTTTTCATTGTTTAAACACGGATATCGAAGCCATTCAACGACTTGAACTGTTATTACAAGAACAGCCTGATATGACGCTATTTTGTGAACGAATCGATCGTTTGTCAATTCCGTTACAGCAAACGTTAGTTCATGTTTTGCAACAGGCAGATACAAGTCATCAGTTCATCGCAAGTATTGGCGATGATCCAGTTGAGTTGATCGCTTCAGGCGCATTAGTAAAAGAGTTGTATTACTTTTTCGCATCATTTGCGATCAGAATTCCCCCTCTTCGCAAGCGACCAGAAGATATACTACCCTTTGTTGAAGCATATATAACAAGTCGAAAAGAGATGCTAGGTATTGCGCTATCCGCAATTGACGATGAAGTTATGACACTCTTCTCCAGTTATAGTTGGCCAGGCAATTTGCGTGAATTGGAGCTTTTATTGGATGAAGTTTCGTCTATGTGGGCAATGGAGCAGACGTTGACAGCGGATATGCTACCTGCGCAATTTCGAGCGAAGATAGAAAAAAATTCAAACACAGAAGCTCAGCCTAGCGACTTTATCATTCAAAGCGAATCCAAGTTAGTGCCGCTAGATCATTATTTACGTGAAGCCGAAACGTATTATTTAGAAAAGGCGATGAAATTACATGATGGCAATATTACAAAAACCGCAAACGCCCTTGGGATGAGCAGACAAAATCTGCAATATCGATTAAAAAAGTTAAAACATTAAAAAAGTCACGGAAGCAGCTAACCGCTTCCGTGACTTTTTAGTGACCGGATTGTTCGATCCAGTCTTTCAACTTATCTTTCAGTGAGTTGAAACCATCTGCATCTTGTTGATCCACGCGTTCTTGTAGGGATTGGCGAGGACGTTGATAATTCAGATAGGAGCTTGGTGGTTCTTGTAATGCGCGAATGGATAAGCTAATCTTACTTGCACTGTCATCCACATCCAACACTTTTACTCGAACTTCTTGCCCCACTTCTAAAAATTCATGAATATCTTTGACGAATCCGTACGTGATTTCAGAGATATGTACCAATCCTTGCGTTGAAGCATCTAGTGCCACAAACGCACCGTACGGCTGGATTCCGGTTATTTTCCCGGTCAGCTCATCTCCTACTGCAAATTTGTGAGACATGTTAAACAGCTCCCAATCTATAGTAGTATCTAGTCTGCCAATATGGCCGCTTCATAGTATACCATATTTTAAAGTGTTGAACAAAAAACCGCCCTCTGTTGCAGCGGCGGTTTTGTTCTATATGGTATTAGACGATAGACTTAGCTTCGTATTTTACTGCTAAAAGTTTATATGAAATATCCATACACTTTTCTAAAGGTATCCAAATTTCATAGGAATGTTCATATACCTCACGAATACATTTCGCTAGGTCTGTCGGATGGTCGATGCGCTCAAGTTCTGACACGACGTCAGCAATTTCCAAGTCATATCCATCTTTGCCCGCTTGGAAAGGATCCCATTCCTTTAGCAACACAACAGCTCTTTTGTTCATTTCCATGGTTTGCACGATTCGTCACCTGATTTATTTTTTCTTTTTATCATAGCATAGCGTATCGAAAGAGCAAAGAGAGATGCCACATTTTCGACAAATTTAAAGTATTTCTTGATTTGTTTATAAAGGAATTGAAGTGGTAGAGGATCCCCTTATTCGAGAGGGCCTTTTATGAATATAAGCGTAGCGTTGGAAGCACATCTTTATCTTAAATCCCGGGCCACTACATAATTTAACTTTCCAATATTTATTACATAATTTCAAAGAAAAAACTGCAGAACAGGCGTCTGCAGTTTAGGTATACTTTTTAGTCTATAGTATGATGTGTTTCTTTACTTTGTTGACGTTCTCTCAAAATGCGTTGCTCAAGCTCTTTCGTTTCTTCTTCTTGCCGTTTGGATTTCTTGATGATCCAACGAAATACTAGCAGCATCAATGTCATGAAAATAACGAATGAGATGGCTGCTGGGATGTATTCTGATTTGTCTTCAGGAAAGTATAAGAATGGCATTAATAGAACGAAATCCATGCTAGTTTCCCCCCATTTGATATGTCAGGATTATTTTTGAAGGATTTCCACTGATTGAATTGAAATTTCTTCTTTCGGCTTGTTGTCCCGGTTACATTTCACACCAGCGATGTTATCTACAACGTCCATACCTTCGATGACTTGACCAAAAACTGTATGGCGCTGATCTAGGTGTGGTGTACCGCCGTTTGCAGCATATGCTTCAGCGATTTCATCCGGCCATCCACCTTTTTTCAATTGGTCAGGTGATGCACCAGCTAGTCCTGCGTTTTGAACGATGAAGAATTGACTTCCGTTCGTATTCGGTCCTGCGTTCGCCATAGATAGTGCGCCACGCAAGTTAAATAGATCCATTGTGAATTCATCCTCGAATGTGTTACCGAAGATACTTTCTCCGCCCATTCCAGTTCCAGTTGGGTCTCCACCTTGGATCATAAAATCAGGAATTACACGGTGGAAGATGATGCCATCGTAATAGCCATTTTCAGCGTGAGTCAAGAAGTTCTCAACTGTTTTAGGTGCTTTTTCTTTAAAAAGTTTTATTTTGATAGACCCCATTGTCGTATTCATGACAACTAGCGCTTCATTTTCTGCTACTTCGTTTGATAATTGTGGATACATGGAATTCCTCCTCTAATTTACGTGCATTGTTACTATCTACTCTGTTTTGTGCATGGAAACAGTCTATCATACATAGCTGGAAATTTCGATGTTTGTACTTGTGACAATTAGTTGACAATAGACAAGTCAAAACGGTTTCCTTCGCTTACCGAATTGTTTTATACTAGTGAATATACAAATACATGAGGGTGATCCCACTTTGAGTAGATACAAGAAGAATTTTATTATTATCTGGATTACCAACTTCCTCGTTGCAGGTACGATGACGATGATCATGCCCTTTCTTTCTCTGTATATAGAGACTTTTGGAGATTTTTCGGAAGAGTATGTTCAAAAATGGGCAGGGTTAATTTTTGGAGCGACATTTATTACAGCTTTAATCATGTCACCCATTTGGGGACGTTTTGCTGACCGTTATGGGTTTAAGCCGATATTGCTAATTAATGGTTTCGGGATTGCAATTTCTGTCTTTTTGATGGGGTTTGTCGATTCAGTTGGAGCCTTTCTTGTTTTACGGCTAGTGAATGGCTTAGTGACAGGTTTCTTACCGACTTCATTAGCATTCATTTCGTCCCAGACTCCGCGTGAACAAGCAGGAAAAATGCTCGGGACGCTACAGATGGGTGGTGTAGCGGGGATGTTGTTCGGTCCTGTGCTAGGCGGACTTATGGCAGATAGCTTTGGCTTTAGTTATACGTTTATCATTACGTCGGTTTCTGTTGTCATTGCTGCGTTGCTTGTATTAGTTGGCATTAAGGAAGAGCATCGCGTCAAAACACGGAAAGTCGTGGCTTATTCCCGGAAAGTTATTTTAGGTGGACTGTTCAAGCACCGCTTGATGTTCAATATCATGGTAGTGACAACGTTGATTCAAGTCGGGAACTTCAGCATTCAGCCTCTACTATCGCTGTATGTCGTAGATTTGACACACGCCGCCACAAACGTTGCCTTCCTTGCTGGTTTAACGTTTAGTGCGACTGGACTTGGAAATTTATTATTCGCACGGATGTGGGGGAAATTTGGCGATACCTTCGGCTACGAGAAAGTACTCGGGGTCTTACTTATCCTGTCTTTCGTCTTCATCATCCCGCAAGCCTTCGTTTCCTCATTATGGCAACTGGTGTTATTGCGTTTCCTATTCGGTATTTCTACCGGGGGGATGATTCCTATTACAACTGCACTCGTCAGACGAGAAGCGCCGCTTGAAGTGCAAGGTGAAGTAATGGGCTATAACACCAGTTTCCGTTTTCTCGGAAACATCATCGGTCCAATGTTCGGTGGGATCGTCAGCGGCTACATTGGCATTCCAGCCGTCTTCATCGTCACGGGGGTCTTATTCGTTATTGGTTATGGTTTCTTAACTTATGCTATGAAGCGACCAACCCAAGACTTTGAACATTACTTGGAAGACCAACAAGTAGCCGCCAATCACAAGGTTTAGATTGCATATAACTTATAGACAGCAGACAAGCTCTAGAAATACAGAGTTTGTCTGCTGTTTTTAGTTTGTTAGGCTGAGTTTGGCGAGTGCATGGGGATTTCCGTTCCGAGCGGGACGTTTCGCCTTCGCAAGCATAAGCAAAGCATTAAGAACACAACTTTAATAAAAATCCTTGACCACTTACTTTATCTCTATCCAACTATTCTGTTTTAATAATTCTGTTTTCTCTCATTCTTTGGAAATTCATGTTATATTTCATGCAATACACTATGAACTTTTTCTTGTAGGTAAGGAGGTAACCCCTTGAGGCAGTTACTTGGTTTATTGATCACGCTAGCATGCATTCCGCTCTTCTTATTCATCCAAAATCAAATACAAGCTGAGATCGTGCAGACGGAGGCGCTTCATGAGAATATTCGCGAAGCTGTGCAACTACAAGCGCCTGTCATCGAGGCACCTATTCAGATGAAAGATCGCAACGGGCAGTTGTTTGCGGAAGAGTATGTGGAGTGGCGGCGCCCTATTGACTTAACAGAGATGACATACTTCACTCGTCAAATCTTTCTACAAAGCGAAGACCGTTCGTTTTATGAACATCGTGGATACGATATTGCAGCTATCATCCGTGCCTTTACAATTAACGCGGCAGCAGATGATAAACGGCAAGGTGCATCTACGATTACGCAGCAAGTTGTACGTATGCGTTATTTAACGACCGAGAAAACGTATGAGCGGAAGTTTAAGGAATTATTTCTCGCAGCGGAACTAGAGAAACAATCATCTAAAGACGAAATTCTTGAGATGTATTTGAATGAAATGTACTTCGGTAACCAAGTCTACGGGATCGGCGGAGCAGCGACTTACTACTTCAGTAAACCACTGGAGAAATTAAATGAAGGTGAAATTGCCTTCTTAGCAGCTATTCCAAATAACCCTTCCCTTTACGATCCATTGAAACATTTCGATCGAACGAAAGAACGGCAAGAACGGATGCTAAATGTACTCGTCAACCAGCAAATCATTACGGCTGAGCAGTATGAAGAGTACCGTCAATTGCCGATTAGACTACATATCAAGAAAAAAGAACAAGATTTCCCGATGTATAGCTCGTATGTACTCGAAGAACTAAAACAATTAATTGCACGTGCAGAAGGACTGGACGTCTCGCTTGTAAAAGCAAAAACGGTGGAAGAACGTCAACACTGGCAAAATGTGATCAACCAACGCGTGGGTGAAATCATCAAGCAAGGGTTACTTATTGATACGGCATTGAATCCAAGTAAGCAACTACATGACCAAAACAGACTATCCGCCCTCATTGGTAACAGCGGTGTGCAAGCTGGAGCCGCCATTATCGATAATGAAGCGCGTGAAATCGTCAGTCTCTATGCAGGTGCTAGCTATAAGAGAGCAGACTTCAATCGTTCCTATCAAGCAATACGCCAGCCAGGTTCAGCGATTAAACCTTTGCTCGTCTATGCACCATTTTTTGAAAGCGGACCGTTTCATGCGTATACTCCAATTAACAGTAGTGATATTTGTATCCAAGGGTATTGCCCTCGCAATTTCGGAAAATATCAATTTGGAACGACATCGATTCGAGAAGCATTTATTAACAGTTACAATACAACAGCTGTTCGTTTGTTGCAACGGGTAGGTATAGACAATGCGTTCGCTCATTTGAAGCCTTTCCGCTTCCAGCACGTGTCAGAGGAAGACTATAGCTATCCAGCCGCATTAGGTGGTTTTTCAAAAGGTGTGACACCACTTGAGCTTGCGCGTGCCACGACCAGTTTTATAGACGGTATGTATTCAACGCCTTATGCGATACGAGCCGTGAAAGATTTAGACGGCAACATCTTATACAAATGGAATGAGTCGCCAGTAAACGTTTGGTCTAATTCTACGGTCAAGAATATTCGCTCGTTAATGCAAGACGTTGTGCTGAATGGTACTGGTAAAGGAATATCCTACACAACTAGTTATACCGGCGCAAAAACTGGCACGACCGATTCCTTTAAAGACTTATGGGTCATCGGCATGAACGACCGCTATACGTCAGCTGTTTGGATTGGGTACGATAAACCAACCCCGATTCCTAAACTACGCGACCAAAAATTGCATCTGCGTGCATTTTCCGCCACGATGCGCGAATACCCCCCCTTGATGTTCCGATGACTTCCGGAGCATCAGGGGTTTTTAGTTGACCGGATTAGATAACGGAACGCTAGCTAATACACCGTTATACAAACGTATTAAAATATAGACAAGCGCTACCAATAAGACACTCCACATAATGATTTGAAAGAATATCAAGCCGATTGTCTGGGTTAAAGACATAAACGGACTTAATTTATAGACGACGTAAATGAAGTAGACAAATGAAGTGATGACGAAAATAAACACCAGTGTCTTCCACGACTGAATACCTGCCGCTGAAGCAAGCGCACCGATAAAGTAAATAACAGCTCCAGACTTCGATGCACTATAGGATGCATCTGCCTCTTCTCTTAAAAAGAACAACAATGCCGTTTCGTGTATGGTCACAGCGATTAACTTAAGCGCGGCGAATACCATAAAGAATACTAATGTATACATTGTCAATAAAAAGATCCGTAGCTGGAAATCAGATAAAAACTCACGCATCCCTTGATATAGTCCAATTTCTTTAAAAAAAGTCATTGATTCCCCTACACTGTATACGCCAAACGTCAAACTGAATAACACGACAGTGACGAAAGGTAAATAACCGAACAAATATGGATTCTTCATACGACACCTCAAAAATATTTTTTACCCTACTAATAATATAGGAAGGAAGTCGAATAAAGCAATAATTGGTCAGTTGTTGACTATGCAATTTAAAATGTTTTGCGCTATACTAACAAATACGTCCACGCATATGCCTCTGGACTTTTAATTATGTATAGAAATTGTGCGGAAGGAGGATTCTTTTGGAATTCGTGTTATTGATTTTTTTACCTGTAATTTTTGCAATACTTATTCCTTTTGCTTATAAGCAAGTTAAGGGAATACATACGGGTTGGCTAGTGTTACTTGTCCCACTAGCGTTGTTCAGCTACTACCTTAGCTTCATACCGCTGGTGATGGATGGTGGTCATGCTATATCTGAACTAAAATGGATTCCCTCACTTGGAATTACGTTTACTTCTTACATAGATGGTCTTAGTTTATTATTCACGTTGTTAATTACCGGTATTGGTTCATTAGTTGTATTGTACTCTGTATTCTACATGGATAAGAAAAAAGAAGACCTAGGTAGCTTTTATGTCTATTTACTACTCTTCATGACTGCCATGCTAGGTGTTGTACAGTCAGACAATACGATAACGCTTTATCTATTTTGGGAATTAACATCCATTTCATCCTTCTTATTAATCGGGTTTTGGTATACGCGTGACAAATCACGTTTTGGTGCATTGAAATCGATGATGATTACCGTTTTCGGTGGTTTGATGATGCTTGGGGGATTTGCATTACTCAGCATTATGGGCAATACGTTCTCCATTCGAGAATTAATTGCACAAGCACCTGAATTAGTGAATCAACCTTACTTCACGTTAGCGTTAGTACTAATCTTACTTGGTGCATTTACGAAATCCGCGCAATTCCCTTTCTATATTTGGTTGCCGGATGCAATGGAAGCGCCTACTCCTGTCAGCGCGTATTTACACTCCGCAACGATGGTTAAGGCGGGTATTTATTTGGTCGCACGTTTTACACCGATTTTCGGTACATCGTCCACTTGGATTTGGCTCGTTACAGGCATCGGTTTACTGACGTTGTTCTGGGGTTCGTTTTTCGCTGTAAAGCAAACGGATTTGAAAGCAATCCTTGCGTTCTCAACTGTGAGTCAGCTTGGTTTGATCATGTCTTTACTTGGTGCAGGTGCGATTTCCTATCATACGACGGAAGCGATGTTCGCGTTCGCAACGTATGCAGCAATCTTCCATTTGATCAACCATGCAACCTTTAAAGGCGGACTATTCATGATTGCCGGAATTATCGATCATGAAACTGGCACCCGAGATATCCGTAAACTCGGTGGACTCATGAGTGTTATGCCGTTAAGTTTTACGGTTGCGTTGATAGGTTCATTATCAATGGCGGGCTTACCTCCATTTAATGGATTCTTAAGTAAAGAGATGTTCTTGGATTCCATGGTTGCCCTTCAACATTTTGAACTATTCAATTTTGATACATGGGGTATTTTATTCCCAATTATTGCTTGGGTTGCAAGCGTATTCACGTTTACGTATAGTTTGTATTTCGTTTTGAATACGTTTGTTGGTCAGAAGAAATTTGAACAGTTACCAAGACAGCCACATGAAGCACCGATTGGTATGCTAATTGCGCCAATGATTTTAGCTAGTTTGGTACTTATCATTTTCTTCATTCCAAATCTTGTCGGCAAATGGATTATCAAACCCGCTGTGATGGCTGTGCAACCTACTTTATATGCAAGCCCCGATGCGATCGATATTCATGTACAAGCATGGCACGGTTTTGGCTCAACTGCTCTTTGGTTGACTGTCGGTATCGT
The DNA here is from genome assembly GCF_033088395.1 of Sporosarcina sp. GW1-11. NCBI lineage: Bacteria > Bacillati > Bacillota > Bacilli > Caryophanales > Caryophanaceae > Sporosarcina > Sporosarcina sp. GW1-11. The sequence goes on along the minus strand of NZ_JAPMIW010000020.1, from coordinate 36,983 downwards.
AATTGTCGGTTCGTTATTCTACGTAACGATTCCAAAATGGCAACCACTGTATAAAATTCAACCTGCAAAACTGTCGCTAAATGAAGGATACGATGCCTTAATGCGCGGAAGTGAAAAGGGAATGAATCGCTTATCACGTTTCTATATGGATGGCGTGATCCGTTCCTATTTACTGTATATGTTCGCGTTTCTTTCCGTCACAGTGATCGCGGTATTGTTCATCAAAGATGCGTTTGTTCTAGATATGACTAGCTTCGCTGCGCTTTCACTTTATGGCGTACTGAATGCTATCATTTTAGTATTGGCTGTTGGGTTCGTTGTGTTTGCTAACTCTCGTTTAGCTGCGATTATTGCACTTGGTGGTGTCGGCTATTCCGTCGCGTTGTTCTTTGTTATTTTCAAAGCACCCGACTTAGCGTTAACGCAACTAGTTATTGAAACGGTTTCAGTCGCATTGTTCTTGCTGGCGTTTAAGCACTTACCTGCGCTCAGTTCACACGGTGAAACAGCGAAGACAAAAATCGTTAACTTCGTGGTTGCTTTGAGTGTCGGTGTCATGGTGACATTAGTCGCCCTATCGAGTCACTCTCAAAAATTGATTCCTTCGATTTCACAATACTATAAAGATACGGTCGCAACGGAGGCGGGAGGCGGAAATATCGTCAACGTCATTCTCGTAGATTATCGTGGATTTGATACATTTTTTGAGATCGGGGTACTGGCAATTGCCGGGATCGCGGTACTCGGTATGATTCGCTTGCGTGTATCGAGAAAGGAGACTACTGATGAAAACAAATGATGTCATTTTACAAACAACAGCTAAAGTAGTGTTTTTCATCATCTTCTTATTCTCGATCCATATTTTCTTCACAGGACATTATGCACCAGGTGGAGGATTCGTTGGTGGTCTGTTGACGACCGGTGCCATTGTACTGTTGTTATTGGCGTTTGATTTGCGGACCATTCAGCAAATTTTGCCATTTAACTTTACCATTGTTACTGCGATTGGTTTATTATTGGCACTCGCTACGGCCGCAGGTTCTATTGTTTTCAATGTACCGTTTTTCACACACGCTTATGACTATTTTACGTTGCCGTTGTTCGGGAAAACTTCTCTTCATACGGCCATGTTGTTTGATAGCGGTGTGTATTTAGTAGTCGTCGGTTCCGCCATTACGATTATTCAATCGATTGGAGGAGATGACTGATGGAACTAGTACTTTCGATCATTATCGGTGTGTTATTTACAGCGGCTGTTTACTTGATACTTTCTCGTAGTTTATTGAAAATAATCTTAGGGACAGGTTTGCTAAGTCACGGTGCGCATTTACTAATTTTAACAATGGGTGGACTTGGCGGTTTAGCTCCTCCAGTATTGATTGATGGAGTCACTGATTTTGCCGACCCCCTACCGCAAGCCTTGATCTTAACAGCAATCGTCATCAGCTTTGGTGTAACTGCTGTGATGCTCGTCATGGCGTACCGCATGTATGCCGTGCACCAAACAGATAATATGAATGAATTGAGAGGGAATGATGAACATGATTAATCTTCTTTTATTTCCGATCATTATTCCTTTCTTTTTCGCGATGGTTTTATTGTTTTTCAAAGAGCAGGTGGTCGTCCAGAGAGTTTTAACACTGATCGGATTGGCTCTCAGTCTAGTTGCCTCTTGTTGGCTTGTCGCGACAGTGAAAGCAGAAGGAATCCAAACAGTGACTCTCGGAAGCTGGCCTGCACCATTCGGAATTACGATGGTGTCAGATATGTTCTCTGCCCTGCTCGTCACTACTACAATTTTACTCACTTTCTTTATTGTGCTGTATAGCTTTAAATCCATTGGTGTAGAAAGAGAGAAATTCTTCTACTATCCGGCAATTTTATTTATGATTACGGGTATTAATGGTGCATTCACAACAGGTGATATTTTTAATCTGTTCGTATTCTTCGAAGTGTTGCTCATTGCTTCATACTTACTAATTGTCCTTGGTGGCGAGAAAAGACAGCTTCGGGAATCGATCAAATATATTTTAGTGAATGTCATTTCCTCTGCACTTTTCGTCATCGCGGTTGCTTATCTTTACTCCGTGATTGGTACATTAAGTATGGCCGATATTTCTGTGAAGATTGCAGAAATTAACCAACCAGGTATAATCTCCGTAATTGCGATCTTATTTTTGATCGTCTTCGGAATTAAGGGTGCGATTTTCCCTCTATACTTCTGGTTGCCAGGTTCGTACGCAGCTCCACCAATTCCTGTATTGGCGTTGTTTGGTGCGTTGCTGACGAAAGTTGGTGTCTATGCGATTACGCGTACATATACGTTATTTTTCGTGCATGATATTGCATTTACGCACCAATTCTTGCTTGTACTGTCGTTGTTGACGATTGTAGCAGGCTGTATCGGAGCGCTTGCGTATTTCGATTTAAAACAAATTATTATTTACAACATCATTATCGCGGTAGGTGTCATTCTGTTTGGTGTAGCACAGATGAACACGTCAGGTATGGAAGGTGCCGTCTATTATTTAATTCACGATATGTTAATCAAGGCTGCATTGTTTGTCTTGATTGGGATAATCATTTTTATAACAGGCACTTCAAATTTACGCGAAATGGGTGGGCTCATTAAGACACACGCATCGCTTGGATGGATTTATCTGATTGCGGCATTTGGCTTGGCTGGAATTCCGCCGCTGAGTGGATTCCTTGGTAAATTGCTTATTGTCAAAGGCGGTTTTGAAGCGGATCATGCAGTCGGTAGCATTGTTATTTTAGCTTCCAGTTTAATCGTCTTGCTATCTGTGATTCGGATCTTTATCTATGCTTTCTGGGGCGAACCGACTCAACCATTGCCAGTGACGAGCAAAGGGACGTACCGTGCGATGATGATACCCTCTGTTGCGCTCGTCGTGATTTCGATTGCGTACGGTGTCGGTGCAGAATGGCTAATGCCTTATATGTCGGATGCGGCTAACGTGCTTACAGATCCGTCCATCTATATTGATGCGGTGTTAAAGGAGTAGATGTCATGGCTTTTCAGATACTATTAAATTTCTTCATTGCTGTCGTTTGGATGTTCATGACGAGTTCATTAACACCTTCTACGTTTATCATTGGATATATTATCGGTTTGTTAATGATAATTATGACACGCCGTTATTTCAAACATCGCCTGTACGTTTGGCGAATATGGTCCGCAGTTAAATTGACTTCTATTTTCTTGAAAGAGTTAGTCATGTCGAATATCTCGGTGCTCCTGTTAGTCATTAAACCTGACCTTTCTAAGATGCAACCGATGATATTCGCCCTACCGACTGAACTCGAACACGACTGGGAAATTACGTTGTTATCAAGCTTGATCACGCTGACACCTGGAACAATGGTTATCCATGTTTCAGACGATCAGCGGACGTTATATATTCATGCAATCGATGTCGATGACGTGGATGAAGCAATCGATTCGATTAAAAATACATTCGAGAAAGCGATTATGGAGGTGAGTCGGGGATGAATATGTTTTACTCAGTATGCTTAGTGTTAGTGATTCTTTCCATGCTCGGATTACTCTACCGTGTCTGGAAAGGTCCATCTACGCCTGACCGACTCATTGCACTGGATGCAATTGGCGTAATGCTCATCTCCGCCATCGCCTTGCTTTCTATCTTGTTTGACACGCCGTTCTTTATCGATGTGATTTTATTGATTGCGATTATGTCATTCATCGGCACGGTGTCCTTCTCGAAATTTATTGAGAGAGGAGAGATTATCGAACGTGGATCTGATCGCTAATATCATTATTGTGTCTCTCGTCATAGTGGGAATCATCTTTACGATTATCACAGTCATTGGGGTTTTACGATTGCCTGACGCATATACACGCGCGCATGCAGCTTCAAAAAGTGCAACGCTTGGTGTCATGAGCTTGTTACTCGGTGTGTTCTTGCACTTTTGGTGGAATGAAGGACACTTCAGTATTCAGTTATTGCTCGGGATTGCATTTTTGTTCATCACGTCTCCTATTGGCGGTCACTTGATGGCGCGGGCGGCTTATATGTCAGGTGTTGAGCCTACTAAATTAACGGTTGGCGATGCGTTAAAAGTAGACCTAAAAAAACAACGAGAAGAAATGGAAAAAAACACGCAGAAGGAGTAATTTCCTCTGCGTGTTTTCTCGTTTAATAGTATGGATAAAATGAATGATAGTACGGCGGATAGTATGGCATGTTGTAGTATGGTGGGTAGTAACCTCCATATCCACCGCCGTAGCCTCCACTATAACCGCCACCATAGCCGTAACCAGGGAAAAAGGCGTTACCTAGAAATCCTCCGACTAGACCTCCGAGGAATGGACCACCAAAACCGAAACCTCCTCCAAAGCCGCCGCCATGGCCACCACCGTGACCACCTCTATAATTGTTTCTCGACATATATGCTCCCCCTTTCTCTTTATCCTATGCCCAAGATAAATTGTGGTTTGGGGAAAGTGCCTATATGTGTTTATTCCTGTTGTTCTACAGCTAAGCGCTCAACGAATGTTGCAAGCGTACGAACCATTACGCCTGTTCCTCCTTTAGGTCCAAGAACGTGCGGGCTCGCTGCCTCTGAAGTTCCTGCGATGTCCAAATGAATCCATGGTGTATCTCCCGCAAATTCTCCTACGAAACCGCCACCGAAAATCATATGACCGTCGCGTCCTGGTGAATTGTTCAAATCTGCTACTTGGCTTTTACGGATCCGTTTCTTATCACTTTCCGTCAGTGGTAACTGCCAGATAAATTCCCCTGTCTCTTCTGCCGCCTCTTCAAACTGTTTGTAGAAGGCTTGATCATTCGTCAATGTTCCAGTCTTGTCGTGACCAAGAGCGACGATTACACCTCCTGTAAGCGTTGCTACGTCGATTAAATATTCAGCACCTGCTTGCTTTGCATACGTCACCGCATCCGCTAGTACTAAACGTCCTTCAGCGTCTGTATTCAACACTTCAATCGTCTTGCCGCTTAATGAAGTAATAACATCATCCGGTTTGAAAGCTGTGCCGGAAATCATATTATCTGTTGATGCAATGACCGCAATGACGTTTTTCTTCGGGCGTGACTCTCCTATAATGCACATAGCGCCCAGCACGGCCGCTGCACCGCCCATATCACCTTTCATACCGACCATACCTTCACGCGGCTTCAGCGAGTAGCCACCCGTGTCATACGTGATTCCTTTACCGACTAAGCCGATGACATCTTCCCATTGTTCTGTCGCTTGATATTTAAGCACAATCAGTTGTGGCTCTTCTACAGACCCCTGATTGACCGCGAGAATGGCACCCATCCCCAACTCTTCCATTTCTGCTTTGCCTAACACGTCGATTTCGAAATCATAGCTTTCCGCTAACTCACGTGCATAGTCTGCCATTTTAGTTGGCGTTAATAGGTTCGGTGGCACATTAACTAGTGTCCTTGCTTCGTTCACAGCATAGGCGCTGATCATACCGACTTCCCCTGCCGTTTTGACTTCTTGCTCGTCTGCGGTAGTAATAAACGTTACCGAAGCCAATGATACATCGACTTCATTGGATGACGTTCGGAATCCTTCGTATGTGTATGCTCCCATGCTAATTCCTTCTGCTGCTAAATAAGCGACATCAACACATGTCAACTCTTCATTACAGAAAGGTGCTGTCCATACCGCAACCGATCGCACACGGTCTGTATGCACTTGTTTACCTACTGTCGCAAATAGTTCACGCACATGTTGCTCCGTTAACTCTTTTTGCTTACCGACCCCCACAAAGTACACACGCTCATAATTTCTCTTCGATAATGCAGGCATCTTCGTTAATTGTTTGAAGTCTTGCTTAATATCCCGTGACTTAATCCATTCTGATAATGACGGATGAAACGCTTCTACAACCGCATCCCAACCTTCAACATTCTCCGGATGGTCAGGTACCCCAATAACTAATACTTCAACTTCTTGCTGTTCTAGTGTGGATGCTGTTGCAATTGTAATCATCTGATGATGTCCTCCCTTTTCTATCAACTCTCCCCTACAGTATAGACTAGTCAGATGTACCGTTCCAATGACAAGGATTGTTGTTTAAACCAACGATTTCAACTAGATTATGGTATACTGTCCCTATTATCTTGCCTGAAAGGGTGTGGAACCATTTGGCTATATTTGAAAACGTACCGCTTCTTGCAGCGTTATTCGCCATTCTATTTGCTCAATTTGTAAAAATTCCGATTCACTTTTTATTGACACGTAAACTTGATTTTGGACTGATGACATCCACAGGCGGCATGCCTAGTTCGCACTCGGCTGCTGTTACCGCACTGACGACTGCCATTGCTTTTGAAGCAGGATTAGATTCACCTTTGTTTGCTGTATCTGCTATCTTTGCGGTGATTGTTATGTTCGACGCGACAGGTATACGTTACCAAGCAGGTCAACAAGCAGTCATCATCAACCAAATGCGCTCAGATTTCCAAATATTCGTGGAGGACATTAAGGGCTGGCCTCAAAAGGACAACGAAACAAAAATTCAAGAGCTCAAAACCTTACTCGGCCACAAGCCAAATGAAGTATTTTTCGGCGCACTAACTGGCATCATCATCTCAATTATTACGTATTCTTGGATTCTTTAAATGGGAGAAAAAGTAATAAACACTTACTAAGCGGTCCGAGATTTACTCTGTAGAAGGGGAAGGTTGGCTCACCGCCCGCGCGACCATAAGACACACGTCCGTCTGAAACGTAGCGTAACGTTTTTTGTTCCAACCACTCCTATATTACTAGACATAGAAAAACACCAATGAGAAATTCTCACTGGTGTTTTTCTGTACTATTAGTTTGTCAAAACATTTGATAGCCTGCCTTGCGTAGTGCCTTCATGACGAATCCTGAGATGATCGCTCCGACAAGACCACTCGCCAAGATGACGATATCTACTACATGAAGCGACATAATACTTGCTCCAAGTTCACTAAAAGCATGGCCCGGCTTCGTAATGTAATGAAACATTGGTACATCGTCAATAATGAAAATGACGATAATCGGATAGACGATTGCCATAAGCCACGTCATGCGTAACAGCATATTGATTAAGAAACCAATACCAAAGAACATAACAATAAATATTAAGATCGATAGCAATACTTGCGCTATGGATATAGTTTGCATTGCCGATAACCTCCAGTTCATCACTTTAACATTTTACAGCATGGTGCAATGGCTTTCAATAGAATGAGATAGAGAACATGAGCCGTTCTCTTCAGTTGTCATGAAATCTTAAAATATGAAACTTCAAATAAGGGAGCAAATCATACGTCAAATTTGACTTACTAGACGTTTCATTGAAGATGACATAAAAAAGACTGTAGACACTCTCTAACTAAGAGCTTGTCCACAGTCTCAAACATTCACTAGGATACATATTTTTTACAGAATGTTAAATTTACCTTTTTTGATTGTTAATCCGACGCCGCCTACCATGAATAGCGCGCGGTTATCAATCATTTTCTTCATAAATGAAGCTTTTTTACCAGTCAATTTCTTATCGAATACGACACCGATCGCATCGTCATCACCTAATGAACAAACACTACCTTTTATATCAGGTACGAATTCCATCGTCGGCTTGCCTTTGATCAACGCGATAATGTTGTTTGCACATACATCACCTTGTTGCATCGCAATTTGAGCTGTTGGAGGGAATGGACGATTAATTGCTTCGTTAATCATTAATGAACAGTCACCGATTACGAACACATTATCATAGCCAGGTGCGCGCAAATCTTTATTCACTTTAACTCTAGCACGCATATTTTCGATACCAGACTCTTCGATTAAACGGTTACCACGTACACCAGCTGCCCATACAACTGTTCCAGCTTTGATGAATTCGATATCATCTTCGCCTTCGCCAGTTTTAATCATAACACCTTCTGCAGTAGCTTCAACAACCGGTGTACCGATTGAGAATTCTACTCCTTTAGCGCCTAATTGACGAACTGCATACTCAACAAGTTCTGGGTCGAATGATGGTAATACCATAGGTGCTGCTTCTACGCAAAGGATACGTACTTTTTTAGCAGGTACGTCATATTCTTTACATAGTTCTGGCACACGGTTTCCTAGTTCACCAAGATACTCAATACCTGTGAAGCCTGCTCCACCGACAATGATTGTTAAACGGCTATCGTCTTTTACTTCTTCCGTAGACCATGTAGCGAATTGATATTCCATATGATCACGAATTTGACGAGCTGCTTTTACATTAGCGATAGATAATGCATATTGATCAAGACCTTTAATACCGAATGTTTCGCCTTCGAAACCAAGAGCAATTACAAGGTAGTCATATGTATGCGAACCAAGGTTTGTCTTCACATTTTTCGCTTCTACATCAATACCTGTAACTTCTGCTTCGATGAATTTCACTTTGTTGTTGTTGATTACACTAGCAATATCATAACGAACTTGCTCTGGTGTAAGAGTACCGGCTGCTGCTTCGTGCAACCATGTAGATTCATAGTGATAGTCATTTTTGTTGATTAAGACGATATCAGCATCGTCTGCCCCCAATGACTTTTGTAAATTAACAACGGTCATCAAACCACCGTAACCTGCACCCAATACTAAGATTGTCGGCCTTTTCACGTAAATCGAAACCACCTTTTAGTTTATTAAATGCCGAGTACGTGTAAAATCGATCAATCATTGGTTTTACGCGATGTCGGCATTTAGTTTTAATATGAAATAACTTTTCCTACTTAATATTAGACCTTTTGGGCACTATTTTCAATAGGATTCTAATAGTGCAAATAATCAATTATACAAGGAGTTTGTAACTACTATTTTATTCGCAATCTGCCGGTGCTCCTGCTTTTTGAGCCGTACGGAAAGACGTGCCGCATCCACAGTTCGCAATCGCATTCGGATTATCGATTGTAAAGCCTCCACCCATCAAAGATTCTTTATAATCTACTTTCGTACCGACTAAAATAGCCGCATCCTCACCTTTGACTAGTACAGGAATCCCATGTTGCATATAAAACACATCATCTTCTTCCTTTTCTGCCGTAAAGCCTAGTCCGTATGTTAATCCGCTACATCCGCCTCCATTGACGGAAACGCGTAAATAAGAGCCTTCTTCTTCATTATGAGTCATCATTTTCTTTACGTGAAATGCTGCTGCTTCTGTAATTTCTACTGGATTGTTCATTGACCTCACTCACTTTCCACGATTTGTTCTATCATATCAATCTTTTCCACCAAATTGCAAACAAACTCCTCCACACTAGGACTATTTTTCTGTATACTAAGTCTTAGGTATGAAAGGAATGAATATAGTGGAAATTAGCCCATTTTACGAAAAAAGGATGCAGTGTTTGCTCTGTAAAGAACATTTTCCCACTACCCGCATCCGTTCTAGACAAGTCAGAGTTTCACAACATGATAGTGATTTTAGGCCTATATATATCAATAAGGAAATCAATCCTATTTTTTATAATGTTGCTGTATGCCCGCAGTGTGGCTTTGCTTATACAGATGATTTCTCCCCTTATTTTGGTCCAGGCGTAAAGGAAAAAATCGCTAAAAACATTACTGCTAAATGGCGTAGTCGCTCATTTGGTCATTTGCGCTCAAAAGAAGAAGCCGTTCAAACTTATAAGCTAGCGTATTTAAGTGCTAATTTCAAAAAAGAAAAGCATTTAACGATCGCGGGTATGATGCTGAGGATCGCATGGATTTATCGAGAATCGAAAGAAACTGAAAATGAAATGCGCTATATACGAATTGCGCGTGATCTATATATACAAGCCTTTTCAGAAGGCGACCACGTCGGTACACAAATGTCAGAAACACGTGTACAGTATCTCATTGCCGAGCTTTCATGGCGCATTGAGGATCGACCAGAAGCGATTAGAAACTTCTCGCGGGTAATAGAAGCTCAAAAGAGATCTACTGAACCGAACATTATCCAATTGGCTAAAGATCGTTGGCAAGAAATTCGCGAAGATGAAGCTACCAACACACTAGCAAAATAAGGAAAGCCGTGCAGAGAAGGTTTCACTTCTTTACACGGCTTTCAAAATAATAGGTAGGAAATTAAAAGACCTGTTCTACCTCTACGACACCTGGAACTTCTTCAAGTAACGCACGTTCAATACCTGCTTTTAATGTGATCGTTGAGCTTGGGCACGTACCGCATGCACCGAGTAAACGCAATTTGACGATCCCTTCGTCAATGTCCACAAGTTCGCAGTCCCCTCCATCGCGCAATAGGAATGGGCGTAATTTATCTAGAACTTCTTTTACCGGCTCATATAATTTCAAATCTGTTGTCATTGTAATCGATCTCTCCTTTCCTTATACTTATTATAAACTGCCGAGCAGAAAAAATCCAATAATGAATCGGAGGATTGATTTTTTTGTCACAATTACCTGTAATAATCGAAGTGTACGGTGCAGAAATTCAATGCGCAAGCTGTGTCAATGCCCCTTCTTCTAAAGATACGTACGAGTGGCTTGAAGCTGCTCTTTCAAGAAAGTATCCTGACCAGCCTTTTACGATTACGTACATTGATATTGACCAGAAAATCACTGAAGTGTATCAACAAGAAATTGCGCATAAAATTCGAGAAGATGAGTACTATTATCCACTCGTAATGATCAATAACGAGATGGTCGGAGAAGGTCACATCCAGCTAAAACCTGTTTATCAGGCAATGGAAGCTAACGGCTACTATGCAGGATAAAATGATAATTTTGTCGATTAATTGAGAACTGAGCTAGCCTTTAATGATATCTATCAGAAAATGTGCGACCGCCATGTTGGCTGGTCGCTTTTTGTTAGGCGTCTTTTATATAAATTGTCCAGCCATACTTTTTGCGTAACAAATCAGCTGCTTTTTCTGCCGCAACTTTCGTCTTAAAGGTTCCGGTGACCAATCTGTATTCGGTCGTCGTTTGATTGGCCGCTCCAACGTTCCCTATCTCTACTGTTTTTTTCTTCAACTTAAAGTAAGCAGCCAATCCATCCGCGACCGCCACTCCTTGCGCTATCAATCTGTTGGATGATCGTAACGCTTGTATATCGGTCAACGAATCGTAAAAGCCACCTTCAATTAAAATCGCGGGCATATTGGACTCTCTTAGCATATGCAGATTTCTTTTCTTAATTCCACGATCGCGTAAGCCCATCGCTTGAACAACTTTCGGATGAATTAGCTCTGCTAATTGGAATGATGTTTTACTAGCGGTAGGATATACAAATGTCTCCACCCCACCCCAATTTCCCCACTTTCCCGTATTTGCATTATGATGAAAAGAAATTAACACATCTGCCTTCCATTGATTAGCACGGTCGGTGCGGTTTTCCAATGGCTGATCTATTTTACCACTTGCATCATCTAAGCGGAGTAGAGAAACATTTTCATACTCTTTTAGTCTTTCTACACAAGCTAGCAACACTTGATTATTAAAAAACCATTCTCTTTCTCCTATCGGCGAACGTTTCCCGGCTGTAAATAAGCCATGACCTGCATCTAAAGCAATTCTAACCATTTCATTCACCTCCCACGTCTGTCCTACTATTTTATGAAGTCCTAAGAGTAAGTGTATGTATTTTAAGGCAATAGAAATAGCCACCAAGATTTTTGATGACTTCGTTTGTTTTAATTAATTTATGAAACTTTTCATCAACTTCGACAGATTTAGTATATAATCATAGAGGATAACAGTCATAGGGGGAATAGGATTGACCGAAACAAAAAAACCGCTTTATAAAAGACTTTGGTTCATTGTACTTATAGTGATTTCTTTATTTAGTTTTGTATTAGGGGTTTTGGATTCAAAAAATAAACGAGCAGAAGAAAATAGACTTCCTATAGAAGAACAAATAGCAAACAGTAATAAATATATTGATGAAGCAACTTTCGATGAAGACGGATTGTTAACTTTGGTTTCTACCATTACGTCCACAACGGATGAAGTTTCAATTGCACCTACTTCTGTCACGTGGTCTTTCAAAACTTTGCAAGCCTCATTTGAACATCCGGAAGTTAAACAAACGAATATCCTGATCAAGGTAAATATAATTGATGAGCAGGAGAATTCAACAATAAAAGATTTAGCCAGTATCCTTTACACACGTGAAGAGTTCCAAAAACTAACTTATAAAGAATTCGCTGATGCTGTGATTAACCAATAATGTTCAAAAAAATGAACTACCTGCCACTTCAAATAACCGATCAGGTTAGTAAAGGGTAAGTAGTTCATTTTCACACTATAGAAACGTTTAGCCATTATGCCATTTGTACATCCAAAGTAAACCGGATTTCATCAAACGCGCGATTCGACCGGTAACGGTACGATCCGCCAAATATGCAAATCCTTGCTTCTTCCCTAATGAACCCATAAAGCCTTTTAGTTTCAACTCTGGCATCTCAGCCATTAGCGGCTGATCTTTCCAAATCAAACGAAGCACTTGGACAATTTGTTCCGCTTGCACTTCCGCTAATTGAGCACTTGGTGCGTGTGGAAGTGCAGCGATATCACCGACCACATAGACGCTCGGATACGTTGGTATTTGATGATATTGGTTCAGTACGACGCGTCCGGAACGGTCTTTTTGAACAGCCATTTCATCAATGACTTGACTCGGCTTAATACCAGCCGTCCAAACGACCGCGTCAACTTCAATCGTCTCTTCATGATTGTAAAGTGCAAACTCTCCAACTTTTGTGATATTCGAATTGGCGACCACTTCTACTTCATTTTGATCAAACCAACCTTTGACGAAATTACTTAAGCGTTCTGGGAAATCACGTAAAATACGCGGACTGCGGTCAAATAGTTTAATTTTCAAATCTGGTCGACTTTCACGTAGTTCACTCGCTAATTCAATACCACTTAAACCCGCTCCAACGATTCCTACTGTAGCTCCACCACTTAGTCCTAAAAGCGTTTGATATGTAGTTCTAGACTTACCGATTGTCTGGATGCTTAATGTGTGCTCTTCTGCACCTGGTACGCCGTGAAAATTATCTACGCTACCTAAGCCGATAACTAGATCATCATACGTAAGTGTCTGTCCATCTACTAGTACAACTTCTTTTTCTTCTGGCTTAATTTCTTTAATCTCGCCTTCTACTACTGTTAATTGCGGATGAGTAGGAATCGCCACTCGCATATCCGAATCAGGAGCCGTTCCCGCTGCCAATGCATAAAATTCTGTTTTCAGACTATGGAATGGCGTTCTGTCCACGAGCGTTATTTCAATATCGCTTGGTAGTTCTTTATTCAGTAGACGTAGTAATATTCGCATATTACCATAACCGGCACCTAATAATAGTAATTTCCTCATAATGTTCTCCTTCTATGTGTAATGTCAATTTTTCGATTAAACCTCATTTGTAAGTATATCAGTTTGTGATTCCTTTCACAATATGTCTACTCATTGACGGACTACTTAAAAAAGAGTACCATTTCTAGTAGGCGAGGTGAGAAAGATGAATCCCATCGTGGAGTTTTGTATTAGTAATTTGGCGAATGGAGCCTATCCGGTATTTGAAACTTTGGAAAGAGACCCGAATATAGATGTGCTCGAGTATGGTTGTTTGAGTTATTGCACAAAATGCGCAGATACCTTATACGCACTTGTCAACGGCGAACTTGTCGAAGCGGATACACCCGATGAATTGACTAAACGCATTTATCAATTCATCGAAGACAATCCTCTTTTTTAATTATATAATGAACGCTAAAAAGACTGTAGATAAACTCTTGGGTGAGTTATTTACAGTCTTTTATTTAGTGAGGTTGCTATAGCTTATCGCAGGGGATTTAAGGTAAAGATGTGTTCCCAATGCTATCGAAAACCCGTTTCAAGTCACGACTTTCGCTCTCAGCTGGCGCGTTCAAGAGCGCCCGCGGTAAGCCTCCCATGCGAAATATTATGCCCAGATCACACACAAAATCATTCTCCCCAGTCAGCAAGTGTAGAAAGCACGTAGGTCGGTTGGATTTCCTTTTGTAGTAGTTCTTCGACTGGCGTGACACCCGTTGAGACATAGGCTGTGTCGATGCCGTAGCGGATGCCTGCCAAGATATCAGTGTCGTAGTTATCACCAATTAGCACCATGTCTTCTTTTGCGTAGTTCCCTTGCTGCTGGATGAACTGCAACATAAAAGGTTCTGGCTTTCCTACGATAAATGGTTTCGTGTCGGTAGCTGCTTCCATCAATTGAAGGAATGAACCATTGCCTGGTACGAGCCCTCTTTCAGTAGGAAACCTATAATCAGGGTTAGCCCCTAAGAAATGCGCACCGTTGCGAATCGCAAGACAAGCTTCTGACAGCTTACTATACGTAATCTGACGGTCGAGACCCATCATTACAACGTCTGGATTCGTCGTTGTGACGGTAATCTGCTCTGCCGCTAACGCTTCTTCTAGTCCTTCTTCACCAATCATCATCACGCGTGCACCTGGATACTGCTGTTTGCAGTATTTAGCCAGAGCCATCGGAGAATTCATAATATACTCAATGTCCGTTTGTACACCGAAGCCTGCTAATTTCTGTTGCTGTTCCGATCGAGTATATGCTGCATTATTCGTAATAAAATATGTCTCTGCGCCCTGTGCCTGACAGCGAGACACGAAATCTACAGCTTCTTGAATAGGTTCTTTTCCACGATACATTGTCCCATCTAAATCGAGACAATACGCTTTATATGATTTCATCGCTGTCACTCCGTTGGTAAAAATGCAGATACCGGTCCTAATTCATTCGTCAAATAATCTCGGACTTGTTGTGGGAACATTTTTAGTTCATTCACTGTTTGGCGGATAGAGTTTTCCACTTCTGCGGTCTCAACTTCTGTAAATTGACGGACGATCATCGGACGAATGGATATAAATGTTTTTAGCGGCACAGCTTGTTTTGTTTGAATCACTTTTTCATCTTCTAAAATATCGATAATATCGTCGTAACTCCCAGGATCACGCATGATAAATCCATCGATCATGGCATTCCCTACGTCGATAATTCCTTCAATCAATCCATGTGCAATGCGTTCCACCGCTAGCTTTTTCACTTCATTTTCATGCCAGTTACTTTCACTTTCAAAAGTTCCGATTAATTGCTCCATATAATCAAGTGTTTTACTAATTTGTTTTTGATCGACAAAATACATAATATCTCTTCCTCCTCATGTTGTACTCACTCTATCTTACCATATTTTCAACGAAACGAATAAAAGCTCCGAGCCATTGCCCGAAGCTTTTATTCTATTCCTTCTCTCGTGTTTCAATCTTCTTTTCAGCTACGGTTTCTAGTTCAGTTTCAGGTTTCACTTTACCTATTTTCTTTAGAATAAAATAGGCACAACCGAAGTTGCAGTATTCATAAATATAATCCTGCACGGTACTGATTTTCGTTTCATACGTAGATTTGGAATTGCGATCTTCAAAAAATCCCTTTAACCGCAATTGTCCGTATCCCCAGTCGCCCAAAATATAATCATACTTCAACAATACTTCGCTAAAGCGTTCGTTCAATACTTCTTCCTCAAAGCCTTCCCGAAACTCTGCCACTATTTCATATCGTGTGTTCTCTAAAATGACCATCTGTTTCACTTCCATTTAACTGCTCGCTTGTCGTTCTAGTTCCAGTTGCTCGTCGCCTTGACGCTGCTTTTCTTTCGCTGCAGCATTCACTTGTTCATCTGCATGATAGCTAGAGCGTACAAGCGGCCCTGCCTCACAATGAGAGAACCCTTTAGACATCGCAATTTTACGCAATTCACCAAACTCATCAGGAGAATAATATTTTACCACTTTTGCATGTTTTTTTGTCGGTTGTAAATACTGGCCGATTGTCATAATATCCACGTTATGTGCACGCAAATCATCCATTGTTTCAATAATTTCTTCCACAGTCTCACCAAGCCCTACCATCAACGACGACTTCGTAGGAATTTCTGGATACATTTCTTTTGAACGTGCTAATAATTCCAATGAACGATCATACGTTGCACGCGCACGAATTCTCGGTGTAAGACTGCGCACCGTTTCGATATTGTGATTTAAAATATCTGGTTTTGCATCCATTAAACGCTGTAGATTGTCACGGTCGCCACCCATATCAGAAGGCAATACTTCAATCGTCGTAAACGGATTTCTACGACGAATTGCACGAATTGTCTCCGCAAAAATAGCAGATCCGCCATCTTTCAAGTCATCACGTGCTACTGCTGTAACGACTACGTGCTTTAAGTTCATTAATTCAACTGATTCTGCCACGCGCTCTGGTTCTGCCGTGTCCAGTTCATTTGGTAGGCCCGTTTTAACTGCACAGAAGCGGCAAGCTCTTGTACATACAGCTCCTAAAATCATGAAAGTTGCTGTTCGACGCTCTCCCCAACATTCATGGATGTTTGGACAACGTGCCTCTTCACAAACTGTATGTAAATTTTTCTCACGCATTAATTTCTTTAAACCTGTATAGTTCTCATTGGTGTTCAGCTTAATCTTCAGCCAATCAGGCTTCTTTACATGCTCTGATTTTCTTCCTGTTTCAGGTCTACATGACAACGCTACCGACTCCATTCTGTTCATAGTTTCTACTCATGTCAATGTAACATAAATTCCGATAAGCTTCAATTATAGATGGTGCTAAGAAGCTGTAGATAATTGAAAAGGGATGTGCAAAGATCTCGTTTCACTGCGCTCCAGGCGGACGCGTTCAGGAGGGCCCGCGGTGAGCCAACCGGTCGCTTCTCTCCCCTGGTTGTCTCACCTGTCGGGCTAATCCTCCCTGAGTCGCCGCCTTGCGCTACGTTTCACTGATGTGTTCTTCTGAATATAGCGAGGGAATGTTCAGCTTTTGACTTAGACCTTTCATTTGGACTTAAAAAATAGGGAACAGACATTAAGTTACTTGATCGCTACATATGAAGTCTCAAATTAGTAGAGTCTAAGTGTAGGATTTAAGTGATAGAAGGGGCGAAATGCAAAGATGTGCTTTCAACGCTTCGCTTCCTTTTAAAGTCTAATTTGAATTTTACTATGTACAAAAGATGACCAAAATTACACTGTACTCATTAGCGTAGGCACAACTGCGGGGTCGGCCGGAGCCATGAGACAACTAGCGCGCCCTTTGCTAGCTGGCTCATGGCGGGAGGCAATCCCCCACGTGCCGCAGTGGCGATAGAAAGCTGGCCTTCATGAAAATTAGTATCGAAAAAGATTCGATCAACGACCCAACACAAACTGGTTTTCTCCTGTAAGCGAGTAAAAGCGTAGCGATAGGAGCAAAGTTTCCTTAGGCCACGCCCATAGGACTAGCGTCCGCCCCTAAATCATAAATCCCGAACCACACATTCACTTCCCACTTTTTCTTTTCTTTTACTGACAAGCAAAAAACGTCCGCAACCAATTCCCCGGTTGCGGACGTTTGTTGTATTTACTGTTCGACCTTAAATTTCTTCTTAAATTTCGTCAGTATAGAGGCATAGAAGACACTCAAAAATAGACCGCCCCAGATAATGATTATGCCAACGATCATCATGAGAATCGCAGAACCACTCATTCCAGTAACCATTTAATGTCCTCCTTTGTCATCTTCATAATCCGTAGAAATACGTGTATTGTTTTTCCACTTCAGAGAGGTGAAGACGATTGCCATTACAAACGCACCAATCGCAACCGGCCATCCAATCGTCCATAAGAACGATGTTGGATACCCTTCGTAGTTTTCAGCAATATTATCTTTAATCAAGAAGAATAACATCGTACCAAGTACTAATGGCGTGATGAATGTTAAGGAAACTTTCCACCACCAGCCTAAACGAATATCTGATACGGCATTCGCATGTTGTTCGAAAACGCCAAGTTTTCTGAATACCCATGCCAGCAAGATGACTTCGACTAGCCCGATGACCGCAATACCGAATTGGTTGATGAAGTAATCTGCTACGTCTAGGAAGTATAAACCGCCATTTGTTGCATATAACAAGGAAATGGCTGCCGATAGTCCAACACCGATCGTTACGGAACGACGTCTAGAGATATTGAATTTATCTGACATACCTGCGATATACGTTTCACATATTGAGATGAGTGAAGTAATCCCTGCAAGTACGAGTGACAGGAAGAAGAATGTACCGAACAGGCCATTCAATCCTGGCATTTGATTGATGATTTCAGGGAACACAACGAACGCTAGACCTACTCCAGCAGTTGCTACATCCCCCACGTCTACTCCTTGTGTAGTTGCCATGAATCCTAGTACCGCAAACACTCCGATACCTGCTAATAATTCAACAGATGAGTTCGCAAAGCCTGTGATGAAAGCATTGTTTGTTATGTCCGACTTTTTCGGCAAATAACTGGAATACGTAATCATAATAGCAAACGCGATGGATAGACTGAAGAAGATATGTCCATAAGCTGCAACCCACACACGTGGATTCAATAACTTATCTACATCTGGTTTGAAGAATGCATCCAAACCTACCATCGCTCCATCAAGTGTAATCGCACGGATCACGACGAATAAAAAGAGAATAAATAGGACAGGAATAAATATTCGATTTGCAAGCTCGATCCCTCTTTTAACTCCGCCTAGCAAGATGATGTAACAAATGACCCAAACGAGTAGTAAAGGAAGAGCTACGCCTCCAACTAATCCGCCAACATCTCCTGGATTATCTGCTAATTTTAGGACATCCCCGAAGAAAAAGTCTTGTGGCTTATCGCCCCACGATAAACTAAATGAATAAATCGTGTACTTCATTGCCCATGCAATGATAACCGCGTAGTAAGTAGAAATAACGAAGGATACGAAAATCCCCCACCAACCTAGAAACTCTGTCTTCCTTCCATTTAATCGGAAGAAAGAAAGTGGTGCCGATCCACGATACTTATGACCGATTGTGAACTCCATGATAAGAATAGGTATTCCGGCTGTTAAAAGTGCAAATAAATACGGGATGAAAAATGCGCCGCCGCCATTCTCATATGCAACATACGGAAAGCGCCAAATATTACCTAGTCCGATTGCCGAACCAACTGCAGCCAATATAAAACCGGCTCTCGTTCCCCACTGTGAACGATTTTCCATACACCTTTCTCCTCTCTTTTTGTTATTTTACAAAACTTATCACCATTTTATTTATTCTGACAACTCGAGTTCTGTATATTTAGTATAAACAGGTGATTCATAGATGTCAAAACAAATTTAGACTAAGAATGATGTGCACACCACTCTTAGTCTACTGTTGTAATTTTATATTGTACTGGCTTCGCTTCGTTTTCCTTTTATACTCCAGAACGTAAATAATACTATTAAGACAATAATAACTGCTACTAATCCAATCCACACAGAACCTGTTAACCCAAGAACGAAGTACCCTGTAGTCGCCACACTTGCCGCAACTAATGCATATGGCAATTGAGTCGCTACGTGATCCATATGATTACAGCCTGCTCCTGTAGACGAAAGAATCGTTGTATCTGAAATCGGTGAACAGTGATCGCCAAATACCGCTCCAGCTAGCACCGCTGCTAATGCTGGTAATAATAGCTCTGGTGCCGCGTTCACCATGATCGTACCTGCAATCGGCATCAGTATTCCAAATGAACCCCAAGATGTTCCCGTAGAGAATGCCATCAGCCCAGCTAATATAAAAATCAGGACTGGTAAGAATGCTACTGGAATATTTAATCGTTCCACGGTTTGTGATAAGAATAATCCCGTATCTAGCGTAGCAATTAATTCCGTTAACCCCCATGCGAAAATTAAAATTAGAATCGCTGGCATCATCGCTCTCAATCCGCTAACAAACGCGCGGCCCATCCACGAAGCACTCGCTGTTTCATTATCCTTCATTTGAGCTACATATAATAGCATCGCAAGCAGAGTCGCTGTGACGCCACCTACTACTAATGACTTTGGTACGTCCGTATTTTCGAAAATAGCCCAAATATCGAATACGCCTGCTTCTTTATAGCCTGTGAAAATCATCATACCTAGCGTCACAAAGATTAACGTCACGATCGGCAACACTAAATCACGTACTTTTCCGTGCGTATGTTCAGGAAACTCTTCCTTTAATTGACCTGGAATTTCTTTTGCCGGATCAAATAATTCACCTTCTTTGTTTGCACGATCTTCATGCTTCTTCATTTCAAAGAAGTCATTATTCGTCCAAGCGAAGAAGAATACTATCGATAATGTCGCAATGACGTAGAAATTCATCGGTGCCATCATGATAAACGCCGTCAACGGTGAATAGCTAACCGCTGCGGTTGTTCCTAGAATGATTGCCAATTGTCCAATCAAGAATGCCCCCCAGCTCGAAATCGGTGACACTACACAAATTGGCGCAGATGTAGAATCAATAAAATAGGCCAATTTCGCACGTGAAATCTTGTGTTGATCTGTAATTGGTCGTGCAATCTGTCCGACCGCAAGTGCATTAAAGTAATCATCTACGAAAATCGCAATTCCTAGAATCATCGTCAGCAACTTCGCACCACGTTTCGTCCGAATGCGTGTAACAGCCCAGCGCGCAAATGCCGCACTTCCTCCCGACAAACTAACGAATGCTGTAATCACTCCAAGTAGCAATAAAAATAGCATGATGAATATATTATACGTATTTAGGCCATCATCCCAAAACGAAATTGTCATCGCCGTCCAAACGCCCTTTAATGTTTCTGTTGGGGCAAATTCAGCGATGAGTAAAGCGGCTGTAAGAATCCCAGCGCCTAAAGATAATAACACTCTCCTCGTCACCAACACCATCACAATGGCGACTACAGGAGGTAATATGGAAACCCATGTTCCAATCATAGTAATTCCTCCTTTTTCTAGTTGCAGATTCTATCGAACATGTAAAAAGGTCAAACGAAAGCCGACTCCAACAAGTTGTAACTAACGAGTAGGAGTCGGCTGTGCAGTGCATCTGCATATCATCAATGTGTGCGGATCATCTGGCGGTTGTAGCTCTCCATACATTATCGCTGTATGACAGTGCCATTCCTCTTCGAAATGACCCCAACTTGGGAAGTGGACCCTTCCCAAACTTCGGCATCGCTTCCTTTCACTCGCGGTCTTAGACGTCACTCTCTCGCAAATTACTTATAAACTATGCAGCCTCTACGGTAGTCTCGATATTCTTCTAGTAACAAGTGTAGCAATAATCGACATTGTACACAACACTCATTTACTCCAGATCCTGCAATGGTACTTCGATCTGTGCAGGCAACTGCTCCCCTTTCGAATAAATTTGTGGAACTTTTCCTCTGATTAATCCTATAGCTACTGGAATCCTTTGCTCTACGACACTTTTACTCGTTGCGAGCGGTACGATAATCTGGACATTAACTTGGATAATGACATTGACTTCTACATGTGCATTATTAATACCAAATTCAGTGATTTTCGTATCTACTGTAGCATGGACATCACCGACGACATGGAAGCGAATGGGTATTTTCGGACCTAAATTACCGATCAACGGAATATTCGTCGCTTGCCCGAGTGGAACGAAGAAAACAATTCCTTGACCTTTTGCTGTCATATCAGGGTTATATTCTAACTCTCCAAGTGGTGGTAACATATCTAACTCCCCACCTTCCGCACGTTCTAAATGATCTTCCACTAATTGATGAATTTCAGCCATCACATGACCAATAATATCTGCATTAAACTTCGTTGTGACAGTATCTTTCGAGTCATCCGGCACGTTTTCTATAATGTCATTGACGTCATAAACACTTGTCGAACGCGATTTAATTGCTTGGCTAATGACGTGACTCGCTATTTTCTGTGTTTGTACTTCCGCATATTGTGTATAAATAGGAGTCAGCTGTTTATTGACTATATAAAAAAACAAGGCCACTGCCACAAAAATAGTTGGAATGATAAAACGCAGGATATTTTTCGCCTGACGATTTTTTCTCGGTCGTTGGTGATTAGTATAAAACCGCATAAAAACGCCTCCTGCTTCACTTTATGCGAAGCGGGAGGCGTACATTCTGTTATTCATTGAAATATTTTTTTCCATACCAGCCAAGTATATCACGAATCATTTCGGGCATGATATATTGTTTTGGCGCTTCTTTCAACAGCGGAAAGAAGTAGCCGAATGTGAACATATCAAGTGTTGCGAGTGAATAGTTTTCACCAGGTTTTACTAGCCGATTGCCCGCAAATAATTGTCCTTCATAATTGCGGAATAAATGTTCATGTATCATGCTGCCCATGAACGTTCCACGAAAACCGAGACCTTTAATTTCAAGCTCTGTCCATTTCGGATTGAGTGATTGTTCATAGATTTCTAGTAAATCCGCACCGTCCAATTGTACGATACATGGATTAATCGGATGTGGCAGTAATGAATGTAAACTGCCTTTCGTTACCCAACCTTCGTCTAAACTACCAAGGAAAATCCCCGCATTGAAAAGCGCACAATCGGCTTTCGTATAAGCAAGTAGCGCACGTCCGAAAAATGAAGACAATGGGCTATCTCCTGTTAGACGTTGGGCTAGTGGTGATGGATTATAAAATACCGGCACCTGTAATGCTTGATCACCCGCTGTGATATAGCTGTTGATTTCTTTCACATCTTCTACCGTTCGCTCCATTGTGTCGGTAGGAAATACTTCCGCTTCCATATGGACGACTTGATTTGTTAAGCGATCAATATCCACTCGTATATGCCCAACGTATTGACCGAACTTTCCTGTTGCTGCAATGAGTGTATCATCTGACCATTCACCCGTTTGCAGAAGGTGATGTGTGTGTCCACCTAAAATAATATCTAGTTCAGGACATTCAGCAGCGAGCAGACGATCTTCATTGATACCTAAATGCGACAGACAAACGATAACGTCCACTTCTAGCCGCAACCCGCGAGAAATCTCTCCAATTTCAGCACGGGGTTCCAATACATCCCAGCCCAGTTGACGGTAAAATGCTTTATAGGGCGCAGTAGCCCCGACAAGTCCGATTCTCACGCCATCCGTAGTTTCCATGATTTTGGAAGACTTCGACCAATAAGGCTGCTCCCCGTTCAGTTCTTTTAAATTACATAGCACGACGTCGAACATAGCTTCTTCATATAAGGAATCCAGCTCTTGTTTAGACATAGTAATGCCTTCATTATTACCGATTGTTACGGCGTCATAACCCGCTTCATTCAATAAAGCGATATTGCCTTTTCCTTCCGTACCTTCTGTAAACGGATGGGATCGATCGACATGATCACCGATATCAAATAGAAAAACAGCTTCTCCCGCTTCTTCAGCTTGCTCTTTCCGTTGCTGCAAAAACCGCTTGATTTGCGGCCAGTTTTCGAAATGACTATGTATATCATTCGTATGATAAATATGAATCGTCGTTACCGTTTCTTTCATATACGTCAACCCCAAATCCCCTCATAAATGGAACGTAATCCAAAGACGAGTAAAATGATGCGTATGACTAAGACGAGTGTTTCTGATTTCATTTTGCCATTTAAATAAGCTCCTAACATCCCTCCAATGTACGCTCCAGGTACAACAGGAATCGTATAGAGCCACGGCACATGCCCGAGTGAAATATGCGAAATCGAGTTCACGACAGCAGATAAGAACACCATCAGCATCGAAGTCGCAACTGCTACGTGTGGTGGGAATAGGAATAGCAAAATCATTGCGGGCACAACCATTGTCCCGCCACCGATACCGAATAATCCCGATGTTACCCCGATGAATAGTGACAAGATGATCGCGAACCAGATTGGATAACCGTAAATATGCGTTTTCCCTTGTGGATCGGTAAACTTAATCTTTTTACCGTTATCTACAAACCAACGTATCGGCTTTAAATATTTCCTTGTCAGTAATAGTGTTGACAAGACGATCAATAAAATCCCAAAATATAGATTAAATGATTGCAAACTTACACTTTTATTAATCCATGCACCGAATATGATACCTGGTATACTTGCGACGAAAAATAGAAAAGCACTGCGATAATCGATTGTTCTCACTTTCATATAAGAAACCGTCGAGCCGAGTCCATTCGCTATCATCATGATGACCGACAAGCCAACAACACTTTGTGGCGTGATGCCCGGAATCATCCCTAGATTTAGACCTACAAATAATGTGACAGGTACTAAGATCGTTCCACCACCAAGGCCAGCGATTGAGCCGATGACACCTGATGCCAATCCAATGAGCGCGAGTATTACAAATTCCATTACTGATCCTCCTCAAACAAATCCATCTGCTTCGTAAGCGGCTGACCATACTTTATGTTGACTAGACTCGCAAACTGCTTCGCGTTCTTCGCTGCATGCTGACCGGAGTTGTTATTAAAAATGACAAATACGTCTTGCGCTTGTCGCTGAAGGGTATTGATGATTTCACGCATTCCTTGAAGTTCTTTTTCATTGTAATCATATAAATAGCGGACTTTGCGCCACGCTTGGTTGTCTTTCATCGTATTGACCCAGCCTTTGTCATTGCGACCATGCAAACGCAACAACACTTTCGGATCTGTCGCTACTGGAACAAGCGGCACACTACCATCCCCTACTTGCGGTTCATCACAGACTACGTGGATAATGTTTAGGCTTTTAAGAAAATCCAATGTCTTCTGGCGGTATGCCGGCGAGTACCACGATTGGTGGCGGAACTCAACCGCGATCGGCAACGGCTGCAATTGCTCCTGGACATAACGGATGCGATCAACATTTTCCTTCTGACAATCAAACCACGGAGGAAACTGTACGAGAACCATCGCTAGTTTACCAGATTCTGCAAATGACGTCAGCGATAGTTTAAACAGCGAAAACATCTCTTCTTCAGAATCATAAGGTAGTTTACCACGCTGATGTCCTGTAATGCCTTGATATGCTTTGACGATGAATTGGAAATTCGCGGGTGTTTCCTCAGTCCACTTATCCATCACTTTTTTAGATTGTATCGCGTAAAATGTCGAGTCCAGCTCGACAATCGGGAAATGTTTGCTGTAGTCTACTAGTTTTTTATTCGCTACTGTACTTTCATTATAGAGGCTCGGATGGTCTCCCCAGCCTGTCAACCCTACATGAATCATGGAAAGCCCCCTCCTTTTACCTTTAGTTTAGTGTATCATATCCTATGTATTTTCGGAAAAATCGATGCTTTTGATTTGGAGGTGACTTAGTAAGCATGGTGGGTGATTGTAGAAACGCGGTGGGCAATCTATTGGATACCACGACTCAACGCTCATAGAAACACCTCAAGCGATCATAGAAGCCGGATCAACGCTCATAGAACTCCCTCAAGCGATCATAGAACCCGCCCCAACGCTCATTGAAACACCCCAACCGATCATAGAACCCGGGATCAACGCTCATAGAAACACCCCAACCGATCATAGAACCCGGCTCAACGCTCATAGAAACACCCCAACCGATCATAGAACCCGGACCAACGCTCATAGAAACACCTCAAGCGATCATAGAACCCGGACCAACGCTCATAGAAACACCTCAAGCGATCATAGAACCCGGACCAACGCTCATAGAAACACCCCAACCGATCATAGAACCCGCCACAACGCTCATAGAACTCCCTCTAGCGATCATAGAACCCGGCTCAACGCTCATAGAAACACCTCAAGCGATCATAGAACCCGGCTCAACGCTCATAGAACTCCCCAAGCGATCATAGAACCCGGACCAACGCTCATAGAAACACCCCAACCGATCATAGAACCCGCCACAACGCTCATAGAACTCCCTCAAGCGATCATAGAACCCGGACCAACGCTCATAGAAACACCCCAACCGATCATAGAACCCGCCACAACGCTCATAGAACTCCCTCAAGCGATCATTAAACCCACTCTAACGATCATAGACCACTCTCCTCCCCACAAAAAAAGCATCTCGGGCAATCCCCCCGAAATGCTTCTCTATTCAGCCTTGCCATGCACTCATTCCACCACGAACATTCGTGACGTTCGTAAATCCCGCCTTTTTCAATTGGCCGGCTGCTTTTAAACTACGCATACCGCTTTGACAAATAACTACTACTTCCTGATCTTTCTTCAAACTGGCGACTTTGCTATTTAACTCGTTCAAAGGTATATTGTTAAACTTTTTAATATGTCGTCCTTTATATTCTGCTGGTGTTCGCACATCTACAAACTGAACGTTCTTGTCTCTCAACAGATTTTTCAGTTCATCCGTTGATATGGTGCGTACACCTTTTGCTGGCTTCATTCGCCAAATGAAAAATACGACGACGAGCGCAAATAAAATCCAACCACCCATTGTTGTGGCCTCCTCTTATTAGTGAGTCAATTCCATGATGACTAGGAACACGCCCATTGCCGCGAATGCTACATGACCGATGCAGAAGCGGGGAAAGAACTTTTTCTCTAGTTCCTCTGACGTTTCCAAGGTGCACGTCCTGCAAACGAAAAGTCGTTTAATCCAATTCATGCGTCTAATGCAGCTTTCACGCCTGCCGGATCAAACCCTAAAATCCATTGACCGTTTAACTCTGTTTGCGGAACTCCCATCTGGCCGGTAGTTTGCACTAAACGCTGACCCGCCTCTGGATCCGTCGAAACATTGATTGTTTCATAAGGTACATGGATCTCATCTAAATAATTCGTCATCATCGTACAATATGGGCAAGTGGATGAAACATAAACCGTTGCTTTTGCTGTCACAAATAAATCCCCTTTTCTATTAGTTTGTACTTACATTATATACCCCCGTTGGTATACAAGCAACTAATTAGTTTCCTGAATGTAATGGGCGTAGCGTCGTTGCAACATCAAAGAGACGAACTCACTTCAACCTCAAGACTATTCCCACGTAATACATATAGAAGAAACCGAAGTATCAAAAATGACACTTCGGTTTCTTCTATATAAAATTTTCGATAGTTTTATATCGTTCAACGAAAGGAAAGACGTCAGTTATGAGCTCATAATCCACTTTGCATTTCATTTGATTGAATCACTGAATAACGTGCGTTTCCAAAATTATCTGCTTGATGTGTTCACCTTGTCGCCTACTAATTTATCTTTCGCTTGATTGTATTGGTGCACTAATTGGGCGACATAGTCTTTTGTAGGCTGTACTTTGTCGATTACACCAATTCCTTGGCCGCATCCCCAAATATCTTTCCAGGCTTTTTTTCCGGCATCTCCACCAAAATTCATTTTCGTCGGATCACTTTCCGGCAAGTTGTCTGGATCCAAGCCAGAAGCACGAATGGACGGAGCTAAATAATTCCCGTGTACACCAGTGAAATAGTTGCTGTACACGATATCATCGGAATTTGCGTCTACAATTGCCTGCTTGTATTCTTCAGCAGCTCTTGCTTCTTCAGTAGCAATAAACGGTGACCCAATATAAGCAAAGTCCGCCCCCATTGCTTCCGCTGCTAAAACACTTCCTCCGGTTGCAATTGAACCTCCGAGCGCCAATGGACCATCAAACCATTCACGAATTTCCTGAATGAGAGCAAACGGACTTTTCAAGCCTGCATGCCCCCCTGCTCCTGCGGCTATAGCGATTAAACCATCTGCACCTTTTTCAATTGCTTTCTTCGCGAACATATTATTAATTACATCATGCAAGACAATCCCACCATAGCTATGAGCAGCTTGATAGACCTCTTCTCGCGCCCCAAGAGATGTAATAAGGATTGGAACCTTATACTTCACACAAATCTCCATATCTTCTTGAAGTCTTTCATTTGACCGGTGAACGATTTGGTTAATCGCAAACGGTGCTGCCGGTTTATCTGGATTTTTTGCATTATAGTCTGCTAATTCTTCCGTAATCTCTGCCAGCCACTCATCGAATTGAGATGTCGGCCTAGCATTCAGAGCCGGCATAGAGCCGATAATTCCTGCTTTACACTGCGCAATTACCGTTTTAGGATTACTAATAATAAACATTGGTGAAGCAATCACCGGAAGACTCATACTCTTTTTCAGTTCCAGTACATTCATCATGAACACTCCCCTTCGTTTGTAAACGTTTTCAATTATCCCTCTACAAATTTCTCTTGGAAAGTATATAACCAAATACTTTCTTTCGGTAATTCTGCAAAAATACTATCCTTCAAAGAATCTAGAATACTGTAAGCAACTTCACAATACATGTATATGCATGTATTTTACTTGATTTTTCCAACTTGTCAATCAATTTATGAATCAATCTTTATATTTCCGCATGAAGATAGCTGACCCCATTTTAAATATAGTACCAGCTCACACATTTCCTGCTACTTAACTTTCATAATTGTCTATCGCTTTCTGCAATTCCCCTAGTTTGTTTAATAAATTCATATATTCTTCATTTCCGATAGAGCCTTCAATCTGTTCTTGTACTTGCATCCAGATGGGTGTCGCATGATTTAATTTCTCATACCCCAACTCTGTGATAGTAACCACTTTTGTTCGAGAATCATACTCAGCTCTCTTAACTTTGACATAGCCGGAGTCCTTAAGAATATTCAAATTCCGGGTTACTGTTGTTTGATCGAGCAACATAATCTCCCCCAGTTTACTAATCGAAAGATTTGGAGAGGTATAAATATTCCCGAGCATATAGTATTGGGTGATTTTTAATCCAGTAGGTTTTAACAGCTTATTGTATAGCTGCGTCAGAGATCCTGTTACTGTTCGAAGGTTTGCACACGCACAAACTTGGATAATATGATCGGCTTGGTTCTGATCTAAATTACTTTTCATGAGCCTTTCTCCTTTCCCAACGAGAAAATTATCTATCTTTTCAGTTATTCTTGACAAATTATCTATACACTCTACTATTGTACATGTACAGATACTTATTTGAAAGTTAGATTTACTAGCATGGTTGTTCATTTCCACACCGACACATGCATAGTGTTAGATGGCTATTTACGTGAAAAACATTGTTACATATCTAGAAAGTGAACGAAGCGACAGTATTCATCAAATAGAAGGGAGAGGAAATTATGAAAGTACTTAATTTATTATTTGAAAATGATTTGGACGAGACACTTATTGGCGCATTAGGAATTACATTCAAAGAGGCGGGACCTGACAAGGTAGTATGCGAAATGCCTGTAGGACCAAAAACTATCCAGCCGATGGGATTATTGCACGGAGGTGCTTCAGTCGCTCTTGCTGAAACGGCTGCCAGCATAGCCGCTGCCTTGAACCTAAATCTAGAGACTCATTATCCAGTAGGTCTGGAAATAAACGCAAACCATATAAGAAGTAAAAAAGATGGCGTCGTTACCGCAACTGCCGTCCCTTTTCATAGAGGTCGCACATCCATGGTATGGGAGATCCAAATAACTGATGAAGAAGGTAAATTAATCAGTGTTTCAAGATGTACGATTGCTGTTGTGAAGAAAAATAAGGATGAACGTTAAAACCTAAAAATATGAATTCTTTTGTTTCCAATAAGAAAAACCCTGCCGCGTCTGGCAGGGTTTTGTTGCATTATCCGATAGAACCTTCCATCTCGAATTTAATCAAGCGGTTCATCTCTACCGCATATTCCATCGGTAGTTCTTTTGTGAATGGTTCAATGAAGCCCATAACGATCATTTCAGTCGCTTCTAGTTCAGGAATTCCGCGGCTCATCAAATAGAAGAGCTGCTCTTCCGAAACTTTTGATACTTTTGCTTCGTGTTCCAATGAAATATTGTCATTCAAAATTTCATTGTACGGAATTGTATCAGAAGTTGATTGCTTATCCATGATCAATGTATCACATTCAATGTTCGCACGCGCGCCGTCCGCTTTACGTCCGAAGTGGACAATTCCGCGATACGTTACTTTTCCGCCGTGTTGAGCGATTGATTTGGATACAATCGTTGAAGATGTGTTTGGAGCTAAGTGCATCATTTTCGCACCTGCGTCTTGGTGTTGGCCTTTGCCAGCCAATGCGATGGATAATGTTAAACCACGTGCGCCTTCACCTTTTAAGATGACCGCTGGGTACTTCATCGTTAACTTAGAACCGATGTTGCCGTCGATCCATTCCATTGTCGCGTTTGCTTCACATACTGCACGCTTCGTTACCAAGTTGTAGACGTTGTTCGCCCAGTTTTGGATCGTCGTATAACGGCAATATGCGTCTTTTTTGATGATGATCTCAACGACCGCACTATGCAATGAGTTCGTTGTGTAAACCGGTGCTGTACATCCTTCTACGTAGTGAACGCTTGCGCCTTCGTCTACGATGATAAGTGTACGCTCGAACTGTCCCATGTTTTCCGAGTTGATACGGAAATACGCTTGTAGCGGCGTTTCTACTTTGACGCCAGGTGGTACATAGATGAAAGACCCACCGGACCATACCGCAGAGTTTAACGCTGAGAATTTATTGTCTGAGTTCGGAATAACCGTACCCCAATATTTTTTGAATAACTCTTCATTTTCACGAAGTGCGGAATCTGTATCTTTAAAGACGATACCGAGATCTGTAAGTTCTTCTTTCATATTGTGGTAAACCACTTCAGATTCATACTGTGCAGATACACCTGCCAAGTACTTTTGTTCTGCTTCAGGAATACCTAGTTTGTCAAACGTACGCTTGATTTCTTCAGGTACTTCATCCCAAGAACGTTCTGTAGCTTCAGATGGTTTTACGTAATATGTGATCTCATCAAAATTCAATGATTTCAAGTCTCCGCCCCACTGTGGCATCGGCTTGCTATAGAAAATTTCGAGTGATTTCAAACGGTAATCCAACATCCATTGTGGTTCGTCTTTCATACTAGAGATTTCTTCCACTATTTCACGTGTCAGTCCACGTTCTGAACGGAATACAGATACGTCTTTGTCATGGAAACCATATTTATAATCGCCGATTTCAGGCATTTGTTTCGCCATTATTATTCCTCCGTCCCGTAATTGCTCGTACTATGGCCAAGGTCACTGCGACTCACCAGAGACTCCCTTTTCCATCGCCTTCCAGCTCAATGTAGCACATTTAATGCGGGCAGGGAATTGTGCGACACCCGACAATGCTTCTAGGTCATCAAGTTCAATCGAATCATCCAAATCTTTGCCTAACATCATATCTGAAAAGGTGTGAGCTAATTTTACTGCTTCTTCTGTCGTTTTGCCTTTGATCATTTGTGTCATCATGGAAGCAGATGCCATCGAAATGGAACACCCTTCCCCTTCAAACTTCACTTCTTTAACAATATTGTCTTCCACGTTCATTGTTAAATGAATGACATCACCGCAAGTGGGGTTGTTCATGTCGATTGTGACATTGCCACTTTCAAGAATCCCTTTGTTTTTCGGGTTTTTATAATGATCCATAATGACTGAACGATACAGCTGGTCAAGTTTGTTAGTAGACATCGTTAAAATACTCCTTTGTTGTGCGAAGTCCTTCCACGAGGCGGTCTACGTCATCCGTGGTGTTATATAGATAAAAACTTGCGCGTGCGGTCGATGAACATTCTAGCCATTTCATCAATGGCTGTGCACAGTGATGACCTGCACGTACAGCAATTCCATTCATATCGAGTACAGTTGCGACGTCGTGTGGGTGAACATCATTCAAGTTGAATGTAACTAGCCCTGCACGTTTTTTAGGATCAGTCGGACCATAAATAGTCAAACCGTCGATTTCAGACATTTTTTCCATCGCATAGCCAGCCAATTCATGTTCATGCTGTTCAATAGCGTCCAAACCGATTTCTTCCAAGAAGTCGATCGCTGCACCGAGTCCGATTGCCCCTGCAATGATTGGTGTACCACCTTCAAATTTCCAAGGTAGTTCCTTCCAAGTAGATTCGTATAAACCGACGAAATCAATCATCTCGCCACCGAATTCTACTGGCTCCATTGCGTTCAACAATTCCTTTTTACCGTAAAGAACACCGATTCCGGTAGGTCCACACATTTTATGTCCGGAAAATGCTAGGAAATCGCAATCTAGTTTTTGTACATCTAATTTTACGTGTGGTGCTGCTTGCGCCGCATCCACACACATAATCGCGCCATGTTCATGGGCAATTTTTGTAATTTCTTCAATCGGGTTCATCGTGCCGAGAACGTTTGACACATACATGATCGATACGATTTTTGTACGATTTGTAATCGTCTCACGTACTTTCTCAAGCGACAGTGTACCGTCTTCTTCTAAATCAATATATTTCAACACAGCGCCTGTTTCTTTAGCTAATTGTTGCCACGGAATGATATTGGAGTGATGCTCCATATGCGTGATAACAATTTCATCACCTTCCGCGACATTAGCACGGCCATAGCTTTGAGCGACTGTATTTAATGCTGTTGTTGTACCGCGCACGAAAATAATTTCTTGCGTGGATTTTGCATTGATAAATTTACGAACTTTTTCACGCGCGCCTTCATAACCATCTGTCGCACGATTTCCAAGTGTATGCACACCGCGGTGAACGTTGGAGTTATCTAAGCGATAGTAGCGATCGAGTGCTTCGATGACTTGGACAGGTTTTTGCGATGTTGCCGCACTATCCAAGTACACGAGTGGATGACCATTAATTTCCTGATCTAATATAGGGAAATGATTGCGGATGTCTTTACTGAGCATTAGCGCACTTTCCTTTCAATAACCTCCGTCAATTGCTTTCTAACACCTGCGATTGGCAATTTGCTGACCACTGGCGCTAAAAATCCATGAATGATGAGGCGTTCTGCTTCTTCCTTTGAAATCCCGCGGCTCATTAGATAGTACATCTGCATCGGATCTACTCTACCTACTGAAGCAGCGTGACCTGCTGTTACATCATTTTCATCGATAAGTAAAATTGGGTTCGCGTCTCCACGTCCTCTTTCACTCAACATTAGAATACGAGATTCCTGTACAGCGTTTGAACGAGTTGCACCTTTTGCGATACGGCCAATTCCGTTAAAAATTGCTGAAGCTGATTCTTTCATCACACCATGCTTCAAGATGAAACCGTCTGTATCCAGTCCCCAATGAACGATTTCGGAAGTGAAGTTTTGCTTCTGGCTTCCACGTCCAACGACCACTGTTTTCATATCACTAGATGAGCCGTTTCCGACCAAGTGTGTAATATTTTCTGAAATGGTATTGCCATCATTCATCAAGCCAAGTGCCCACTCGATACGCGCATGTGTCCCTGTAACGCCGCGACGATTGACGTATGTTGTCAAACCTTCTGCAAGTACGTCAACTGCACCGTAGACGACTTTAGCATTATCATGAGCGAATACTTCAGACACGATATTTACTTGTCCTTCTGCATGCTCCATTGTAGAAAGGTAGGTTTCTACGTAAGTAATTGAA
This sequence comes from Sporosarcina sp. GW1-11, assembly GCF_033088395.1. NCBI lineage: Bacteria > Bacillati > Bacillota > Bacilli > Caryophanales > Caryophanaceae > Sporosarcina > Sporosarcina sp. GW1-11. Next base: position 3,665 of record NZ_JAPMIW010000020.1, on the reverse strand, counting down.
CTATTCGCTTCTGCAACGATTAGTACATGGTTAAACAATGAAGCTTTTTCATCGTCGTGAATGAATAGCACTTGAAGTGGATCTTCAATGACAACGTTTTTAGGTACGTAAACAAATACCCCACCGTTAATCAACGCTGCGTGAAGAGCTGTTAGTTTATGCTCATCCACTTTTACTCCGTCAGTCATTAAATATTTTTTCACTAACTCACTATGTTCACGAGTCGCTGTAAAGATATCCGTCAAGATCACGCCTTGTGCCTGAAGTTCAGCTGACAATGAGGTGAAAGCAGGTGTATTGTTGTGTTGCACGTAAATGTTTTGTTGATTTTCTTCATCAATCAACGCAATCGCTTCTGTCGGTAATTCCGTCAGTGTAGCGTAGATTGAACTTTCCACTGTATGTGAAGGGAATTCCGTGAAATTCCAATTAGTAATTTTAGTTTTATCTGGTTTCGGCATTGCAAGCACTTCTGCTTTCGCTAAAGCGTTCGCACGAAAATCTGCCATCCAAGCAGCTTCCTCCACGTTTGCGGAATAAGAGCGGACGTCTTGTTCGGTCAATGCCAATGTTGTTTCAACCGTCATTTTGAGTCGTCCCCTTTCTTATGCTTCTGCCCCAACCGTCTCATCTTCAATCCCAAGTTCTTCTTTAATCCAGTCATAGCCTTGCGCTTCAAGCTTCATAGCTAATTCAGCGCCACCGGATTTAACAATTTTACCTTGCATAATAACATGCACTTGGTCAGGTTTGATATAGTTCAACAAACGTTGATAGTGAGTGATCATTAGGCAGCCGAAACCTTCGCCGCGCATTTCGTTAATTCCTTTAGAAACGACTTTCAATGCATCTATATCTAATCCGGAGTCAATTTCATCTAAAATTGCAAATTTTGGTTTTAACATCATCATTTGAAGAATTTCGTTACGCTTTTTCTCTCCACCAGAGAAGCCTTCATTCAAGTAGCGAGTAGCCATATCTTCGTCCATCTCTAGGAACTCCATTTTGCTATCTAGTTCACGGATGAATTTCATCAATGAAATCTCATCGCCCTCTTCACGACGTGCGTTCATTCCAGAACGAAGGAAATCAGCGTTTGTTACGCCTGTAATTTCACTTGGATATTGCATCGCTAGGAATAGACCCGCTAACGCACGCTCATCAACTTCCATTGCTAAAACGTCTTCACCATCGATTGTGATAGATCCAGATGTAACTTCATATTTCGGGTGCCCCATGATTGCAGATGCAAGTGTGGATTTCCCCGTACCATTGGGTCCCATGATTGCATGGATCTCATTTGTATTAATAGTTAAGGATAAACCTTTTAAGATTTCTTTGCCCTCAATTTGGACATGAAGATCTTTAATTTCCAAAGTTGCCATTCCAATACCTCCAGTATGATCGCGTCGAATGGGTAGCCATTCTCTATTTAGTATCATTCTAATCTTAACCCATATTAGAGTGAGTTGCAAATCATTAAGAACCACTACATATCAAGAGCGAAATCATTGATTTGGCGCGGCTCAGAGTGTTTCACATTATATTTATTTTTCAATTGACTAGTATTGAATGAGAATCAATGAACGATTGGTACATAAGAATCAGACAAAAAAATCGGCAACATTCGCCGATTTTTTTATAAACTATATTTTTTTCGTGAAACGGTCAACGATCATCGCAAGGGCGCCGTCACCTGTAACGTTTGTTGCTGTTCCGAAACTATCTTGTGCTAAATACAGTGCTATCATCAGCGCAACCATGCCGTCTGAAAAGCCGAGCATCGTCGTCAAAAGTCCTGTAGCCGCCACAACTGCCCCACCTGGTACCCCTGGAGCTGCAATCATCGTGACGCCTAACATGAAGATAAATTGCAAGTAGCTGCCAAAGCTAATATCGAAACCGTTCATCAGCATGACACCGATTGAACAAGAAACGATTGTGATAGTACTACCTGACAAGTGAATCGTTGCGAATAGAGGAATCGAAAAGTTCGTCACTCGCTCAGACGCACCTGTTTTCTTCGCCTGACGAAGCGTAACTGGAATCGTCGCTGCTGAAGACTGCGTACCAATCGCTGTTAAATACGCCGGCAACATCGTTTTCATTAGCACAAATGGATTGCGCTTATTCAACGTACCCGCCACGGTGTACTGGAACGTCAGCATGATCAAATGAAGCGCGATGATCATAATGAAGACTAATACAAAGACTGAAAGCACATTCGCTACTTCCCCAGTGTACGTCATATTCAAGAAGATCCCGAAAATATGAAACGGCAATAGAGGGATAATAACGACCGAAATGGCTTTATCAATAATGAGATTAAACTCATCGAAAAACGACAGCATCGTCTTTCCTTTAATCGCCGCCATACCGATACCTAGCAGAAACGCCAGTAAAAGCGCAGTCATAATACCCATCATTGGATCCATTTCTACTTGGAAGAATGCTTTGCCTGCCTCCCGTGCGCCTTCCGCAATCTCTGTATCTGTTGATTGATGAATAAAGTTCGGCAAAATCGTAGTTGCCACAAAAAATGCTAGTAGTCCTGCAATGATTGTAGAACCATAGGCAAATGCTGCAGACATACCAAGCAACTTACCTGATCCTACTCCGAGCTTCGCAATACTTGGTGCAATGAACGCAATAATGATCAATGGCACGATAAAGTTCAAGAATCCGCCAAACAACATATTAAATGTAGCTGCTAACCTAACGAACCAATGAGCAAACCCCTCATGAATAGCGGGTAACAGCAAACCAAGCCCAATCGCTAACGCAATGGCAATCAAAATACGCCAAATAAGTCCTAATTTAAACTTCACAATACGTCCTCCTCATATACACATCTGTCTAACTGAAACAAAATAACTTTATCACAAGTGGCGAGAGTATAGAAGGTGTTAAGGGAATTTGTAATTATCTGAAATTCTATTTTGAGTGGGGGTTTGTGAGCGTGGGGGTGGGTTCTATGAGCGTGGGCGTGGATCCTATGAGCGTGAAGGACAGTTCTATGAGCGCGGGGGTGGGTTCTATGAGCGTGAAGGACAGTTCTATGAGCGCGGGGGCGGATCCTATGAGCGTGAAGGACAGTTCTATGAGCGCGGGCGTGGATCCTATGAGCGTGAAGGCCCATCCTATGAGCGCGGGGGCGGGTTCTATGAGCGTGAAGGACAGTTCTATGAGCGTGGGCGTGGATCCTATGAGCGTGAAGGCCCATCCTATGAGCGCGGGGGCGGGTTCTATGAGCGTGAAGGACAGTTCTATGAGCGTGGGCGTGGATCCTATGAGCGTGAAGGACAGTTCTATGAGCGTGGGGGCGGGTTCTATGAGCGCGGGGACCCATCCTATGAGCGTGGAGGCCAGTTTTATGAGCGCGGGGGCGGATCCTATGAGCGTGAAGGACAGTTCTATGAGCGCGGGCGTGGATCCTATGAGCGTGAAGGCCCATCCTATGAGCGCGGGGGTGGGTTCTATGAGCGTGAAGGACAGTTCTATGAGCGTGGGCGTGGATCTGCCTTACACCCTGTCAAGTAGACATCTTTAGAAACCGCTCACTATTCTCTTTCCGCTTGTTTATTCCGTTGCTATTTCTATCAAAAGGGCGACTTGACATGGAGCCTCCACAGGCATGACTTCCACGTCTGGAAGCCAGCTGTTGT
>NZ_JAPMIW010000002.1:137808-209900 GCF_033088395.1 Sporosarcina sp. GW1-11 | reverse complement strand
GCGGCATGCCCTTCAAAATAAAGCTCCACCACTTTCTTTTTCAGTTCATATTCATACGTTTTTCTAGTCATGATCTCACTCCTCAGGATGTAGTCTGTCCTTTAGGAGCGCTTTCTTATACTGTCTACTGTAAGGTAATTATGCATGGAATGGCGCGGTTTGGTCGTTGTATAGCGCGTTTAGCCATTGGAATGGCGCGGTTTGTGCGTTGAATAGCGCGGTTAGTCTTTGGAATAGCTCGGTTAGCCATTGGAATGGCGCGGTCCGGTCGTTGAATAGCGCGGTTAGCCATTGGAATAGCGCGAACCGATCATTAAATAGCTCGGTTGCCGTCATCTCCGTCAGTTTTACTTCCCGTACTGTTTTACGTTTTCCTTCTAAACTCTCTACTCGCTTCATATAATAGCCTGAGTTAAGAAAAGGAGTGAAGTGGATTGACTAGACATCAATGGACAGTACAAGAAACATTTTATTTTCCGGCTGAATATGGTGCGTTTACAGAAGTTGCTGAATGTAAAGTGACGCCTGGGTTTACGGAAGACCGAACGGAAGATTCGATTCGTTTGCAGGGGATTTATCATATTGCGGCGAATGTTGTATTTGATGGAGACAAGCCAGTGGCAGGTACTTCGGAAGAACGGCTCGTGATTGATGACGTGGAAGTGGACAATGGTAAAGGGTATTTCGAATATGCTGTGCCGTTAAACGTTGATTTGCCTGCAGAGTACACAGGAACATTGGAATTACATGTAGCAGAAATAAAGGCTACGCCAAACGATGGTGGTTTACATTTGGAGTGGACGGTTTATTTACAGGAAGTGCAAGAAGAAGTCGCTGTCGCACAACCCGTCGCTGCTGAAATCGCTGTAGAATCAACGTCACATATGGAATTTCTTGCAAATGCAGATCGAGCAGTTGAAAATGTGCATAATGAAATGGAAGACTTTCTCTTGTACATCGCCTCACTAGATGACGACGTGACGAGAAAGATCTTCCATTCAAATAATATTTTTGTAGAAGCAGAAGGACAGACAAGCGAGTAAGCAAAATAATAAAAAGTCACCCGTTGTCGGCACGATGAGTAAACGGATTAATTGAAACACCGTAAGTGGAAGAATACAACCTTTACAATAAAACCGTGTTCTTCTCAGCCAAGGTGGCAACAAATACGGATTATAGCCTTTACGCACAATACACCATCCTTTCGTTAGTCTGCATGTAAAGCTTGACGGGGCTAGTATTCTTCACCTATAATAATGGGTGATAAGAATAACTATGCGAAGAATAGGTAAGTACATGTGTACAGTTTTCTCTAGAGAGGGTACGATTGGTGGAACGTACCTGGAAACGACAGATGGAAAGTCCCCTATGAGCAGTTTCTGTGAAAGATAGTAGCAGAGACCGGTGAAAGCCGTTACCAATTCATGAAGATGTATGCTATTTTAGCGTTCATAAATAAAGGTGGTACCACGAGCTCCTTCGTCCTTTAACCGGGAAGAATGGAGCTTTTTTGTATCCCTTTTTTTACCTGAAGGAGGAACTGAAATGACAGATGAATTAACGATGCCAACGAAATACGATCCACAAGCTGTAGAAAATGGACGATACGACTGGTGGCTGCAAGGAAAATACTTTGAATCCGATGTGAGTAGCGAGAAAGAACCGTATACAATCGTCATCCCGCCACCAAACGTTACAGGGAAACTTCATTTAGGGCATGCTTGGGATACTACGTTACAAGATATGCTTATACGTATGAAGCGTATGCAAGGATACGACGCATTATGGTTGCCTGGAATGGACCATGCGGGTATCGCTACGCAAGCGAGAGTAGAAGAAAAACTGCGTTCTGAAGGTAAGACACGTTATGATTTAGGTCGCGAGAAATTCGTTGAAGAAACATGGAAGTGGAAAGAAGAATATGCAAGTCACATTCGTGCACAATGGGCGAAACTAGGATTAGCGCTTGATTATTCACAAGAACGTTTTACATTAGATGAAGGATTGTCAAAAGCGGTACGTGAAGTCTTCGTAAAATTATACGAGAAAAAGCTAATCTATCGCGGCGAATATATCATCAACTGGGATCCTGCGACGAAAACAGCGTTATCCGATATCGAAGTGATCCATAAAGACGTCCAAGGTGCATTCTATCATATGCGTTATCCATTGGCAGATGGTACTGGATCTATCGAAATTGCTACAACACGTCCGGAAACGATGCTCGGTGATACAGCGGTTGCGGTACACCCGGAAGATGAGCGTTACAAGCACTTGATTGGAAAAATGGTAAAATTACCAATCGTTGGTCGTGAAATTCCAATCGTGGCGGATGATTATGTTGAAATGGACTTCGGAAGCGGTGCAGTGAAAATTACACCAGCACATGATCCGAATGACTTTGAAGTAGGGAATCGTCATAACTTGCCACGCGTACTCGTCATGAACGAAGATGGTTCTATGAATAAATTAGCAGGTAAATATGAAGGGATGGATCGTTTCGAATGCCGTAAGCAAATCGTTAAAGATCTGCAAGATATGGGTGTACTATTCGAAATTGAAGACCATATGCACTCAGTCGGTCACTCAGAACGTAGTGGCGCTGTAGTAGAACCTTATTTATCAACACAATGGTTCGTTAATATGCAGCCTCTTGCTGAACAAGCGATTAATTTGCAGAAGAACGAAGAAGAGAAAGTTCATTTCGTACCGGAACGTTTTGAAAAGACGTATCTTGGTTGGATGGAAAATGTTCATGACTGGTGTATTTCTCGTCAGCTTTGGTGGGGCCACCGTATCCCGGCTTGGTACCATAACACAACAGGTGAAATCTATGTCGGTCAAGAAGCGCCAGCAGATGAAGAAAACTGGACTCAAGACAATGATGTACTTGATACATGGTTCTCGTCTGCACTATGGCCATTCTCGACGATGGGTTGGCCGGATGTTAATAGTGAAGCGTTTAAAAAATACTATCCGAACGATACCCTTGTTACAGGATATGATATCATCTTCTTTTGGGTGTCCCGCATGATCTTCCAAGCACTCGAATTCACGGAGGAGCGTCCATTTAAGGATGTCTTAATCCACGGACTTGTACGCGCAGAAGACGGTCGCAAAATGTCTAAGTCTCTCGGCAACGGTGTAGACCCAATGGACGTGATCGATCAGTACGGTGCTGACGCATTGCGTTACTTCTTGGCAACAGGTTCTTCACCTGGTCAGGATTTGCGTTACTCTACTGAAAAAGTAGAAGCAATCTGGAACTTTGCCAATAAAATTTGGAATGCTTCACGTTTTGCGTTGATGAATATGGACGGTATGACATACGATGAAATCGATCTAACAGGTGAGAAGTCTGTGGCGGACGCATGGATCTTAACTCGTCTGAATGAAACAGTTGAACAAGTGACTAGCCTAGCCGATCGTTATGAATTCGGTGAAATGGGTCGCGCATTGTACAACTTCATCTGGGATGATTTCTGTGACTGGTATATTGAAATGGCGAAATTGCCATTGTATGGTGAAGATGAAGCAGCGAAGAAGATGACGCGTTCTGTACTTGCACATGTTTTAGATCAAACGATGCGTTTATTGCACCCATTGATGCCTTTCATCACTGAAGAGATCTGGCAGAACCTTCCACATGAAGGGGAGTCAATCACAGTAGCGAAGTGGCCAGAAGTGGATGCGGCATTGATGGACAAATCACGTGCAACGGATATGAAATTATTGATGGATATTATCAAAGCAGTGCGTAATATCCGGGCAGAAGTAAATACACCGATGAGCCGTAAAGTCGATTTGTATATTTCTGCGAAGGATGACGCAACAGTCGCAGTTCTTGAAGCGAATCGTCAATATATCGAGCGTTTCTGTAATCCAGAGACACTAACAATTGGTGTGAAGGTCAATGCACCAGGTAAGACGATGTCGGCAGTCGTGACAGGGGCAGAGTTGTTTTTGCCACTTGAAGGCTTGATCGATATTGAAGAAGAGTTGGCTCGTTTGACGAAAGAACTAGGTAAATGGCAAGGTGAAGTGAAGCGAGTGCAAGGCAAGTTGTCTAATGAACGCTTCACAGCGAAGGCTCCTGCTGCGGTTGTTGAGGAAGAGCGTGCGAAAGAACAGGATTACTTAGAGAAGTATGCGGCGGTTGAGCGTCGTATTGCGGAGTTGAAGGAAATTTAATTGGTTTAAAAGAATCCATCTGACAGCGAGAAATTTTCGTTGTTGGGTGGTTTTTTGTGTTCTGAGCTGTTCAATAATATATAAGAAAAGATATACTTGTTTGTAATGCACTGATTAATGAAGCGAAAGAGGACAAAGCATTTCTGACATATGTGCGTGGCACCTCCTATACTAATATAAAACACCCTCCACGAGAAGGGTGTTCAAAAGATTTACATATGACTGAATTAGCCTCAGTTGACCTATCTGGTGTCTTTGGATATTTCCAGGTGGATCTGCGATGATAGGAAATGTAATGGGGACACTGAAAATTTATTCGATTCGCTCAGTCCATTTCATATGTGATTGTACTTGATCAGATGAGCGAACATACGCTTCAGATGAAAAAATAATAAATGCGACATCATACTTTGCAATCGAGATAGCCCTAGACTCAACATTTACAAAAATGAAATAAAAAATTTATGGTAGAGTAGGATATAAATGAAAATAGAACCGTGACCGAAGATAATACTGCAACGGCTTTCGTCTATAGTCTCTATGAAAAAAATAAGGAAAGAAAAGAGGGGGAGTAAGATGTTCTTAAAAAGAATTACACTTTTGCAAAAGGAGATTCCTAATTTTAGTCACTATCCATTTTCCATTCCAACAATTAAAAATCTACAAGAGTTGAATTTGGATAACCCCGTAACATTTTTCGTAGGGGAAAATGGCTCTGGGAAATCTACTTTGTTGGAGGCGATTGCGGATCGTTGTGATTTTAATACGGCTGGCGGCGGACGTAATAATACATATGATGTCTATAAATCAGAATCGGTACTTGGCGAACATATTCGGCTTTCTTGGCTACCGAAAGTAACGAATGGATTTTTCTTGCGTGCAGAATCATTTTATAGTTTCGCAACGCATCTTGAGGAAGTAGATGAGTCAGGGTTTAAAGAGTATGGTGGAAGATCGCTTCACGAACAGTCTCATGGCGAATCGTTTTTATCATTATTTCTTAATCGGTTTAAAGGCCAAGCGATTTATCTGTTAGATGAACCGGAAGCTGCGTTATCACCTGCAAGACAGTTGGCTTTTTTACGGATTATTCATGACTTAGTGTCAGAAGGAAATGTACAATTTATCATCGCGACACATTCACCGATTCTATTAGGGTATCCAAACGCAGAAATATTAAGTTTTGATGATGGGGAAATTTCACCGATTGACTATGAAAAGACCGACCATTATCAAATTACTAGGTACTTTTTAGAGAATCGAGAGCGGTTTTTGTCTGATTTATTAAGTGAAGAGTAAATACAAATGAGGTGTTCGTGTGCTTTCAGATGAACAATTACAAAAACTCATCGAAGGAAAAATGGTTGGTGATGCATTTCCTTATGATACTGGTGATGAACTAGAAGTGGAGTCTCATATTAGACGTTTATTTCATCGGATAAATCGTCTTCCGAATGTAGTGTGTAAAGCAGAATGGAATCATTTCGGCAGTGGCTACGCTTCGTTTATTGAATTTTTTTGTTATCGAAAAGAAGATGTGATGGTCGTGGAAGAGAAGTATGGATTTCAGGATGTAGAGATTAAGGGAATACTTATTGATATTTCTCGCCTTGCGCCAGTAGCGATACTAGGAGAAGATGAAAGATATAAAAAAGTGTGTATCGAAACGAATGAAGCCGTTAGTGGGGGACACGGTTCTATATTGGATAGTCCCCATCGATTAACAGTTAGCGAAAAGCTTCAAACATTTGCGGATGAATTAAAGAATATCTTAAAAGACTTTGACTATGAATTGTTGGAAGCTGAACATATTGAACAACCTTTATCATTTCAAACAAAAATCCCCACAATTTATCGTCCAGTGAGACAGTATTTAGTCATGGATGCTATTTTCTATTGGGAGGATTAATGTACTTTGTTAGCTTTTGAGAAGCGGAAAGAAAAGTTATTAAGAATGGAAAATGTCTTCTTACACATACATCTGATCAATCTACCGTGCTGACGTTTGATTGGGATGTAGCAAGAATGGAGTTGTTTTCTACTAACTTTGAAGTTGAGTATAGTACGTATTAAGTACAAAGTAGAAACGAGATTCGTTCCGAAAATTCATTTGAAAGCTTTAGAATGGAGAAAAATTTATGAAAAAACATTGTTGTGTGGATATGGCGTATCATGTCGATTTTACATGTGAAATACATAAAGATCCGTATGACTGTCCAGATCGTTTACTAGTGTTCGATAGGAAGGATCAAGACTATGGTCTAATTATTCACGATGGAGGTTCCTCTAGTATTGCAATATCATTTTGTCCATGGTGTGGGTCTAGATTATAAAGAAAAGGCTGTCGAGAAAATCATTGTGAAATGACTTTCTATGCCAGCCATAAAGTCTCACCAATCAGTAATTTCTTTAATGAAGACTGTGCTAACGCTAATCTATCCCACTCAGCATCTAGTCTAGCAATAGATTCGGGCCCCGTATCGTCCGCTAAATGATACGTCCCATAATGCATCGGAATAAATGTCGTTCCATTTAGTTCGACAAAAGCCTTAATCGCATCTTCAGGATTGAGGTGGCTTTCCTTCATAAACCATTCCGGTTCATAAGCCCCAATCGGCATTAACACCGTTTGGATCGTAAACTTCTCCGCAATTTCTTGAAATCCACGGAAATATCCAGTGTCTCCCACAAAATAAATTGAATGTTGTTCACTTTCAATAATCCATCCACCCCAACGAGATGTGTTTGTGTCAGTCAATGTACGTTTCGTCCAATGCTGTGCGGGAACAAATGAGAAAATTAGTTCATCATAGACGAATGAATCATACCAATCGCTCTCGATTACTTTTTTATAACCGCGCAACTTAAACGAACGGCCTAGACCAACCGGAACAAAGTATGTCGGATTGCCCTTTATACATCTAATTGTAGGGAAGTCGAGGTGATCATAATGTCCATGAGAAATAAACACGATATCGATAGGTGGCAAATCACTTAGTGGAATGCCCGGTTCGGTTAGTCGGTTTTGAAAGGCCATGCGTTTCGCCCATACAGGATCGGTAATCATATTTAGACCATTCATCTGAATCAAAAATGTAGAGTGTCCGATCCATGTAATAGAAGCTGCGGAACGGTTAGTAGTCAATCGTTCTATTTCTTTTTCAGGTGCTTGGTCTATGAGAATGCTCAAATCTTTTTTATTATTTTTACGTTCTTTTTGCCAGCGGAACATATCTTTTATTGTTTTATTCGTATCAATAGAATCTAAGTTGGCGTATCGGTGCTTCGGTGCCATAAAATACCCCCATTTTTAATCCGTAAAAAGAACGAAAACAGTATATTTAACCGTATGATGAAAAAATCAAATGCCACTCGAATCAAGCGTTCAACTGCTCCTTTACATACCCCATCAGTTTCTCCGCCACTGAAAAATCAGTTGTCGTGTACAACGACCGCGCCCCAACAGGATCCTCGATTTCGTTCAGTAGCCAGCCGCCAGTAGTCGGGAGGATGAAATCGATACCGATATAGTCGCTGGAAATTGCCCGGGAAATCGTTTTCACTTGTTTAGTTTCGCTATCGCTAAGAGTATATTTTTCTACTGTACCGCCTAGTGTGTAGTTGGATTTGAATGAATCACACGCACCCATTCGCTTCACCGCGCCAAGTACTTCTTCGCCTAGCATGAATACACGGACATCGGTTGCGTTGGATTCAATAAATGGTTGCGCAATCAGCTCTTTCGGATCAAAGCGTTTCAATAGATCATCTACTTGCTCTTTATGTTCACATAGAAATACTTCACTGCCTCCGTGACCTGTGCGTGTTTTCAAGACAAACGGGAACTCTGGAAGTCGCTGGTCCGCACGGTATGTAGGAACGGTAGGAATTCCGAGCATCGTTGCGAGTTCGAATGTACGTAATTTATCATTGGCAATTTCCTGCACATTCGCGCGATTGAATAAACGGAAGCCTGCTTGTTCTAATTGTACAGCCAATTTGGGATCACGATCACGGAATAAAATGAAATCAACTGCCTTAGTTGGAGGTTCTAATACTAGTTCCAACGTGATTCCAAGGTCATTTGACTTTTTCATCAAGTCATCGATAAACGCCTGATTTCGCTCCGCTTCCTCCGCAGTGTAATAGATAAACCCCTTCATCCAAGCTTCTCCAGTATGTACGCAATCATCGCATCGGCTACATTAATTCCCGTGACGTTTAGGAGATTGCGGATATGTGCTGCGCCATTAACTTCACAAACAAGTGGTTGTTCATTAGGACCGAACAGTAAATCGACACCTGCGAATTCCGCACCGACAGCTTTGGCGGCTGCTAGTGCGAGTGTTTCTTGTGCTTCTGTCAACTTTACAACTTCCGCCACTCCGCCATTTGTAATATTCGCCCGGAAATCTGTTTCAGAATGGCGGTACATGGACGCAATGATTTGGTCACCTACGATATTGACGCGGAGATCCCGTCCTCTGCTCGTTTCAATGAACTCTTGGAAGACATAATCAACGCCGCGTAGCTCCTTTACTTTTTCATCAAATGCCTCTTTTGTTTCGATTAAGTACACTTTCATGCCGAATGAACCGTGACCTTCTTTAATGATTAACGGTAAACCAAGTTCTACTAAGACGTTTTCATAATAGCCACTATCTTCAATTGTGAAATTCGGATACACTTTCGGCGCAATAATTGTCCTCGGCATAGCGACACCGTGTTTTGCTAGTTTCAAATATTGTTTCGCTTTATTGTCACACGTCTCGATCACTTCTGGATCATTGAAGACAGGAATGTCCAGTTGTTTCAAATAACGAGCCAGCAACGTATCTTTATCGAGAAAGACGACGAAATCAGGCGCATCCTCGATTTTTTTTTGTACGTCCATCTGCACTTCATAATTTTTCAATAGAGTTGCTCGTACCCCTGCACGCTCTGCTGCTTCTTGAACGAGTCGTGCTTGATCCGCGAATTTATCACTCGTCAAACTTCCATTATATATTACCCAACAACTTTTCAATCCACACGCCACCTTTGTTATACTAGATATATCTTAATTTTAGCACAGGAGGAATTGCTTTGATTCCAAAATTGGACGAATATAAAAAACAATTTGACATAAAAAGTGATGATGCGATTAAGCCAGGACTAGAAGCGATAGAAGAAGCGCTTGCGAGTGTGCTGAATCCAGAAAAAGATTTACGCATCATTCATGTGGCCGGCACGAACGGTAAAGGCTCGACCATTGCAGTTATGGAAGCAATCTTACAAACGCATGGTTTTGAAACAGGTGTTTTTTCTTCACCAGCTATACTTGACATCCATGACCAAATTCGAATCAACGGCCAACCGATCACAGCCGATGAATTAGCGTACGTCTTTGAAGAAATGGAAGCGGCAGGACTTAGCGGTATGCTAACAGATTTTGAACTACTAACAGTCGCTGCATTTTTAGCTTTCCGCAACGCTGCACCTGATTACGTCTTACTTGAGACGGGGATGGGCGGTAGACTCGACAGCACGAATGTCATTACACCACTTGTTTCGGTTATTACCTCAATCGCGCTTGATCATACCGGATTTCTTGGTGATTCGGTAGAAAAAATCGCTTCACACAAAGCAGGCATTATTAAACCGTATATTCCTGTAGTCATAGGGGAACTGCCAAATGAAGCAAAAGACATCATTCTAGCAGAAGCTATCCATACTAAAAGTCTAGTACGAGCCTATGGAGAAAATTTCACTATGGAACAAGAAGAAATTGAAACCTTCCGCGGTATGAACACATTCGAACTACCTACACGAAACATGAAAGGTCCCCACCAAGCGATCAATCACGCAGTCGCACTCGAAGCCTTATCAGTAGCAGGTGTACCGTTAAAACAAGAAAAAGTCGCGGAAGCAATCGCCAATGTCCAATTACCATTCCGCTTTCAGAAAATCAGTGACAACGTCTACATCGACGGAGCACATAATCCAGCGGCAGCTACGATGTTAGTGCGTACGATAGAAGAACAATTTCCAGGAGAAAAGGTGGACTGGATTGTTGGGATGTTGAATACGAAGGACTATGGCGAGACGTTGAAGATTCTTGCGCCACTTGCAAATAGTTTTACGTTTGTGGATTTTCCGCATCCGCAGGCGGCGAAAGCAGAAGACGTACAGGCGTTGTGTCCGACAGAAAACAGTAGGATAGTCTCATTTGAACTAATTAATTTAAAGAATACTGGTGAAAATATAAAAGTAGTCGTTGGCTCTCTTTACTTATTGAGTGATTTAATGAGACAATAGGCATAATGAGGTGTTTATTATCGTTTCGTTTTTTCGTATTAAGGTATTTAGGTTCACTAAAGATAGTAGGATATGCCGATAATAATGGTAAGTGGAAGGAGGATGTCATGATAGTGAAAAATGAAAAAGGCTTTACATTGGTTGAAGTATTGGCTGCATTAACGATTCTCGGTATTGTCTTTGTAAGTTTTATGACGATTTTTCCACAAATGACTAATATTAATTCGAAAACAGAGGCAAAACTAGAAACAATGAATTTGGCAAAAAGAGAATTGGCCTTTTGGAAAGATGACCCTCTTCCTTTAGAGGAGAAGGAGTATTTAAAGAATATAAAAAAGGATACTACATCTAAAACCGGTTACATCATCTATGAATATGAACATAATGAAGAACAGTCTTTCAACTATCGTGTAACCTACAAAATCGCATCGGACTTGCCAGTAACGAATGCATCTGATGTGCAATTGCATCGAATCCACATCGAAGTGTATAAAGACCAACGACTAGTAAGTGAAACATTTGGTTATATGGAGAATTAGATCAATTGAAAGGAGGGCTTATCATTAAACAAGATGAACGAGGTATGACACTTGTTGAGGTGCTAGCTACCCTGTTGCTCGTGACATTAGTAGTAGGTTTGATATGGACGACGGTTTCTATTAGTTCTCGCCATAATATTTTAGAGACCGATAAACTAAAGTTGCAGCAAGAAGGCAATTATATTACGACTGAAATACAGAGACTTCATCGTACGTGTAAAGAATATGAATTTGTAGTACAAGCTAATAAAGTGAGCATAGAGAATTGTAAAGTTGGTAATCCTATAAAACTAGAGAATCATATTATTAGTGAAGAATATTCATATAGTTTAGTTGAAAACATTAAATTTCCGGAGCTAATAATTGATGACTTCCGAGAAACAATTGAACCGAAAAGTGATGATCTTAATTTATATAAATTAATAATTACGGATCCACAAAATACCAAATTAAGTGTAGCGTTTCCTCTAATCGCTTCTAGATATAAAAAAGATTTTTGACGGGAGGATGAATAGTAATGAACAGGTGTAAAAACGACAAGGGCTACGCATTAATAATTGTACTATTTGCGATTGTTTTCATCATGATCACTAGCGCGGTATTTATGAGAGGTGCTTTAAGCAATGCTAAACAAGAGAATATTATCGATACAAACAATCTAGCATTTATGGCCGCTGAAATGGGTGTGGATTATTACAAATGGAATTATATTAATAAGTACAACGATGTTAAGGGTCAGTTATGGGAAGATTATAAAGAAAAATACTCAGTGGAAAAAATGAGGATTCAAAGTAGTGGTGATATAAACAAAGACCAGCAACTAGCTGATTTGCCAGCAAAGATAAGAGAGGATGCAGTGAAGGCGTTATGGGCGATATTAGATAATTATACAATTACATCAGCAAATTTAGCCGGTGAAAAGTACTCTTTTACAGATAAAGACTTTAACATCGTACAAGATCTTGCTAACTACTCAGTATCAATCTCTGGCGATGTTCAAGGAGAATACCAAGGAAAGGATAAAATGTTGAACTTTAAATTGCTTTTTACAATGCCTAAATTTGATGAAGATGAAAATGAAAATAGTGGATCACAATCAAGTGGTGGTGTGAAAGATTTAGCTTGGTTTGTGGATAATGATTTACCTTTCATTCCCAACCCCTCATGGCAATGTCCTTCAGGTAAACAAGCAAATGTAACAGGTAAAAAGTGTGTATTTTCTGATGTGAATTTAATTGGAAATGCGAATAATTCAACTTTATATTTCGACGGAGACGCTACAAAAGCACCTAATGGTAACTTGGGCGGAAATGTTAACGGAAGCAAGTTTTATGTTACTGGCGAGATTGCTTCGTTCAATCTTAATAACATGGAGAACGGTGAATTTTATGCAAAAGGTAATATTGCTTTTAAAAACATGAATAATATCATAAATGTAAATGTTTTCACAAAAGGTGATTTCTCAGCAGAGCAAGTTGATTTATCAGGATCTTTCGTAGCGATGGGTGGAAACTTCAAACCGTCTAAGCATGTCAAACTTACCGGAAACAGTGTTCTGGCAATTAGAAATGACTGGAAGGCCAATAGTTCCTCTCAAGAGATAGCTAGTGGTTCAAAAGCTTGTGTAGGTGGTTCTGTTAATTTAAAAGAAATAACTGTTAGTGGTACTGGTAAGTTATATTATGTCGCTGAAAAAGCGAATACTGCTGGCGTGACTATTATTCCAGGTAAACATTTCCCAATTAGTAAATCAGCTTATGATAAAGACCCTAATAACCTATTCAAGAACTGTCAAGGTGGCGGGAATGTAGTGACTGATCCGGATGCTCCAGTTTTGAATGAACCTGCTTGGATTGACCCTAGGATAGAAGTAGATTATTACTAGGTTAATACATTACATTGTGAGGCGATAACTATTGAAAAACAAACTATCCAAAATCAGCCTATCTCTAGGCGCATTACTACTTGTAATTTCCACAATTTTCGCCCAACAAGCTTATGCTGGTGATGGTTTCTTTTCTAGTTTCAAACGGTTCGATAAGCATACTTATGTTGGCCCGTTTGATATATCGAAGATGAACCGTAAGAAAGCGAAACAGAAATTGACAACGGACTTTGCAGGACTCGAGCAAAATTTAGCAGTGAAATTAATCATTCAAGATTTTCATGTAGACGTGCCTTCTGAAATCTTAACATTCGATGTGGATGCGACGTTCAGCCAAGCATCTTCAGGGCAAGAAAATGCCTTAATTGTGATGGTCTCGCGAGATGGATTACGCACAGTATTGAAGCAGAATTTCAGCTCACTTGTTTTCAATGAAGAACAAGTCGATATACTCGCTTCACAAATTGAATCACAATTACGTACTGGAATCATGCCGCAGTATATTAATTTAGCGCAGTTCATTCCGGAGCTATATAAGCAAACGCAAACCATTGCTTCAGCTACGTACGCAACCAATCAGTTAACTAAAGGATTGCGATTATTACTCGATGATCTAAATGGTGCGGAAATACAACCAAACTCAACTTTCTCGTTTCAGGAGTTTGTAAAAGACAAAGAATCAGTCGTTGCAAATGATCAAGACATGTCTATCATGGCATCGTTACTATATGAATCGGCATTGCAAACAAACTGGATTGTGGATGAACGCAGTATTGGTAACGAATTAACTAAAGGAGTACAACCTGGATTTGAAGCTGTGATCAATCGCGAGTTAGATTTAGATCTACAAGTAACGAATCCAAATCAGACAGTGTTTACTCTGCATACCGCGTGGGATAATTCTCAAATCACACTATCCATAGAAGGACTTCCTTTTGTCCATACGTACCAACCACAAGTTGAAAGTTTAAAAGTATATGATCCGAAAACGGTCGTTCACTATAGTGCATTCGTTTCGCCAGGTAAAAACCAAACGATAGATACGGGTAAAAAAGCGATCGAAGCTACGGTTATACGTAGTGTACAATCGAATGGTTCACTTCAAGACTTTGAAGATATTTCAGTAGATTTCTATTTACCTAAGTCAAAGGTAGAACGTCATAATCTGATTCGTAAAGAACCACCAGCAGATAATACAACGAATAGTGGATCTGATCTAAATTCGGGTCCAACTGGAAACGGTTCTTCTACTGATGGTTCGGCTCCGACCTCTGGAAACGAAGGATCTTCTAACGGAGCTGCAGATGGAAGTAATTCTAGTAAGCCTGGTTCGTCTGGTAACAATGGTTCTTCTACTGGAAGTAATTCGGGGGATTCAGGATCGGCAAGTGGTAGCGGTTCAGGTAATACGAATGCTTCTGGCGGTCAAGGAAACGATGATGTATATTACGACAAAGGTGGAAATCGCGTCGATAAAAATGGCGATCCGCTCGATTGATAAAGGAGGAGTCTAATGGCAGTCACTAGAAAGCGTCTTGGAGATTTATTGATAGAGTCGGGTTTACTGACAGATGAACAATTAATGGGCGCGTTAAAAGACAAGCCGCGTGATCAACGTTTGGGTGATGCCTTATTGCAACGTGGGTATATTACGGAGCAACAATTGATCGAAGTGCTTGAGTTCCAGCTTGGAATTCCACACGTTAACTTATTCAGATATCCGTTTGATCCGAAACTTTTTAATATTGTACCTAAAGGTTTAGCGAAGCAGAAGATGATCGTGCCGTTGAAGAAAGATGGCGATAAATTATTTGTCGCGATGGCGGACCCGATGGACTATAACACGATAGAAGATTTACGTTTATCTACAGGCTTTCATATTGAAACGGCTATTGCGTCAAAAGATGATATTACACGAACGATTACTAGATATTATGATGATGAGTTATTCGATGACATTTTATTCGAGGAGCCGGAAACGCCACAAGAACAACAACAACAGCAAGAAGATTTAGTCGACCAAGATTCACCTGTAGTCCGGCTCGTTAATCAGATTATTTCAAGTGCGGTATCGATGAAAGCAAGTGATATTCATATTGACCCACAAGAGCACCAAGTCGTCATCCGCTTTCGAATCGATGGGAAACTACAGACGGAGCGTGTGTTGCCGAAGCATATGCAAGCGATGCTACTAGCCCGCATTAAAATCATGGGGAACTTGAATATTACTGAATCGCGTATTCCGCAAGATGGGCGAATTAAAGTAACGATAGATTTTCGTCCTATTGATTTACGTCTATCAACTTTACCTACTGTGTTCGGTGAAAAAATTGTTATGCGTATTTTAGATTTAAGTAGTTCGTTGAATGATTTGGGGAAATTAGGATTTGGTCAGACGAATTTACATCGATTTTTAAAAGAAATCGAAAAGCCGAATGGAATTATTTTGATATCTGGTCCAACAGGTTCAGGTAAATCTTCTACGTTGTATGCCGCGCTGAATCGTTTGAATAATGAAGATGTCAATATCATTACAATTGAGGATCCTGTCGAGTATCAATTAGAAGGAATAAACCAAATACAAGTGAATTCGAACGTAGGGCTGACATTTGCGGCTGGACTACGTTCGATTTTAAGGCAGGATCCAGATGTAGTCATGGTGGGAGAAATTCGAGATAAAGAGACGGTAGAGATTGCGATACGTGCGTCCTTAACGGGGCACTTAGTGTTAAGTACGATTCATACGAATGACTCTGTCGCTTCAATTTCTCGTTTGCTAGATATGGGTGTTGAACCTTTCTTACTGACAGCTTCATTAAATGCGATTGTGGCGCAACGTTTAATTAGACGCGTGTGTCGTGACTGTGAAACTAGACAACCGGCAACGGAGCGTGAAAAATTAATTTTCGCCAAGCGTGGGCTAACGATTGACGAAATTCATCGTGGGTCCGGTTGTGCGGCGTGTAATATGACTGGTTATCGGGGGCGTATTGCGATTCACGAGGTGCTAATTATTAATGCTGAAATGCGTGACGCTATTAACAAAGAAGCTGCTCCGAATATATTACGTGAAATTGCAGAAAAGAGTAAAACGATTTTCTTAATTGATGACGGATTGGAAAAAGTTAAACAAGGCATTACGACAACAGAAGAAGTGTTGCGAATTGCATTGGTTGAATAGGAGGGTGTGCAATGCACGAACGAATTGATCAATTACTGACGGAAGCTTTTAATAGCAAGGCGTCTGATATTCACTTAACAGTCGGTGTACCTCCAATTTTTCGTATACATGGAGATTTAAAGCGTTATGGAGAAATACCGCTAACTCCTGATGATACGGAGAGAATTGTCTTTCAAACGATACCGGAAAAGATGCTTGCTGCATTTAAAGAAGCAGGGCAAATCGATTATTCCTATGAAATAGCGGGTGTCTCTCGTTTTCGTGTCAATGCTTTCCAACAACGCGGTTCGATTTCATTAGCGTTCCGAACGATTCCTACGAAAATTCCTACGATTGACGAGTTGAACATGCCAGCAACGCTTATGAACTTGGCTGGAACTGCTCAAGGCTTGATTTTGGTCACAGGTCCCACGGGTTCAGGAAAATCTACGACGCTAGCAGCGATGATTCGGTATATGAATGAAACGATGAGAAAGCATATTATTACATTGGAAGATCCAATTGAATACATGCATGAACATGGTACATCCATTATCGATCAGCGGGAAGTTGGTTTTGATACGAATTCGTTTGCGGATGGTTTGCGTGCTTCTTTGCGTCAAGATCCAGATGTTATTTTAGTCGGGGAGATGCGGGATTTGGAGACGATTTCCACAGCGATTACTGCAGCGGAAACAGGCCACTTAGTGCTCGCGACATTGCACACATGGAGTGCAGCTTCGACGATTGATAGAATTATAGACGTCTTTCCGCATGGGCAACAGTCTCAAATTCGCGTGCAGTTAGCGGGGGTTCTGACAGCGGTAGTGTCCCAGCGATTATTTAAAACGATGGATGGAACAGGCCGACGTGCGGCAACAGAAATTATGATTAATAATGCAGCGGTATCGAACTTGATCCGTTCTGAAAAGGTGCATCAGATTCCGAACGTGATTCAGACAAGCCGGGCGAGTGGGATGCATATGATGGATCATTCGGTGAAAAGTTTGATGGAGCAACGGATTATATCCTATGAAGCAGCCCTGCCGTTTTTACAGGGAGATGACTGATTATGCCACGTTTTACGTATGAAGGGCGTGACGCCAAATCTATCCGACGTGGAACGGTAACAGCAACGAATAAGCGAGATGCCGCGATCAAACTGAAAAATCAAGGGATCCGTGTAGTTAGTATTGTAGAACAAAAAGAAACGGCATTGACGAAAGAAATTACGATTGGTAGTCCGGTTAAACGGGATCAACTCATTATGTTTTTACGGCAGTTTTCCACGTTGTTGCAGGCGGGTGTGACAATTGTTGATGCCGTTCGAATTCTATCAGTACAAGTGGAACAAGCGGCGTTTCGTAAAATATTAACTTCGATACAAGAAGACTTACGTACTGGAACACCATTGTCCGTTGCTTTTGCGAAACATCCCAAAGTATTTGAACCGTTGATTTTAAATATGATCGGTGCAGGGGAAGTATCTGGGACTGTGGATGAGTCACTTGATCGGTTAGCAGATCATTTTGAAAAGGCTTATCGAACGAGACAAAAAGTGATATCTGCTTTGGCGTATCCAATTGTTGTTGGGATTGTAGCGATTGCGGTAGTGATTTTCCTTCTGTGGTTCGTTGTGCCGATGTTCGTTGAGATGTTTGATAGTATTGGTAGTCAGTTGCCATGGTTGACGCGAGCAGTTATGGCGGCGAGTGAATGGATAGAGAGTTACTGGTATATTTTGATTCTAATTACTTCAGCGATTGTTGTAGGGTATTTATTACTACGTAGTAATCCTAAGGGGAAATATACACTAGATACTATCGTTCTTCGATTGCCGATTTTCGGACCAATCGTTCAAAAAGCTGCATTGGCTATGATGACTAGAACATTAAGCTCGATGTTTTCTAGTTCAGTTCCTATTTTGCAAGCGTTGTTGATGACTGAACGTGTAATTGGCAATAAGGTTATTGCTAAAGTCATAGGTGAATCAAGAGAATCTATGGAACGTGGAGGATCATTGACAGAACCGATGTTAAATCATTGGGCGTTCCCACCGCTAATCCCTCATATGATTGCAATAGGAGAGGAAACTGGTTCTTTGGACTCTATGTTGGCGAAAGTGGCAGATTTCTATGAAAAGGAAGTAGAAGCTGCGACGGATCGCCTAAAGGCGCTAATTGAGCCATTAATGATCGTATTCTTAGCTGCGGTAGTAGGGACTATAGTTTTGGCAATTATGTTGCCGATGTTTAGTATGTTTGAACAGATAGACAATTTGTAACAGGTTTAACACATTTGTATGAAATAGATAATATTTTTTCAGTTTACTAGTGTTATATTCCTAAGTATTATGGTATAGTATATTCATAGAGTACGAAAAAAAGAGGAGGAAAACAAATGAAAAAGTTTATCCAAAAGAAGTTGAATCAAAAAGGTTTGACGCTTGTCGAGTTGCTAGCTGTTATTGTTATTTTGGGGATTATCGATCGCTGTGCCGGCTATTGGGAATATTATTACGAATTCGAAGGTCAGCGCACTTAAGGCTGATGGACAAAATGCTATTTCTGCTGCAAATATTTATTTTGCTGAAAGTAAAGAACCAGATACATCTATTACTATAGATGAACTTCAAGAAGATGGCTATTTAGATGATATTGGTGGACTTAGCGGAGATGGTACAGTTAATAAAGGTACTGGTGATGTGACTGCAATTACTATTTCTGCTACAGCAACGAATGGTAATATCTCAGTAGAATTCAATGATGCTTCTAATGCGGATATTAATGCCGCTGATAATAAAGCTGGTCTAGAAGGTAAAGTTACCGTAACACGCTGACAATAAAACATTTTTTTAACCGTGATTCTGTGAATTATCATAGGTATTACTGGCTTTTTAGAAGATTTAAAGCCTTGCAGTAAACATTGGACTCTGTAGAGATTAATTCTCTTCAGGGTCTTTTTTAAACTTTAATTCTCAACAGAGAAAATATGTTAAATAGTAAGCAAAACTATCTTGGATTTCTGGAAATACTGAAACAAATAAAAATCATGTAAAATTGAGGAGAGCAACTGTACAAATTATTCAAGAGAGCAGGAAGTCTACAAAAGTTGGGACAGAGTTTTGTGGAGATTTCACCTGATTAATGTAAAAGTTTATAGTCTATAAGCATTATTCACTACGAATCTTTCATTCCCCCCATATATTTGCTATAATTAGCGTAATCAAATAGTAGGATAAGAACCGTATGATTGCCCAGTATTGTTTGTCTGAAGGGAGCTGTATGATGGCCGTTTTCTCTAAAATATCACATCATTTATCGAAGTTTGGTCGTAAGAAGCGTATTCATTCCTTAACGCTCGATGACGACGCGATTCGTTATGTGCGCATTAAGTCTCGCCATCCAATCGTTCTCGATACCGCAAAAGAACTGGTTCTTCCGCCACATGTAATAAATGAAGGTAGAATTGCTAACGAAGAAGTGCTCGTGCAAGTGTTAGGTGAAGCGGTAAAGGATTGGAATCTTGTGAAACGTAGTGTGGCATTCCTGGCGCCTGATGCCTTTGTCATTATTCGTAAAGTCGCTTATCCAGAAACGGTTCAAGATGAAGAATTAAAGGGGCATTTTTTTATTGAAATTGGTTCGACGATTTATTTGCCTTTTGATGATCCGGTGTTCGATGTTGTTCCATACATAACGAATGGCGCTCAGCAAGAAGCCATTTTGATAGCTTCCAAGGAAAGTGTGATGCAGTCTTATGAAACTATTTTGGAGGCCGTGAAAACGGATCCTGTCGTTGCGGATATTGCTCCGCTTTCATTATACCGATTGGCGTATCATGAATATGCGTTTGAAGGTACAGAACATATTTTACTAGCTGATTTACGTGGACGTAGTTTGACGGTATCAATATTCAATAATCACTACCCTCTATTCATTCGCACGATGGAATTAGAAGTTCCACTTAGTATGACAACGGGTGAAACACTTGATGAAAAGCAAGTTGAACCGATGACGATTGTTATGGAGTTGGAAAAGTTAGCGAATTTCTATCGATTTAATTTGGCGGAGGGGGATTCGGTTATTACGCATTTGCTGTGGAATGGTACGTATGGACAGCAGGAGCTTGTACTTCAAATGGTGCGAGAGCGTCTGGCGATTGAAGCGCTTCCTTTAGTGAAGGAACGGATTACTTGTGTGGATGGTACGGAAGTTACAGCGGATTTCCACCGAGTAATTGGTCTCGCTTTGAAGGAAGAGGTGTAAGATGCATAAGTTAGTTGATATAAATTTACTGCCTGAGAAAATACGCGAACGCACTACATGGCTTTGGATTGTGCTTGGTATTTTCGTTGCGGCGCTACTCAGTTGGGCGCTTCTTTATTGGATGGGTCGGAATTATGAAGAAGATACGCAATTATTAAGAGAACAAACATATGACGTGCAGAAGCAACAAGAAAGTATTACGTCCCAGCTTAGACTCTCTGCGTTTGGTCAGGAAAAAGCAAGCTTAGCTTCTACGGTCGAATTTTTAGAAAAGTATCAATTTAAGACGCATCCATTGATAAAAGATCTCGTCAAAGCTTTGCCAGAGCGAGGATTCTTCTTGGAATTGACATTCACCGCGCCTAACGAAGCGACATTGACTGTTCAATTTGACGATTTAACGGAACCTGCTCATTATTTGACGCGCATTAAATCTTCTGAATTGGTGATTGACGCGACGTTTGAAGAATTGAGTGCAGTAGAATTGAAGGAAGAAGGACAACTACAAAATGTGTTACCACGCTACGAAGCGAAATATTTTATTCAATTTCTGGATGAACGTGGGGGTACAGCACCTGATGCGACAGTGGATCCGGATGCAATCGAAGCACTACAAGAAGAAACGTCTACAAATGAGTCTCAACCTTCTGCGAATATGAATACGGAAGGAGGCGGGCGAAATGGATAAGTATATATCGAGACGACAACAGCATATCGTATTAATCGTTTTAGCTGCTATATTTCTAGTTGGTGTCGTCTATTATTCGCTATTTAACCTGTATTTGCCTATGAGAGAAGAACATGAACAAACGTCTGCACAACTCGCTTCTGAACGTAATGTTTTGTTTGCGCTTCAAAAGCAGTTAGCGAATAAAGACTTGAATGAAACGATTTCTTCGGGTCCGCTACAAAAAAAAGTGCCTGTCA
Source organism: Sporosarcina sp. GW1-11 (assembly GCF_033088395.1). Taxonomy (NCBI): domain Bacteria; kingdom Bacillati; phylum Bacillota; class Bacilli; order Caryophanales; family Caryophanaceae; genus Sporosarcina; species Sporosarcina sp. GW1-11. The sequence continues at coordinate 188,633 of NZ_JAPMIW010000002.1, read as the reverse complement.
TTCCGTTAGAAGATGCATTGCTGTTACGAATTGATAAAGCGGAAGTGAAATCGAACAGTCGAGTGCAAAATGTCAAGTTTAGTAAAAGTGAGTTCGTTGCAGAGGACTTGCCTGAAGAAGTACAAAACTTGGAAACGGTATTGATGGAAGTGAAATTGGTCGCAGATACATACGGTCAAGTAGAGAACTTCATCTATGAGATTGAAGAAATGCTGCGGATCATGAATGTCGAAACGATTCAGTTCAAAGGGTTGCCTGAAAAGACAGAAGCCGAATCGGATCTTGGTGAAATGGAATTAGTCATTTCGTTCAATGCGTTCTTCCGTCCGGACTTGGTCAATTTGCAAAGTGAAGCGCCGCGCGTAGACGCACCTGCTGCTGCGGGTAAAGACGATCCGACGACTATCAACAAAATGCGCGGCGATGAGACTGTGGAGTAAGGAGAGAGTCTATGGAATGGCTAATTGGGATATTTTTCTTCCTATACGGTATTACGTTTGGATCATTTTTTAACGTAGTCGGCTTGCGTGTACCGCTAAAGGAATCCATTGTAACTCCTCCTTCGCATTGTACGACGTGTGATCGTAATTTGACTGTGGTCGATTTAGTTCCTGTTTTTTCCTACGTGTTTTTGCGGGGGAAGTGCCGAGGATGCAAAGAGAAGATTAGTGCGATCTATCCGTTGATGGAATTGTTGACTGGTGTGCTGTTTGTTTGTGCCTATGTACATTTCGGCTTTCAATGGGAACTTGCGGTAGCTCTGTTGTTCATTTCGATGCTGATAATTATTACAGTGTCTGATTTGAAATATATGCTAATTCCGAATAAGGTGCTGTTACCGTTCGGCATTGCGATTTTCCTAGTGCGCTTTGTTAGCCCATTAACCCCTTGGTGGGATAGTTTGCTTGGGGCGGTAGTTGGATTTGGCGTGTTGTTTCTTATTGCGATTGTGTCGAACGGTGGCATGGGAGGCGGCGATATTAAACTGTTCTTTGTCATTGGTCTAGTGCTTGGGACGATGCAGACGCTGTTTACGCTGTTCCTCGCTTCATTAATTGGCGCGATTGTTGGGATGGTTTTCTTGAAACGGACAAAACAAGGACGAAAGACACCGGTGCCGTTCGGGCCGTCGATTGCGCTAGCTGCCCTCATTGCTTATTTTTATGGTAGTGAGATTGTCGGATGGTATACGAGTTTGTTTTATTAACTAAGAAAATGTTTACGGACAAGACGACAACAGTCTTGTCTTTTTTTGCGTCCGCTTTGGTAAAGTGAAGAAAAAGGTGGAGTGAGTGCAGATGAATTTTCGAAAGAGGTATTCAAGAAATATTGTAGTTCGAGCAATGGTGCAAGGCGTCGGGATTGGCTTGATTGCGGTGCTAGTTATTGGATTGACTATTTTTATGACAGGTGAAAAAGGTGCAGATCCAGCAAAGAAAATCGCTACTACGGGTCCAGGTGCGGATGAAGAGCAAGTGGCTGACGGTGATGCAGTAACGATGTTTGTAAAGCAGTACGGAGTGTTTTCGGCGAAGGAGGCGGCTGCTGAATTTGTGGCGACGGATCCATCGCTAGCAAAGACTGCCATCTTACCGGTAAACGGACAGTTTTACGTATGGGGTGCTGCTTGGCTGAAAGAAAGTCAGGTCGTCTTAAATGAAAAGGAAGATGCGTTTAAGAAGAAAATCCAAGTCGTGTCAGGCACTTGTAAGCACGCGAATGCGGATGAAGTGAAAAAAGCGTTGCTTGCGGACGATTTATCGAAAATTGAATTGTCTGCAGGTGAAGGTGAGAAGAAAAAAACAACGGATTTCGAGAAGAAATTGACCGCTATTACCGCATTTACAAAGGATTCCTCGATTGCGAGACTACATGTTTTGGCACATTATTCGAATGAAGATCCATGCTTCAAAATTCAATTTTGAGCCTATATACGGGGAAGAATTGAATTTCGCTACTTTTTCAAAAAGCTGATTATGACGTACACTATGGGAAAGGAGGCATTATCTATGAAATTTTCTAGTATTCAACCAATTATTCTCGCTTCAAATTCACCGAGACGTAAGGAGTTATTACAGTTAGCAGGTATTGAATTCACGGTGAAACCGAGTCGCGTGAAAGAGGATTTACCCTTTACACCACATGAACCCGATCGCTACGCGGTAAGGTTGTCTGAGCAAAAGGCACAGGCAGTCTTTGATGAGAATCCAACTGCGATGGTCATTGCGGCGGATACGATTGTTGTAAAAGACGACCGACAGTATCCGAAGCCAGTGAATAATGAGCAAGCTGTGGAATTTCTATTGCAGCTGTCAGGTGAGACCCATCAAGTGATTACAGGCGTCACCGTATTGTTAGAAGACCGCAAGTTGCAGTTCGCAAGCCTTTCCCAAGTGAAATTCAGAGACCTTGATATAGGGCTCGTGCACGAGTATGTGCGCTCTGGAGATGCGGCAGACAAAGCAGGAGCTTACGGTATTCAAACGGAAGGTATGTTGTTTGTTGAAGCAATTGTTGGCGATTATCAAAACATCGTTGGATTGCCGATTGGGGAACTAGTGGAACATTTGCGGCGCGAACAATGGCTGATGCTAGAAGTAGGTGATGCCTGATATGCCGCTAGATTTAGCACCTAAAATGATGATTCGTGATGTGCATATTGCAGACAGGCCACGTGAACGTTTAATCCGGGAAGGAGCGGGTAATCTTTCGAATCAAGAGCTGATGGCTATTTTATTGCGTACAGGTACGCGATCAGAATCAGTGTTAGTGCTTGCCAATCGTGTGCTATCAACGCTTGATCGTTTGGCTGATTTGAAAGAATTGACGGTAGATGAGATGACAAAGATTAAAGGGATTGGTGAAGCGAAGGCTGTACAGTTGCTGGCGGCTGCGGAACTTGGGAAGCGGCTTTACCGTGCGGCGCCACATGAACGGTATAAAATTCGCTCGCCGGAAGATGCCGCCAATTATTTAATGACGGATATGTCGTCGTTGAATCAAGAGCATTTCGTTGTTTTATTTCTAAATGTAAAAAATGAAGTATTACATAAGCGAACCATTTTTATTGGTAGCTTAAATTCTAGTATCGTCCATCCACGCGAAGTGGTGCGCCCATAAGGGTCTATAGAAAGTCTGCTTTCGCACAGCAGTAAGGGAATATCATAATGTTTTACCCTTATCATTAGTCAACTTATCTGAATGGGAAACCGGACAGGGAGTGTAGCATGTTGGAAAAGCCATAAGTTGCTTAATTACCAAAGCACGACTGAATGGCGAGATGAAATGTATGAACAAGGATGAAAGCTAAACTGCCTGAATGATAGCTCAAGGGGGACTACGGGGACCTTTAGCGGGAGGTAATGATATACGCTATATGAAATGTGCTTCATTCTTAAAAACTTCGAGAATGATGATATGATACCATTTCACCCAACTTTCGTATAAAAGTAACGAGCGAACGTCACATCCGATATCATACATGCGATATTTCTATAAATCTAAATGGGGATTACCTAAGTCAGAACGCCTAAAAGGCTATGCATATTTGATGCTGAATATCTGATAAGGTAACGGAGCTCCCGTAGTAGTCTGAGCTAGGGAAAGCCTAGTACATGGCGAAGGGGAGCAGTTTATAACGTTAATACCAAATTGGGAAGGAGCGGAGGCTCTATGAGAATTCCAACAGTAGTATTAAATCGTCTAACTGCCAAAGCAAAAGTCGGAAATTATGTATTTGAGCGACTGTATCGCAACTTGTACAACAAAGAATTCTATTTAGAAGCATATGCAAAACTGTATGGGAATAAGGGCAGCAACACCAAAGGAGTCAATGAAGATACAATTGATGGTATGAGTATGAAACGTATTGAAAAGCTCATTGAAAAACTACAAAACCAAACGTATCAACCTAATCCAGCACGAAGGGTATATATCCCTAAAAAGGATGGGAAAACAAGACCGTTAGGCATTCCTACCTTTGAGGATAAATTAGTACAAGAAGTTGTTCGCCGACTGCTTGAAAGCATCTTTGAACCATCGTTCTCTGCTCACTCTCATGGATTTAGACCAAATCGTAGCTGTCATACCGCATTAAAAGAAATCCGTAATACTTTTACGGGAACTAGATGGTTTATTGAGGGTGACATTAAAGGATTTTTTAATAATATCGACCACCATGTTTTAGTTGGCATTTTGCGAAAAAGAATTCACGATGAGAAGCTCATCAATTTAATCTGGAAATTTTTGCGCGCAGGATATGTAGAAGATTGGGTATTTCATAAAACCTATAGCGGTGCACCACAGGGTGGAATTATCAGCCCGCTTTTATCGAATATTTATTTGAATGAACTCGATGATTATGTGGGGCAATATATTGCACGCTATAACAAAGGTGACAAAAGAATTCACAATTCTTCCTATCATAACCTTGCTTCCAAGATTAACAATCACAAAGAAAAAAATAAACGTGATTGGCCAACTTTATCTGAAGAGGAAAAGAAGGAGCGGTTGAAGGGAGTAAAGGCCCTTTACAAAGAACTGCAAAGTCATGACAGTAAAGACCTCTTTGATCCAAATTATCGCCGCTTGAAATACGTTCGTTATGCGGATGATTTTTTACTCGGTGTCATTGGTAGTAAAAAGGAAGCTGAACATGTCAAACAAGATTTAACGCAGTTCCTACAAGAACAACTAAAACTAGAACTGAGTGCAGAGAAAACTTTGATTACCCATAGTAAGAACAATGCCCGCTTTCTTGGTTATGATATTCGTGTCTCTAGAGATTGGCATCGAATGAAAATGCCAAATGGAACAAAAAAACGAAAATTTAACTATCAAACAAAGCTTTTCGTTCCACACGAAAAATATATCCAAAAGTTAGTACAGTTGAATGCGTTAAAAATAGGACCGAATAATGGCTGGAAACCAATACATCGCTCGTATTTGGTGCACAATGACGACCTCGAAATTTTACGAACGTACAATGCGGAAATAGAAGGCTACTACAATTACTACCGCTTGGCGAGTAATGTACATGTTTTACAGTCTTTCCGTCAAACCATGAAATATAGCATGATTAAAACGTACGCGAATAAATACAATTCTACCGTTAGTAAGATTATCAATAAATTCAGCATTAACGGAGAATTCGGGGTTCGATATGAAACGAAAGAAGGCCCTAAAACAGCCTACTTTACGTTGCAACGAATGGAAAAAAACGATGCGATAAAACAACCAACCGTCGATACAGTTGAGAATACATTAATTTATTCAGGGCGAACAAGTATGATTGACCGTTTACTTGCCGAAAAGTGTGAATGGTGTGCTGTGTCAGGTGTACCACTTGAGATGCATCACGTTCATAAATTGAAAGATTTACAAGGGAAGAAAAAATGGGAGCAAAGAATGATAGCCCGCAGACGAAAAACGATGGCATTATGTGTAACATGCCATCACGATTTGCATAATGGCAAGTTAGATTAAAGTAAATGGAAAGCCGTATACTCTGAGAGGAGTACGTACGGTTTGGAGGGGAGTTCTTGGAAATCTAGTATAGCAATATACCAAGGCGCTGGGTTCTCACCCTACTTTCGTGAAGCGTTCAAGCGTTCGGCTGCTTCGATGATCATTTCACACAATCATCCGAGCGGTGACACGACGCCTTCAAAGGAGGATATTGAAGTGACGAAACGCTTGATTGATGCGGGCCGAATTATGGGGATTGACGTATTAGATCACATTATTATTGGTGATCAAAAGTTTATTAGTTTGAAAGACAAAGGGTATATTTGATGGTGCATTTACTGTGGAAGAGCAACAAGTAGGGAGAATGTTTATGTTCTTCCTACTTGTTTTTTTATTTTGCTTGCGTAGTGGGTTAAACGATTTCATTGGGCGGCCGAGAAACTACCTCATATGCAACACGCAATTTCCCAACGCAAAAGTGCCATGAGACTACAAATTGAGACAAGAGACTCGTAAATCAGTCTTTTTTCCATGTTTTTTGCTTTATGATGAGGCGGCACTGTAAATTTAGTTACCTTTCCGTTATAATGTAGTGTATGCTTTTAAGAAGGCCGATGACGGTTATGCAGAAAGGGAGAATACAATTGTTTGGGTTCAGAACAAGAAGTGTAGGGATTGACCTAGGGACTGCCAATACCTTAGTTTTCATCAAGGATCAAGGCATTGTACTGAGAGAACCTTCCGTAGTAGCAAAAAATACTGCAACAAATGAAATCATCGCGGTAGGTGAAGAGGCTAGAGCTATGATTGGTCGTACCCCGAACTCGATTGTAGCAATTCGCCCTATGAAAGATGGCGTCATTGCTGATTTTGAGACAACGAAGGCCATGATCTCTGATTATTTAAAAAAAGCCTTGAAAACATCAGGTAGTTCGTGGAGAAAACCAAATGTTATGATTTGCGTACCTTTTGGCATCACATCCGTTGAAAAACGTGCGGTTACCGATGCAGCGAAACAAGCGGGTGCAAAAGAAGCATTCACGATTGAAGAGCCTTTTGCAGCAGCAATCGGTGCAGATTTGCCAGTTTGGGAACCAACCGGTAGTATGGTCGTCGATATAGGTGGCGGTACGACAGAAGTTGCTATTATCTCACTCGGTGGAATTGTGACGAGTACTTCGATTCGTGTCGGTGGGGATGCGATGGATTCTGCAATCATAGAGTATGTGCGCAAAACATATCATATGCTGATAGGTGATCGGACAGCTGAAACAGTTAAGCGTGAAATCGGATCTGCTTTCGATTTAGAGAAAACAGAAAAGATGGATATTCATGGCCGTGATTTATTAACAGGCTTACCTAAAACAATGGAGATTACTTCCCAAGAAATCGTCATTGCGTTAAAAGAACCTGTAGCTGCGGTCATTGAAGGTATGCGTTCAACACTCGAGAAGACACCACCAGAATTAGCATCGGACGTTATGGATCGCGGACTTGTCTTAACAGGCGGTGGTTCGTTACTACGTAATCTTGATAAAGCCATCTCAGAAGAGACGAAAATGCCTGTCTTTATTGCGGAAAATCCATTAGACTGTGTAGTCATTGGTACAGGAAAAGCATTGGAAAATATAGATCTTATTAGAAAGATTCAAACACATTAATTGGAGGAGATGTAGGCGATGCCGCGTTTTTTTTCCAATAAACGATTAATCATTTTATTAGTAGGAGTAATCGTCCTTGTGGCATTAATTGCATTCTCACTTCGCGACCGTAACCATGCAAATGTTCCGGAACAAGCGGTGAAGGATGTTGTCGGATTTGGGCAGTCACTCTTTACGAAACCGGCTCATTTTGTCACGGGGGTCATTAAAAATATTGATACAATGCTTAATACATACGAAGAAAACAAACGATTAAAAGAACGACTGGACACATTTGCATCGATGCAAGCTGAATTGGCAGATGTCAAAGCAAATAATGTAAAATTACGTGGAATCATTGATAAACAAGAGGATCTGCGCGCGTATGAGCCGATTCAATCTACCGTAATTTCACGTAATCCCGATCAATGGGAAGAAAAGCTGATCATCGATAAAGGGACGACGAATGGCGTGGGCGTCAATATGGCGGTCATGACTGCACAAGGCTTGATTGGGAAAGTCATCTTGACGACTCCTTTCACGTCGACAGTTGAGCTAGTATCGACAGAAAACAGCAATTTCCGTGTAGCGGCAATGGTCGTTGGGGAGCAAGAAGTTTATGGTCTGATTGAAGGCTTTGATCGACAATCTCGCCAATTGATCATGAAGCGGATCGACTCTAGTTTTGATGTCAAAAAAGGAATGACCGTAACGTCTTCAGGACTCGGCGGGATTTTCCCGAGAGGCATTTTAATTGGAGAGGTGACGGAAGTGTCTACAGATGATTACGGCTTGACGAAGTTAGCGTATATTCGTCCTGCTGCCAATTTCTCCATGCTGGATCATGTCATGGTCGCGAAACGTTCTGCGATTGTGGTAGATGGTACCGATGGGGGTAATTCTGTGGACGCAAAGGGGGGACGATGAATCATGATTCGGTTCGTCATTCCCTTAATCGCTATCGTATTATTTTTCTTAGAACCGATTTTTAGCTTATTTTCTCCAATTGAGCTGAATGATACCTTCTATTTTTTTATTCCGCGATTTCTTATTGTCTATTTAATCTTTATTGCGTCATATTACAGTAGAAAACGAGCTTTTTTTTACGGTTTAGTGCTTGGTATCTTGTATGATATGTACCACATTGATATTATTGGATTATATACATTTATGTATCCGCTCATTTGTTATGTTTCGGCGTCTATTATTCGACAAATTGAGCGACGTACTTCGACAGTTATGATGTTATCATTAGTTATGATTGTCATGTTGGAATTATTGTCTTATCTTTTTGCAAGTATTATTGCATTGACATCCATTGATTTTAATGAATTCTTGACGAGTCGGCTTATTCCGACAGTTATTGCTAATTCACTATTCATCGGGATGTTTGGTTACATGTTTAAACAATTAATTGAAAAACGATTTTCACAAAAACAGGCTGGTTTTTAAGCATTGCGAGGTGATGTAGGTGACGAAATCACAGTTGATAACGATTAAAGGAACAAAAGATGGCTTAGTTTTGCGATTGGACGATCATTGTTCATTTTCCGATCTGCTGGATGAGCTAAAAGAAAAAGTAACAAGCAGCGTACTTGAAGGTGTATCTGACGTACAGCTACATACCGGGCGTCGATTTTGTGACGAGCAAGACATGAAGAGTATTCTTGCAATCATTCATACCTCTCCTAACCTACGTGTTTCGAAGGTTCATAGTGATGTCATTTCACTAGAAGCGTGCGAGAAGAAATTGATAGAGGAACAATCCGAGACCTATATCGGTATCGTTCGTTCAGGACAAGTTGTCCGAGCGGAAGGTGATTTAGTTATTATTGGGGATGTAAATCAAAGTGCCCAAGTTATTGCGGGCGGTAGTATTTATGTGTTAGGTCGCGTAAAAGGCATCGCGCATGCAGGAGCGAATGGGAATAAGGACGCTGTTATTGCAGCATCTTGGCTCGAAGCTACTCATTTGAAGATTGCCGATAAAATGGAAATCATGACAGATGAGTTAACGGTCCTTTCTGAACAACCTGAAATGGAATGTGCTTATCTCCACAAAAATGGGCAGATTGCGATTGACCGACTTCAGGAGCTCCGCCATTTACGTCCGAACCTTGCGACATTTAAGGGAGGTATATAATTTGGGAGAAGCAATTGTTATTACTTCTGGTAAAGGTGGCGTTGGTAAAACAACCACGTCCGCGAATCTTGGTACCGCTCTTGCGTTACAAGGTAAAAAAGTGTGTTTGATTGATACAGATATCGGTCTACGAAACTTAGATGTTATTTTAGGTCTTGAAAACCGAATCATATACGACCTTGTCGACGTAGTAGAAGGACGCTGTAAAGTCCATCAGGCGCTCGTAAAGGACAAGCGTTTTGAAGATCGCTTGTTTTTACTACCGGCAGCTCAGACGACAGATAAAAGCGCAGTTAATCCTGAACAGATGAAGAAACTTGTTCTTGAGATGAAAATGGATTATGACTATGTACTGATCGACTGCCCAGCAGGTATTGAGCAAGGGTATAAAAACGCTATTGCTGGTGCAGACCGTGCAATCGTTGTAACGACTCCGGAAATCTCCGCTGTGCGAGACGCAGACCGAATCATTGGTTTGCTTGAAGCAGAAGAAGGGATTGAGCCGCCTAAATTGATCATTAACCGGATCCGTGAAGGCATGATGGAAAGTGGAGAAACATTGGATATCAATGAGATTACGACGCATTTGTCGATTGATCTACTAGGAATCGTAATGGATGACCGAAATGTCATTTCTTCTTCTAACAAAGGTGAACCTGTCGTGATGGACCCAACGAATCCGGCAGCTATTGGCTATCGTAATATCGCCCGACGCATTTTAGGCGAATCGGTGCCGTTGATGACGATGGGGAAAACCAAAACAGGATTCTTTGGAAAAATCAAGAGTATGTTCGGGAAATAATAGATGTATTAACACTCAGTGCCTTTTCGGTGCTGAGTTTTTTTGCATTTTACTAGACAGCCTCTCATACACTACAGGTAAAGGAGGGGACGTGGTGAAGTGGAGAACGAAATGGATCATCGCCTTTGTGTTGACTGTGTCTATTGTCGGCTTATCAAAATTAGAAGAACGGCAGCTTGTGAATGTGCCGGTTACACAATATGTGACTACAGGTAAAGATTTTGTCATTATGAAAAAGTGGGTTTCCTCTTGGTTGGCAGATGACGAATCCATCACGGTATCTGCTGAATCAGCATTCGACCCATTCGCTTCATATGAATCGTTTCAGCCGTATCAAGATGGCGCTATTATTTCGTATACGCAACCGTTAGCTATTACGTCACAAGGCAATGGTCTCGTCGTATTTACAGGCTACACACGTTCGTCAGGTAAGACGGTGACGGTGCAATATGATAACGGGGATGAAGTGACGTACGGATTTGTCGGTTCGTTTTCAACATTACCTTACACCGCTGTGAGGCGAGGAGACGAAATCGCAGTGATGGATGAAGAAGCGATTTATATCCGAGTGAAACGCAACGGAATTCCGCTGGAGCCAACCGTTCTTGCGACGTATATGACAGGCGACCTCAAATGAAATTTCGCATTCATCCTATTTTATTGCCGATTTTCTTATTTTTCATGGTCGTCGGTGGTGTTTCCTTGTACGCAATGATTTTATTTTCGTTAGTATTTCATGAGTTCGGACACGTATTGGCCGCTACAAAAGCTGGTATGAAAATTCGAAATTGTACGATTTTTCCATACGGAGGGGAATTGCAGATTGTCAATCGACAGCTCGCAACGAAGCAGCAACGGCTGATGACAGCGCTAGGGGGACCTATCGCAACAGCCGTTCTGTTAGTCATTGGCTTAGTAATAGAATTTCCTGGTAGCGAGCAATTTTTGCAAATTCAGCACATTTTACTAACTGTCAATTTACTCCCGATCTTGCCACTGGATGGTGGACAAGTTCTTTCGGTATTGCTTGAGACCGAAAAAAATAAATATAGTACACGTTCACACTTCACACTCTACTCCATCATTGCATCCATCTCGCTAAGCGTCTATTTGACCAGCTACTTACCCGACAGCATGCCTTACGTACTGCTAACCTCATTTTTAGCTATTCAAAATATTATCTCCTATCGTTTTCGAAAATATGAACAAATCTTCGAACAGCTGGCGATTGGTAGGAAGCGTTCGTCGAGTAGTTAGCAGATGAGTCGATTGGAATTATGTGAATAACCTAGGCCTAATTCAAGAAACATTAGACCCATTATAAATATTCTGGGCGATAATGGTAGTAATTACGTGACTAACCGACACTTCTATACTTTTAAAATTCATGTGAAAAAACTTAGCGTAAGGGTGACAGTACCACTCACTAAATTCAAGGAAATACACCAGTGAAACGCATTGTAACGATATCCTTACTATTTTATTTACGGCTTAAATACCTCATAACGTTGAGGTTTTTCTTTTTTATATCAGTTAGATATTATTTCGAAAAAGATAGTGCTTGACCTTTTATTTTCTACGTGATAATATTTTACTGTTATTGATTGTAGCACCCGTGCTACAACCGCACTAAACAGGTTCAAGTATTCGCAAGACGAATCACCTGCCAAGGCGAGTCTGTATAAATAAGAGGAGGTGCAAGTATGTACGCAATTATTGAAACTGGTGGAAAACAAATCAAAGTTGAAGCAGGCCAAGAAATTTACATCGAGAAAATTTCTGGTGAAGCTGAAGAAGTGGTTACTTTTGACAAAGTCCTAATGGTTGGTGGCGAAGACATTAAAGTCGGTGCTCCATTCGTAGAAGGCGCTACTGTAACAGGTACAGTTGTCAAACAAGGCCGTGGAAAGAAAATTACGGTTTTCAAATACAAGCCTAAAAAGAACTACCGCAAAAAACAAGGTCATCGTCAGCCATACACGAAAATCGTGATCGACGGAATCAATCTGTAATCCGACATGATACATGTACGAATTATAAAAGAGCCTTCAGGGCGCATTTCAGTTTTTGAGATGGATGGTCATGCAGACTTTGCAGAACATGGTAAAGACTTAGTATGCGCAGGTGCATCAGCTGTAACCTTTGGTGCGGTTAATGCAATTGCTGAGCTAACGGGGATTATACCGGAAATCGAGCAAGGTGCGAATGGCGGATATTTACGTGTAGCGTTTCCGGTGACGGCGCGCGATGCGGAAGTCCAGTTACTCGTTCAAGCGATGATTATTTCTTTACAGACGATTGAATTAGAATATGCAAAACATATACAATTATCCTTTGAAAAGTAGGAGGTGTCAACTATGTTACTACGTTTGGATCTTCAGTTTTTCGCATCGAAAAAAGGAGTAGGTTCTACTAAGAACGGTCGTGACTCCCATTCGAAACGTCTTGGCGCTAAGCGTGCAGACGGACAATTCGTATCGGGCGGATCAATCCTTTATCGTCAACGCGGAACAAAAATTCACCCAGGTGAAAACGTTGGACGCGGTGGAGATGATACTCTATTCGCAAAAATCGACGGCGTCGTTCGTTTCGAACGCCTTGGCCGCGACAAGAAGAAAGTCAGTGTCTACCCACAAACACAAGAAGCTTAATCGGATAGCATGACTACATAGGAAAAGGACTGCACTCGTTGCAGTCCTTTTTCTTATGGGATAGATTTATGTAGGTTCAATGATCGCGAGGCTGAGTTCTATGAGCGTTGGAGTGGGTTCAATGATCGCGAGGCTGGTTTCTATGAGCGTTGGAGTGGGTTCAATGATCGCGAGGCTGGTTTCTATGAGCGTTGGAGTGGATTCAATGATCGCGAGACTGGGTTCCATGAGCGTTGGAGTGGGTTCAATGATCGCGAGGCTGGTTTCTATGAGCGTTAGAGTGGGTTCAATGATCGCGAGGCTGGTTTCTATGAGCGTTGGAGTGGGTTCAATGATCGCGAGGCTGGTTTCTATGAGCGTTAGAGTAGGTTTAATGATCGCGAGACTCGGTTCTATGAGCGTTGGAGCGGTTTCTATGATCATGAAGCTATATTTCGTGAGCGTCACCCCCGCTTCCACAATCCCAAAACACGAAACTTCACAAACACGAAGATTATTTTAGTGATTTCTGTATGAAAATGCTATACTAAGAAGTACGAATTGAGCTGGCGGTGAAAATAATGGGCAAGAATGAATTGAACGTGTCGCAAGCGGTGAAATTTAGTCGACATGATCATATGAATGATCTTCAATTATTGCTTATGTATATTGATATGGGAAAATATACAGAAGCTAAAAACTGCATCCTAGAAAAAACAGCAGATATGCAGCGGCAAGCATTGCTTCAAAAGCTTTGTCTGCCGTATACAGAAGAATGGCTGACGACACTTGAGTGGCGTTATCCTGTCTTGACAGTCGAACTGTATTGCGACATCGTTTCGAAAATTGATTCGAGCGATCTCGACGTAGTGCTTGTAAATTATTTGGAAAATCTCGTACAGATGGTGATTCCGAAAATTGAGCGCTATGCAAATTGTGCAGTAACCATTGAAGTGGTGACGGAAGAGACGTCTTGGTTTATTCAATTGACGTTTTCAGAAGTATGCATAAAACAACTAGACATCCCAGAAAACTCATCTCAGTTTACGGTCGAAGTCCACGGAGAATCGAATCAATGGACGATTACTATCGGTGGACAATTAGGAGGAAAATAAATAATGTTTGTAGATCACGTAAAAGTATTTGTTAAAGGTGGCGACGGTGGCGACGGTATGGTTGCATTCCGTCGTGAAAAATATATTGCCTATGGTGGACCCGCGGGTGGAGATGGTGGTAAAGGAGCAGATGTTACATTTATCGTAGACGAAGGTTTACGTACGTTAATGGACTTCCGTTACCAGCGTCACTTCAAAGCCCCGCGTGGAGAGCATGGCGGCAGCAAGAACATGCACGGACGTAGCGGGAAAGATATGATCGTTAAAGTTCCACCGGGTACAGTTGTTAAGGATGCTGAAACGGGAACGATTATTGCCGATTTGGTGGAAGACGGCCAGACAGCGGTAATTGCTCGTGGTGGACGTGGTGGACGAGGAAACAGCCGTTTCGCTACACCACAGAACACAGCACCTGAACTATCTGAAAAAGGAGAACCGGGAGTAAGTCGAGACATTATTTTGGAATTAAAAGTACTAGCAGATGTCGGTCTAGTAGGATTCCCGAGTGTCGGTAAATCGACGTTACTATCTGTCGTCTCTGCAGCGAAGCCGAAAATTGCGGACTACCATTTCACAACACTCGTTCCAAATTTAGGGATGGTGGAAACAGATGATCATCGTACGTTTGTTATGGCTGATTTGCCTGGATTAATCGAAGGCGCACATGAAGGCGTTGGACTTGGCCATCAGTTTTTACGTCATATTGAGCGGACGCGTGTTATTGTCCACGTCATTGATATGTCTGGACTAGAAGGTCGCAAGCCAATCGACGACTACCGCACGATCAATGCAGAGCTTGAGCAGTACAATATGCGCCTAACAGAACGTCCACAAATTATTGTTGCTAATAAAATGGATATGCCAGATGCAGAAGAGAATTTGATTGAATTCAAAGAAGCATTGGGTGACGAAGAAATACAAGTATTCCCGATTTCTGCATTGACAAGAACTGGACTAGATCCGTTATTGTATGCGGTACTCGATTTGTTGGAAACGACACCAGAATTCCCGATGTTGGAAGAAGTCGAGGAAGACGAAAACTCTGTATTGTATAAACACGAAGCGACAGGGCCGGATTTCGTTATTTCACGCGACGACGATGGCGCCTACGTGTTGTCAGGTTATACACTAGAGCGGTTGTTCCAGATGACAGACTTCAACTTCGATCAATCCGTTCGAAAGTTTGCTCGTCAGATGCGCGGAATGGGTATAGACGATGCATTGCGTGAACGTGGTGCGGAGAACGGGGATATTGTTCGGATCATGAATTACGAGTTCGAATTCTTGGAGTAAGACTTGTAATCGTTCGTTGTGGGGGGATCGTAATGGAGCAAATCGGGGAAGGCCAGTTTTATTTGGTCCGAGAAGATGTGTTGACAGAATCCATGCAGAAGATGCTGGAAGCGAAAAGAATGTTAGCGAGGGGCGAAGTGACAACGATCCAAGAGGCAACTAAACGGGTTGGTCTGTCACGCAGCGCCTTCTATAAATATCGTGATGCCGTGTTCCCGTTCGAGTCAATCGCACGGGACCGCATTTTGACAATCTTTATTCAACTAGAAGACTTGAAAGGGTCATTGGCTGTGCTATTGGAAATCGTCTCTGAGTCGAAGTGTAATGTCTTGACGATCCACCAGACAATACCTGTACAAGGTCGTGCCAATATTACATTGTCACTTGATGTTACGGAAATGGAAATAAAAGTAGAAGCCTTTTTACAGCGATTAAAAGCGCCTCGATTTATTGATTCTGTTGATTTAATTAGTTCAGGAGTGTTTTAAGTTTGATCGCTTGAATAGCTTAGGAGATGAAAGTGAAATGACAGAGAAGAAATATACACCGTCCGTTGCGTATTTGGGACCTGAAGCCACATTTACACATATCGCGGCTGTTGATTTATTTGGTAAAGAAGGATTGTCGCCACGACCGACGATTCCGGATTGTATTGAAGCTGTTACGGCAGGACATGTTGCGTATGCGCTCGTTCCATTAGAGAATGCGCTCGAAGGTTCTGTACCGTTGACGATTGATTACCTATTCCATGGTGGAGAATTATTCATCGCTGCGGAAATTTCTATACCGATTGAACAACACTTACTAGTAAATAAAGCGCAAATGGATCATATGGATGAATTGGAATCCATCCAATCTCACCCACATGCCCTTGCACAATGCCATAAGTTTTTACAGTATCGTTATCGTCGTGTTCCTTTAATTCGGACGACTTCGACAGCGGCGGCAGCTAAATCTATTTCTGAACAGCCAGAATTGCGCGTTGCAGCAATTGGTAATCGTCTGGCGGCAGAAACGTACGGCCTACATATAGCAGAAGAAAATATTCATGACTTCCATTTTAATCACACGCGTTTTGTTGTATTGTCGTTGCGAAAAGAAAAGCTTGAACATAACAAGCACGAAGCTTCAGTGAAGACTACATTGATGGTCAAATTACCTGAAGATGATCGGCCGGGTATGTTGCACCAGATTTTATCCGTTTTCTCATGGCGCCGTCTGAACTTGAGTAAAATTGAATCGAGACCGTTGAAGACTGGGCTCGGACAATATTTCTTTATTATCGATATTATGGAATCCGAAGAGCACCCAATGATGAAAGGTGCGATGGAGGAGTTAGCAGCGCTTGGTTGCACGGCTCGTTCATTAGGTTCTTATTATGTATATGAAAGTAATCCATCCACTAGCTAACGCTGGTTGGGTGGATTTTTTGTAATAAACGTTTTCCTACTGAATATACATGACAAGAGAGGATGCTTACGAGTAACCAAATTAGGCGTCCGTTCATACGATGGATTGATGGAAGGGGGAAATGTTAGTGGAAGTTCATATTGTTGTCAAAGGTGATACGTTATGGAAGATCGCAAGGCAATACAATATTCCATTTGAAGAACTAAAGCGGGTGAACGCACATCTCGCGAATCCTGACTACATTGTACCTGGGATGAAGATCTTTTTACCGATGGATAAGAAAAAACCGATTCGTAAAGGTGAGCAATCGAAGCGAGAGGTAAGACCACATGAGAAACCGCACCATGGGCCATCAGAGAAACCTTACCACAAGCCAACAGAAAAACCGCACCATAAGCCATCAGAGAAACCGGTGATACCGCCACAATCACATACGAAGCCATCAAAACCAACACCGCCAAAACCGCAGCCACCTGCACAACAAGTACCACCGTTGCCGCAGACACCACAAATGCCAATGCAACCACCAAAACCACCACAGATGCCGCACATGCCACAGCAACCACCAGCAACTCAATTGCCGCACATGCCGGCAGTGCCGATGTGGCAAGCCGTGTTTCCTATTTGTGGGTGGATGCCGATTTTCGATGCGGACTGTCATCCGCACATGTCACAACAACCAATGCCGCCAGCGATGCAAGCGCCTATTAAGCCATTACCGTCAAAAGAGTCTTCGAAATGGTATGAGGAATCATCGCATCATCACCATCGACCAGCACCTATCCCAATGCCGGATGGTTGGCAGTTAATAGAATCCAGCTCTCTGCACACGTCGACGAGACCAACACCGATGCCAGCGCCAACGCCACCCGTCGCGATGCCTGAACAGTCAGCGCCAAAACCAATGCCGATGCCAATGGTACCGCCAGCTCAGCCATCGATTCCACCGAAAGCGTGCACACCGGCAACATGGTGTCCGTCTAATCAAGACTATCAAGACCCTTGTTCACCACAATGGCCTGGTCAGCAACAGCCGCAATGGCCAATGCACTCCATGCCACCGATGCAACCATTTCAATGGTTGCCTGTGTGTCCGCCAGCAGCACCTATGATGCAACCATGGCCTCAACCAATGAACCCGATGCCGTGGCCACAAAATATGCCGAATTATCCGACGCCTAATCAGGATGATTGGCCTAGAAACCCATAATGGGATATGACAGATCATCAGCGATTTACGAAAATAAAACAGAACGTCTGGAAAATGGAATCTGGCGGAGCGGTATATTCTGTAAAGAAATACGAATCACTTGCGCAAGCGGTGAAAGTTCGACAAGTTCATCAAGTACTTAGCGTTCACAATTTTCCACACATCGTACCTGTTTTAGAGAAACAAGATCCATTGCTTCTGATACAGCCGTGGCTTGAAGGAGCGCGTGCTGTCAATTTCAAGCGTAGAATCGATCGGATCGATTCATTTAAAGCACTACAAGCATTACATGATACGAAGTCCCAAGTTGATTGGTCAACTGTTTCCTGTCTTCCTTATTATCATATGTTAGAGAAATGGGACGTCCGTTTAGCGAAGTTTTTGGAACTGCAAGAGATGTGCGAGCAGTTCCTTCCTCTTCATACGATTGAAGAGTTGCTCGCGTATGGTCAAGATGCGTTGAAGATTTGCAAGAAGCAAGCGCCACCCGTCGATTCGTTAACCTTACTGCATGGTGACGTAGTGCATCATAATATTTTGCGTGATGCTTCGGGTCAAATTCGCTTTATTGATTTCGATTTGGCGTGTTTAGGGACAGCCGAGGATGAGCGTGTGTTATGGATGCATCGCGTGCTACCGCAAATTTCCTATAATCCCGAATTTTTAATGGGTGAGCATCCCGATTTACAAACGTTGTCCAATCAATCCTTAGCTAAACTATTGTATCCGAATGAAGTGTTACGAGAATGGTTGCATCTATTGTCGCTTCCTGCTGCGCAACGACAGCGAATGGTCAACAAGCTCCTGCAATTTACGGAAACGGCCCTCTCACATTGGCCAAGATTATGGTATGATGTAGAGCGAATGATGAAGTAGGGGGTTTGATCCATGGCAGGCCATTCAAAGTGGAAAAATATCCAGAACAGAAAAGGCGCACAGGATGCAAAACGAGGAAAGATCTTTCAGAAGATGTCACGTGAAATTTACGTGGCGGCTAAGTCTGGCGGAGGCGATCCAGACACGAATCCAGCTTTACGTCTAGCAATTGATAAGTCAAAAGGTGAGAATGTCCCGAATGATGTAATTCAGCGAGCGATCGATAAAGCAACAGGTGCCGGGGCGGATGAAAACTACGAGGAAGTAATCTATGAAGGTTATGGACCAGGCGGAACCGCCGTACTCGTCTATTGCCTGACAGAAAACCGCAATCGTACAGGTCCTAATATCCGCGTAGCATTCAATAAAAATGGTGGTAGTTTAGGAGAAACTGGCTCCGTCAATTATTTATTCGAACGCAAAGGGCGCTTGTTTATTGAGCGAACAGACACAACGGACGAAGACGCAGTGATGATGGCGGCACTTGAAGCAGGTGCGGAAGATATCATCTCCACGGAAGAAGGATTTGAGATTATCACGACACCCGCTGATTTTTTAGCTGTGAAAGAAGCGCTTGAAGCAGAGGAACATGAATTGATCTCTTCGGAAGTTGAAATGATTCCGTCTGTCTATGCAGAGTTGTCTGAAGAGCAAGAAGAACAGTTTGAGAAAATGATCGATGCGCTTGAAGACGATGATGACGTGCAAAATGTGTATCATAATGCAGGAAATTAAAAAAATCCGACTGGTGAAAATACTCCAGTCGGATTTTTTGCGTTATTCATTCAGTTCAAGTGTCTCAAGCATATGATGGAAACGTGCACCATGACCTTCTTGCGCTTCAAGGAAATATGTCTCCGTAATGAGTAATGTTCCCGCGCCAGCTGCTAGTAGATACACAGTCTTCACTTCACTATCTGGTTCAATACCGTCTTTACCGTGTAGTGAAATTGCAGCTACAGGAGACGTGACATTCTCTTCTTCCATTGTATAAACAGTATCCTTCTGCAAGTCTTCTTTCACTTCTTCGGGTTTTTTATCATCGATCATAAGAAACTCCATCTGTACCTCTGGATACCCTTCAGGAACGTCAACGACAGGCCTCAGCACATCTTTATCTTCTCCTGTTTCGAATGTATAGCGTTCTTTATCGATATACAGCGAATACAGCGAGTCGTGACCCTCTACTAGGTCCATCGTGATCGTCATTTCTTCACCTTCTACAGATTGCGTTATTTCCTTCGTAGGCTCTCGATCAAGCGGCGGCGTCACCTCCGTATTTTCTGTAGGTACCTCCAAAGGTGCTTCCACGTCAATATCTTCGGTCTTCTCCGGCGAGCTACAGCCAACCAACAACAAAGCAGCGGCTGCACTAGAATACAAAACTTTTCGCATGAATAATCCTCCTTACATCTTGGTATACTACCATTGCTTTATGTTTCAGGTGGACACGTCTCTTATAATCCCTCAGTGAGCTGATTCTTCAAGGGTCTTCTTAAGATAATGATAAGAATGTTCAGCCGGTTAACAAAAAAATACAGTTTTAATTGTCATACCCATTGTCGAATAATTCAACCAATTAGACCGGATAATTAACGGCACAGAATGTAATGAAAGCTGAGCAAATGTCTAGAGAATCGACACAGCAAGAGTTATAATAATATAGCATATAGTCACAAAAAAAGGAGCAATACATCATGACAATTAAAGTAAAAGCAATTATAGGTAGCACAAGTTCTACATCATACAACCTAAAACTAGTCGAATTCATGGCGAAGCGCTATAAAGAACAACTAGACATTACACCCGTACGCATCAACGATTTGGAAATGTTCTCAATAGATAACGAAAACGAACCGTCCGCAGCGGTGCAAGCGTTCAAAGATGACGTCAAAGATTCAGATGCAGTGATGTTCGCAACGCCAGAATACAACTTCTCCATACCGGGTGCAATGAAAAACGCAATCGATTGGTTATCTCGTGGCGGTGATTTCACACTGCACGGTAAAACAGGCTTCATCGTTGGATCTTCAATGGGCGTCTTCGGTTCTGTACGAGCACAGATTCACCTACGTGAAATCCTATCGAACCCAGCATTGGCACCAATTTTATTGCCGGGTAACGAAGTATACATCGGTGCGATCCATACGAAGCTAAATGAAGAAGGCGACTTGACGGATGAGCCGACGATTGCTTTCCTAGATACAGTTGTCAATAACTTCATCGAGTTCCACAACAAACAACAAGCTGCACAATTAGCGTAACTCGTAAAAATGGACACGACTTTCACGTGTCCATTTTTTTGCGAGAAAAACTAAAGGTCTGACAAGTAGAAAACCCGTTCGTATGCTATAATAGCAGGTATACTTTAGGGGGAGAATACATTGTACGATTACATAAAAGGGTTAGTGACACGTGTGACACCGGAATATATTGTCTTGGAGCAGCAAGGAATTGGCTGGCAAGTGATGACGCCGAACCCGTTTGCATTCCATATTACAGAAGAGCAGCAACAAGTTTTCACTTATTTGCACGTCAGAGAGGACACACAGCTATTACTCGGCTTTAAAACGCTTGAACAGCGCGAACTGTTCCGCAAGCTAATTACAGTGTCTGGGATCGGTCCAAAAGGTGCGCTTGCTATACTCGCTAATGGATTGCCGTCTCAAGTCGTCAGCGCGATTGAACGCGAAGATGAAGGATTTCTTGTGCAATTTCCAGGGGTCGGTAAGAAAACGGCTCGTCAGATGATTCTGGATTTGAAAGGCAAGTTGCATGATCTGTTTACGGAAATTGACTTGCCAGATTCAGAAGATACGTTATTAACGCTTGCTGAAAGTGATGAGCTGGATGAAGCGATTCTTGCGTTATCGGCACTTGGCTATTCGGAGCGTGAACTGAAGAAAGTACGGCCACAGCTTGAAAAGGAAGAACTCGATACTGAAGGGTATATGCGTCTAGCGTTAAAACTATTATTGAAACAAGGCTAACACGATGGAGGTGGTTCCAATGGAAGAACGCATTTTGACGAATGAAGTAACTGAGTTTGACGATAGTTTTGAACAATCGTTACGTCCGCAATTATTACAGCAATACATCGGTCAGCAGCAGGTGAAAGATAATTTATCGATCTTCATCGAAGCGGCAAAAGGTCGGCAAGAAAGTTTGGATCATGTGTTGCTGTACGGTCCGCCGGGGCTTGGTAAAACGACGTTGGCAACAGTTATCGGTAATGAAATGGGCGTCAATGTGCGCATGACGAGTGGTCCAGCGATTGAACGTCCCGGTGACTTGGCAGCTGTTGTGTCTTCTTTGGAGCCGGGGGACGTGTTATTTATCGATGAAATCCATCGGTTGAACCGCGCGATTGAGGAAGTGCTGTATCCGGCAATGGAGGATTTTTGCCTGGATATTATGGTTGGTAAAGGCCCGACTGCGCGTTCGGTACGTCTCGATTTGCCTCCATTTACTCTAATAGGTGCGACAACGCGTGCAGGAGCATTGTCTGCCCCGTTACGCGACCGATTCGGTGTGCCGTTACGTCTAGAATATTATGAAGTAGAACCGCTGACTGAAATCGTTATTCGAAGCGCTGGACTATTTGATGTCCAGATTGATCCGCAAGCAGCTGTCGAACTGGCGATGCGCTCACGTGGGACTCCGCGGATTGCCAATCGTTTGTTGCGTCGTGTGCGGGATTATGCACAAGTCCGTGGCAACGGGACGATTACACAGACGATTGCACAAGAAGCACTCGATATGTTGCAAGTAGACAGTCATGGGCTCGATCAAATCGATCATCAATTACTCCACAGCATGATTGAACGTTTTCGTGGCGGACCGGTCGGTATAGACACACTCGCTGCGAGTATTGGAGAAGAGTCAGTGACGATTGAAGATGTTTATGAACCGTATTTATTACAAATGGGATTTATTCAACGCACAGCGCGTGGACGGATGGCGACAGAAAAAGCGTATGCACATTTCGGCTATCCGCTCCCGCAATGACAGATAGGAGTTAGCATGATGGATGTACAAGATTTTGATTTTGATTTACCGGAGCATTTAATCGCTCAAACCCCTCTTCTAGACCGTACAGCGAGCCGATTACTTGTGATGGATCGCGACAATGGAGAAGTAGGACATAAGCATTTTCGGGAGTTAGTGGATGAACTAGAAGCGGGCGATTTGCTCGTGTTGAACGATACGAAGGTCCTTCCTGCTCGTTTAATCGGGACGAAAGAAGACACGGGTGCGACGATTGAAGTATTATTGCTGAAGGAAATTGGCGAAGAGCGTTGGGAGACGCTTGTGAAACCGGCGAAACGTGTGAAAGTAGGCACGGTCGTAACATTTGGTGACGGACGTTTGCAGGCGAAGTGTACGGCAATCGGTGAACAAGGTGGACGTGAATTTACGTTTATCTATGATGGGATTTTTTATGAGTTGCTCGATCAACTTGGACAAATGCCATTGCCTCCCTATATTACGGAGTCACTAGAAGATCAGTCACGTTATCAGACGGTTTTCGCAAAAGAACGTGGTTCAGCAGCCGCACCTACAGCGGGTCTTCATTTTACGGATGAAATTTTAAATGCATTGCGTGATAAAGGTGTAAAAGTCGCGTTTATTACATTACATGTTGGACTCGGTACATTCCGTCCGGTTAGTGTGGAGTCTATTGCAGACCATACGATGCATGCGGAGTATTATGTGGTGACGGAAGAGACAGCAGCGCTTGTGCGCGAAACGAAAGCGAGTGGGGGGCGAGTTGTTGCGGTTGGTACGACATCGACGCGTACACTTGAAACGATTGCTTCGGAAAATGATGGTGTAGTAGTTGCTGCAAGCGGTTGGACTTCGATTTTCATCTTCCCTGGTTATGAATTTAAAGCGATTGATGGCTTAGTGACGAACTTTCACTTACCAAAATCGACGTTATTGATGTTGTTATCAGCATTTGCAGGACGCGACTCAGTATTATCCGCTTATGAAGAAGCCGTGAAAGAGCAGTATCGCTTTTTCAGTTTTGGGGACGCGATGTTTATTCGTCCCGCTACAAGAAAGGAACGAGTGTAATTGGCAGCTATTACGTATGAACATATAAAAACATGTAAACAAACAGGAGCGCGGCTAGGAATTGTCCATACGCCTCATGGCTCATTTGAAACACCTGCTTTCATGCCGGTCGGAACGCAAGCGACGGTTAAGACGATGGCGCCGGAAGAGTTGAAGGCAATGGGTGCGGGTATTATTTTAAGTAATACATACCATCTATGGCTTCGTCCGGGACATGAAATTATTAAAGAAGCAGGCGGACTGCATAAGTTCATGAACTGGGATCGTCCAATTTTGACGGATTCCGGTGGTTTCCAAGTGTTTTCATTAAGCAAATTCCGGGATATTAAAGAAGAGGGCGTTCATTTCCGCAATCATATTAATGGCGATAAATTATTTTTGAGCCCTGAAAAAGCGATGGAAATTCAAAACGCGCTTGGTCCGGATATTATGATGGCGTTTGACGAGTGTCCGCCATTCCCAGCGACACATGAATATATGAAGGCAAGTGTCGAGCGGACGTCTAGATGGGCTGAACGTTGTTTAGAGGCGCATCAACGTCCAAATGAACAAGCATTATTCGGTATTGTGCAAGGGGGAGAATATAAAGATCTTCGCCAGCAAAGCGCGAAAGATTTAGTGTCACTCGATTTCCCAGGCTACGCAATCGGTGGATTGTCTGTTGGGGAGCCAAAAGATATTATGAATCGTGCGCTTGAATTTACGACGCCTTTATTGCCTGAAAATAAGCCGCGCTATTTGATGGGTGTCGGTTCTCCGGACTCATTGATTGACGGTGCGATTCGTGGAATAGATATGTTTGACTGTGTATTGCCGACGCGTATTGCGAGAAACGGTACGTTGATGACGAGTGAAGGGCGCTTAGTTGTGAAAAATGCGAAATATGAACGCGATTTTGGTCCGCTTGATCCGAATTGTGATTGTTATGCATGTAAAAACTATAGTCGTGCGTATATTCGTCACTTAATTCGCGCGGGAGAAACATTTGGTATTCGTTTAACGTCTTATCATAACCTGCACTTTTTGCTGAATTTAATGGAGCAAATACGTCAGGCTATACGCGAAGATCGTCTAGGTGATTTCCGTGAAGAGTTTTTTGAGCGATATGGCTTTAATAAACCGAATGCAAAAAACTTTTAAATCAAGTATAATAAATCTTGATGATTCAGGAAGGGGGAAGATATAAGATGATGGAACAATATAGTGGTATTTTCACTTTAGTAATCATGGTTGCGATTATGTGGTTTTTACTCATTCGTCCTGCTCAGAAGAGACAAAAAGCGGCGAAAGAGATGCAAAACTCATTGAAGCGTGGAGATGAAGTTGTAACAATCGGTGGGCTTCATGGAACAGTAGACGCAGTAGACGAAACGTCAGTTTTCTTACGCGTTTCTGACACGACAGTTTTGCGTTTTGACAAGCAAGCAGTTGGTAGAGTAGTAGCAGCATGATAAAAAGCGGTTATCTAATGGATTGTCCATAGATTGCCGCTTTTTTGTATGTGTGCGTATAGAATCTGCGCTCTAAGCAACACTAGGTTGCAAGGAGGCAGATGCGTGATGCATGAGCTGTTGATCATAGGTTTCCGAACGATTTTTCTTTATGTTTTTCTTTTAGTGATTTTACGAATTATGGGTAAACGGGAAGTCGGTGAACTGGGTGTTATTGATGTTGTGGTGTTCATCATTATGGCAGAAGTAGCAGCGATGATTGTGGAATCGCCTGATCGACCGATTATCAACGGTGTGTTACCTATTCTCCTATTGCTTGTGATTCAATATATTTCATCGTTAATTTCATTGAAGAGTAAAGCATTTCGAGATCTTGTAGATGGAGATCCGACATTGATTATTAAACATGGGATAATCCAAGAACAGGAAATGCGTAAACAACGATATAACTTGGATGATTTATTTCAACAACTGCGAGAAAATCAAATTGCATCCATACACGATGTTACATTTGCTTATTTAGAGTCGTCCGGAAATTTATCAGTTTTTACGAAAGATAATGGCTCACCGATTATTGGGCTCATTCTCGACGGGGAGATCCAGCCCGAACATCTTCAATTAATTAACAAGACGGAAGATTGGTTGATGGATGAATTAAAAGCTAAACAACTGACCGATGTTTCTACTATTTTCTATTGTTCTTATGAGCAAGGTGAGATTAAAGTACAGTTGAAGGAAAGCTAGTAGCGTTTCACTAAATTCCGCAGCATAATCCAATCTTGCTTTTTAATTTGCCTCGTTAACAATAATAGTGCCAGTAATACAGCGGATGTGATCATGCATTCTGTAAATAGATGGTACGATCCGACGGGGATGAAGATTGGACGCATGACGACGGTTAATAAGAATGCGGCATAAGTCATAGCGAACATCGAGAATCCTGTCGCTGTTGATTTGTTTTGCCGCAACGTAGCGATATGCAAGAATGAAGTTACAAGGACACCAAAACCGATAGCGAGAACAGCACCCGTTTCTTGCAACCCCGGTTGTGACGCTAGAATGAACATGACCGCAAGTTTCGCAATCCCTCCATATACCGAGTTCATCATGCCGGCTTTCGCATCGCCGGTAGCTTGCAAAATCGAATACAATGGACTTTGAATATAATAAAAGAAAAAGACCGGAGCTAATAACGTCATATAACTGGCACCGTCTACTACATGGAATAACTTTTCCGCCAATGCTTGACCGTGAATATAAAATACAGTCGCTGCAAACGCACCCGTTAAAGCGGATAAACGAAGCGCTAAATGAATTCGTTCCTGCAACTTTTTGACGTTGCTTGAAGCGGCTGCACCACTAACGGCAGGAACGAGTACGACGGACAAAGCATACGGAATAAAGGCCGGAAACAACAGTAACGGAATAAGGACACCGGAAATGACACCGTATAATGACGTCGCTGCTACAGTACCAACGCCCGCCATACTCAACGCACGTAAAAAGATGATCGGCTCTAGAAACCAAGTAAAAGTTCCGAACAACCGACTACCCGATGAAGGGAGTGCTACCTCAAGAATAGGCTCCATTGGATAACGGGGTTCTTTTTCCTGTTTCTTTGGCAGTGTCTTTTGATGTTGTCTATATTTATGTAGCAAATACAGTACTGAAACGACTTCTGCCAAAAATGTCACAGCCATCGCATACGCAGCGTTGATCATTGGATCTTCTGGCGCAAGAATGTATGGCAACATCCACGTAATGAGTATGATCCGAAAGATTTGCTCAATGACTTGCGCCCACGCAGTTTCTTCTATGCGCGCAATCCCTTGGAAATACCCTCTGACTAATCCACCAATGGCCGCCACTGGTACGATTGCAATCGCTACATAAAGCGCATTTGACGTAGCTGCATTGCCAAGCAGATTACCTGCTAAGAATGGAACGAATAAAATACTTGCAGGAAGAAATATGGCACCCGACAGAATGGTGATGAACGTAGCGGTTTTCATCACTTGCCGTAGTTGCACTGTGCCACCTTTTGCTTTAATTTCAGCAATTACTTTAGCGAGCGCAATTGGAACGCCTAACTGAACGAGTGAAAGAAAGAACACAAACGCTGGATACGCAGTCATATAAATTCCAACCGTTTCTTCTCCCGCGACTCGCATGAATTGAATTCGATAGACAAATCCGAGTAGTTTCGATAAAAAGACAGCGCCCATTAAGAACATCGTACCGCGGATAAAGGATGACACGTAAACCACTCCTTCTCAATCTCCATAGATATGAATACAACCGTATGGAAATCTCAAATATAGTTAAGTGTATGTGTTATAATCGAGTTTATTCCGCGATAGGGGGAAGCTACGTTGAATGAACTATCGAAAGAGTTGTATGCACAGGTTTTGCCTGCACTTGAAAGTAAAAAGAATGAGTTTAATTTTTATGGTTATGCAGAGATATCAGAAGAAGCGTTGTGGGATTATTTTGTCGTGAAAAAGTGGCGAAAAAAAGATGTGTCAACTATGCATGCTTATGAAATGATTGCGGATGTCTTCGCATTGACTCCTGCTCAATTTATGACACACACGCAGACAGAGGCTCAGCGCAACAGCAAAGAATATCCCGAATTGAGTGATGAAGAACGTGCCCTTCTTTTTTCTCCAAAAAAGGTCGATTAATTTGCAACTATTGTCGTCAACTATTTGACACAGACAACTGACTGTTTCATAATTGGTATGTTGTACAATGAGAGAACGAAGTACATAACAAGTGCTGTGCCGCTCTAGTATATGAGGGGGAAAAGGAAATATGAAAAACAGAGGAAGGATTGTCGCGTTTTTGCTGCTTATTGTCATCCTAGCATCAACGATTTTTTCTACGACAAATCCAATTTTAAAAGACGTTAAGCTCGGTCTTGATTTGCAAGGCGGTTTCGAAGTCCTGTATCAGGTGAAACCATTGAAAGAAGGTCAGAAGATTACGGAGTCTACGGTAGCCGATACGGCCCGCGCGTTGACAAACCGAATCGACGTGCTCGGTGTTAGTGAGCCAAGCATCCAGATCGAATCGAACAATCGGATTCGTGTGCAGCTAGCCGGAGTCGAAGATCAGGAATCTGCGCGTGAATTATTATCCACTCAAGCGAATCTATCATTCCGCGATGCGGACGACAACTTGATGCTTGACGGAAATGATTTGAAGGAAGGTAAAGCGAAAGCCAATTTTGATGAAAACAACAACCCTGTTGTTACATTGGAAATGAAAGATCCGAATAAATTCGGTGATGTCACATCTCAAATTGTACAAAAGAAGCCAAACAATATGTTGGTTATCTGGTTAGACTTTAAAGAAGGCGAGAACTCCTTTAAAGAAGAAGCAATGAAACCAGATCCTGCATTTATCTCAGCTCCTTATGTTTCAAAGACGATTAACTCATCGAACGTCGAAATCTCCGGGAACTTCACCGTTGAAGAGACGAAAAATCTTGCGGGCATTTTAAACGCGGGTGCATTACCAGTACATTTGGAAGAGATCTACTCTACATCTGTTGGTGCACAATTTGGTGAACAAGCACTGGAAAAGACAGTATTTGCAGGAATCGTTGGTGTCAGCTTAATCTTTATCTTTATGGCATTCTATTATCGTTTGCCAGGGGTTATTGCAGTCGTTACACTTTCTGTTTATATCTACTTAATTTTACTAGTGTTTACGAAAATCAACGGTGTATTGACACTGCCAGGTATCGCAGCTTTGATGCTCGGGGTCGGTATGGCGGTCGATGCCAACATTATCACCTATGAGCGAATTAAAGAAGAATTGCGTGTAGGAAAGTCCATCAAGTCTTCCTTTACAGCTGGTGCAAAATCTTCATTCACGGCGATTCTCGATGCCAACATTACGACGCTTTTAGCGGCTGTTGTATTGTTCATCTTTGGAACAAGCTCTGTTAAAGGTTTTGCAACAATGCTCATTATTAGTATTTTAGTCAGTTTCTTGACAGCTGTTTGGGGCTCTCGTCTATTGCTTGGACTGCTCGTTCACAGTGGTAGCTTGGACGGAAAAGTCGGCTTGTTTGGACTTTCTAAGAAAGCCGTACACTCAGCAGATGAAGGTTATGAAACACTTGATTTAACGACGAAATTCGATCGTTTCGATTTCGTAAGTGTAAGAAAACGTTTCTATACGATTTCTATTGCGCTATTAGTAGTCGGTGCGATCATGCTTGGCGTCTTCAAGCTCAACCTAGGAATTGATTTCTCCGGTGGTACACGGGTCGAGGTTCTTGCTACGGACGCGCTCGATGAAGCAGTGGTCACAAAGCAACTAGAAGAGATCGGTCATCCAACGTCGGACGTTGTTATTTCAGGTGACGAGAAAAATATCGCAGTTGCGCGATATAAAGAAGATTTCACACAAGAAGAAGTCAACGGTATCAAGAGAGAATTACAAGCGATTTACGGTGCAGAGCCTAATGTTTCGACAGTTTCGAGTACAGTCGGTAAAGAGCTCGTGCGTAATGCGATTTATGCACTAGCGATTGCAGCACTCGGAATTATCATCTACGTAGCACTTCGCTTTGAATGGCGTATGGGTCTAGCGGCCATTCTCGGTTTACTACACGATGCGTTCTTCATGATCGCGGTCTTCAGTATTCTGCGTCTCGAAGTGGACATCACGTTTATCGCAGCGGTCTTAACGATCATTGGTTATTCGATAAACGATACGATTGTCACCTTCGACCGGATTCGTGAAAACTTGAACCACTCGAAGCATATTGATAATGCAGATGAATTGGCTTTGATTGTCAATAAATCATTGCGTCAAACACTCGGTCGTTCGGTTAACACCGTCTTGACTGTCATCTTCGTAGTTGTTGCGTTGATGATGCTTGGTGCAGAATCAATCAAACCATTCTCTATCGCGTTGTTGATCGGTTTACTTGCAGGCACGTATTCATCTATCTTGATTTCCGCACAGCTTTGGTTTGATCTGAAGAAGAAGCAAATTACAAAGAGTGGCGGTTTGAAAGTAGAAAAAGAGAAAAAGCAATGGGGCTCAGACGAACCAGTCGTTTAAGACGTTTGAACCATAGGAAAAGCAGGGTATACTTCGGTATATCCTGCTTTTTTGATTGGAGGAATGGTGGTATGAAGTTTCAGTGGACGGTGTTACTCAGTTTAGTGTTTGCTGTTATTATTGCGGTATTTGCGGTGTTCAATGTGGAGTCAGTGCCGGTTAACTTCTTGTTTAGTACAGAAATGATTCCACTCGTATTAGTTATTCTTGGTTCTGCATTACTCGGCGCGTTAGTCAGTGGACTATTTGCTATCTACAAGTCGTACAGCGGTAGTCGACGTGTGAAAGATTTAGAAAAGCAATTACACGAGAAAGAGCTCGAGATAACAGCGCAAAGAAAGCAGATGCAGGAAATGGAAGAGCGTATTGATGAATTGCAAGGTCGTATACCTGTAGTGGATGCGGAAATCATTTCGCCTGAGCGGTTGTATTGAGGGAAAGCAAGCATGGTGAGTGGAGAATTTGCTCATTGTGCTTGTTTTTTGTATGGCTATAGTTGGCTGTGAGCGTTTGTGGTTTTCTATGATCGCGAGGGTGAGTTCAATGAGCGTTTGTGGGTTTCTATGATCGCGAGGGTGAGTTCAATGAGCGTTTGTGGGTTTCTATGATCGCGTGGGTGAGTTCAATGAGCGTTTGTGGGTTTTCTATGATCGCGTGGGTGAGTTCAATGAGCGTTTGTGGTTTTCTATGATCGCGAGGGTGAGATCTATGAGCGTTTGTGGTTTTCTATGATCGCGAGGGTGAGTTCAATGAGCGTTTGTGGGTTTCTATGATCGCGAGGGTGAGATCTATGAGCGTTTGTGGTTTTCTATGATCACGTGGGTGAGTTTTATGAGCGTTTGTGGGTTTCTATGATCGCGAGGGTGAGTTCAATGAGCGTTTGTGGGTTTCTATGATCGCGTGGGTGAGTTCAATGAGCGTTTGTGGGTTTTCTATGATCGCGTGGGTGAGTTCAATGAGCGTTTGTGGGTTTCTATGATCGCGAGGGTGAGATCTATGAGCGTTTGTGGTTTTCTATGATCGCGAGGGTGAGATCTATGAGCGTTTGTGGTTTTCTATGATCGCGAGGGTGAGTTCAATGAGCGTTTGTGGGTTTCTATGATCGCGTAGGTGAGATCTATGAGCGTTTGTGGGTTTCTATGATCACGTGGGTGAGTTTTATGAGCGTATGTGGGTTTTCTATGATCGCGAGGGTGAGATCTATGAGCGTATGTGGGTTTCTATGATCGCGAGGGTGAGTTTTATGAGCGTTTGTGGGTTTCTATGATCGCGTGGGTGAGATCTATGAGCGTATGTGGGTTTTCTATGATCGCGTGGGTGAGTTTTATGAGCGTTTGTGGTTTTCTATGATCGCCCGACAGAAATCACCGCTCTTTTTCGTGTCATTTTCTTTCCGTCTCTCGGCATTTTCGCTATACTACTAGAAGAGGAAGTGAGAGTATTGATACAATCTAAAAAAAGATGGCAAATTGAACGTCCGGACGAGCAGCTCGTGTCGCAGCTCGCAAAAGATGTAAAGCTTTCCACTATGATTGCGAAAATCTTAGTCGCTCGTGGAGTCACAACGAGTGAACAAGCGACGGCGTATTTAGAGATGGACGAATCTAATTTGCATGATCCTTTTTTATTATATGGCATGAAAGAAACCGTAGAATTAATTAAACAAGCTATTACTGAACAAAAACAAATTACCGTTTATGGAGATTATGATTGTGATGGTGTGACGAGTGTAACTGTCCTGACGACTGCACTTGAGCGACTAGATGCGAATGTCAACTTCGCCATTCCAAACCGTTTTGAACACGGCTATGGGCCGAATAAAGACTATTTTGCGCAACTGCATGCGGAAGGTACAGAAATACTTATCACAGTCGATAATGGGATTTCTGGTATCGAGGAAGTAGCGTTTGCGAAATCACTCGGCATGACTGTCATCGTGACCGATCACCATGAGATCGGTGAGGAACTTCCCGCAGCTGATGCGGTGATTCATCCGCGTCACCCCGAAGGTGAGTATCCGTTTGGAGAACTTGCGGGTGTCGGTGTGGCATTTAAACTGGCATCTGCCTTACTTGGGGAGCCGCCGCTTGATTTACTGGAATTTGTGGCAATTGGAACGGTGGCCGATTTAGTGCCGCTAAAAGATGAAAACCGTTACGCGGTGAAAGAAGGAATTCGCAGATTGCGTCGCTCAGTACGTCCAGCGATTAAAGCGTTGATGCAAGTGAGTGGTCATGAGCAAAATGGGTTAACAGAAGAGACGATTGGCTTTACGATTGGACCTCGCCTTAATGCACCTGGCCGACTCGGTGATGCGGATCCAGCGGTATATTTATTGAAATCGGACGACGAACAGCAAGCGATGGGGATTGCCGAAGAGTTGAATGAAATCAATAAAGAACGCCAGCAATTAGTTAAAGAAATAGCCAAAGAAGCGGAACAACAAGTAGCTTTGCGATATGGAGACAAAATTCCGCATGTTTTTGTGATCGAAGGGGAAGACTGGAACCTAGGGGTTGTTGGGATTGTGGCCTCTCGCTTGACAGAGAAATACTATCGACCGTCGATTATATTGTCAGTTGATTATGAAACAGGCGTCGCTAAAGGTTCCGCGCGTAGTATCGAAGGTTTTGATTTATTTAAAGAACTCTCGAAAAATAAAGAGATACTGCCACATTTCGGTGGCCATGAGATGGCAGCAGGTATGTCGTTGAAAATTGAAGATGTTGAATTGCTGCGGGAGAATTTGAATGAGCAAGCAAAACAAGTACTGACAGATGAGCTTCTGCAGCCGAAACTTTCAATCGATGTACCGTTAGCGCTCGATGAAATCGATATTGCGTCGATTGAAGCACTCGAATTAATTCGACCATTCGGAGTGGGGTTCTCAAAGCCTGTCTTTTTACTCGAAAATCTTGAGACGATTTCTACACGCAAAATTGGTGCTGCGAAAGATCATTTGAAACTTGAAATGGGCGACGGTGACGAGCGACTAGATGCGATATACTTCGGCGCGGGTGCATTAGCTGATGAAATGGCGCCGCAATGCAAGTTGAGTCTGACAGGTGACTTACAGATCAATGAATGGAACGGACGTAAGAAAGCGCAATTGCTTGTCGGAGACGTCAAGTGTGAGGATTGGCAATTATTCGATTACCGTGGCGTTCGTGATCCAGCGAGATGGTTGCCACTGATTCCAGAACATGCGATATTCATTGCATTTACGGAACAAGCGACCCAGCATTTCGCACCGTTCCTACAGGGTTTTCCGATTTTGCTAGTAGGAAGGGATGAATTAGTATCATCGGGTTCAATTGTCTTGCTTGATATGCCACAAGACAACGAACAGCTACAGAAAACGATTGAAGCGACACAACCGGATCGGATTTATTTACATTTGTATGTACATGATTCGATGTACTTCGAAAAAATGCCAGATCGCCAGCAATTTGGATGGTATTACAGCTTTTTGAAGCAACGTGGAAGTTTTGATATGAAAAATCAACTAGATACGCTTTCCAAACATAAAGGTTGGAAAAAAGACATGATTAAATTCATGACAAAAGTGTTTTATGAGCTAGAATTTGTTACACTAGAGAATGGTGAGATTACGATGCTTGCGTCTGCCGACAAGCGTGATTTGGCAGAAGCACCATCCTATAAAAAACGCCAACAGCAAATCAAGTTGGAAGAGTTGCTTCTTTATGCGCCGTATCAAGACTTAAAGAAAGTTTTCGATTCTTTACAGAAGATAGATGCTGTTGAGGAGGAAAAATTGTGGATTTAAAGAAATTTGTAACGATTGTGGATGACTATCCAAAACCAGGTGTGAGCTTTAAAGACATTACAACAATCATGGATAACGGTGAAGCGTATAAATACGCGACTAACCAAATCGTTGAATATGCGAAAGATTTAGATGTGGATATTATTGTCGGTCCCGAAGCCCGCGGATTCATCATCGGCTGTCCGGTGGCTTATGCGTTAGAAGTCGGTTTTGCACCGGTTCGTAAGCCGGGGAAATTGCCTCGTGAAACGATTTCTGTTTTCTATGATTTGGAATATGGCCAGGATGAACTAACGATTCACAAAGATGCAATCAAGCCAGGACAGCGTGTATTAATCGTTGATGATTTGCTTGCAACAGGTGGGACCGTGGGTGCTACTATAGAACTAGTTGAAAAACTTGGCGGTGTAGTAGTAGGCTGTGCTTTCCTCATCGAGCTTACGTACTTAAATGGACGCGAGAAATTAACCAACCACGATATCCGGGCATTAATTACTTACTAATTGATAGGAGAATCCTTCGCATACCGCGGAGGATTCTTGCTATATCTGATAGGCTCTGCGTTTGATAAGCTATACATATAGGTGATAGTATACATATAATAGAAAAAATAGTTATCTGAATATTTCGGAATAGGCTGAAAGGGGTAAGAGTATGGCGAAAAATCAAGACATGACAGAACAAGATATATTTGAGCTTGTCGCCAAGTACATGAACGAAGAACATGTCGATTTTATCAAGAAGGCATTCGTCGTTGCAAAAGCTTCACACGAGGGACAGTTTAGGAGTTCAGGTGAGCCATATATCAACCATCCGATTCAAGTGGCCGGTATTTTAGCAGAACTTCAAATGGATCCTGAAACTGTTGCAGCGGGCTTCTTGCATGACGTTGTGGAAGATACAGAAGTGAGTCGAGAAGATATTATTCGTGATTTCGGTGAAGAAGTTGCGATGCTCGTAGATGGTGTGACCAAACTAGATAAATTGAAATTTAGATCGAATGAAGAAAAACAGGCAGAGAACCACCGTAAAATGTTCATCGCAATGGCGCAGGATATCCGCGTCATCTTGATCAAACTAGCAGACCGCTTACATAATATGCGAACGTTAAAGCATGTTCCGGCTGCCAAACAACGGCGCGTATCAGAAGAAACATTGGAAATTTTCTCTCCGCTAGCACATCGTCTAGGAATCTCCACAATTAAGTGGGAACTCGAAGATATCGCTCTTCGTTACTCCAATCCGCAACAATATTACCGAATTGTGAATCTAATGAAGCAAAAGCGTACTGAACGTGAACAATATTTGAAAGACGTTATGAGCCAAATGCGTGTTGAACTAGATAATATGGGCATTGTCGCTGAAATACATGGGCGACCGAAGCATCTGTACTCCATTTATCAAAAAATGGTTATTCAGAAAAAAGAATTTACAGAAATCTATGATTTATTAGCAGTCCGTATTATAGTTAAAAGCATTAAAGATTGCTATGCGGCACTCGGAATTATTCATACATTATGGAAGCCCATGCCTGGGCGATTTAAAGATTATATCGCTATGCCGAAACAAAATCTGTATCAATCCATTCATACGACGGTCGTTGGACCAGCGGGAGATCCGCTTGAAGTACAAATTCGGACAGAAGAGATGCACCGAATTTCTGAATTTGGTGTGGCGGCACACTGGGCCTACAAAGAAGGAAAGCAGATGGCAAAGCCCTCGAATGATATTGATTCCAAATTAACGTGGTTCCGCGAAATTTTAGAGATTCAAAACGAATCGTCCAATGCGCAGGAATTTATGGAATCTTTGAAATTCGATTTATTCTCGGATATGGTCTATGTCTTTACGCCGGACGGGGATGTTGTCGAATTACCGACGGGTTCTGTACCGATTGACTTTGCGTATCGTGTACACTCGGAAGTCGGCAATCGAACGACGGGAGCGAAAGTCAACGGCAAAATCGTTCCACTCGATTCGTCGCTTTCGACAGGAGATATCGTCGAGATTCTTACATCGAAGCAATCATTTGGTCCGAGCCGTGATTGGTTGAAAATCGCACATACTTCGCAAGCAAAAAACAAAATCCGCCAATATTTCAAGAAACAATTGCGCGATGAAAATATCGACAAAGGTAGTGAAATGGTCGAGCGGGAATTGAAGGCGCAAGAATATGATGCAAAAGAAGCGTTAAATCATGACAATATTCAGCGTACAATTGATAAATTCAGTTTTACTTCAGAGGAAGATATGTATGCTGCGGTAGGTTCTGGAGGCATCACCGCGCAACAAGTCGTCAATCGATTAGCGGAACGAATGCGTAAAGAACGTGAGAAAAAAGAGACGATCGATAAAATTGTCTCAGATATGAAAACACCTCAGACGGAAAAACAGACGGAATCAGGTGTCATCGTCAAAGATATCGACAATATGCTAATCCGTATTTCGAAGTGTTGTAACCCGGTACCTGGCGATGAAATTCTCGGCTTTATTACTAGAGGACGAGGTGTTTCTGTACACCGTACCGATTGTCCGAATGTGTTATCAGAACAAGCTGAGCAGGAACGTATCATCGAAGTTAAATGGGCGTTGCCTGATGACAAGATTCGTAAAGAATTCCAAGTGGATATTGAGATTTCAGCATTCGATCGTCAAGGCTTGCTGAACGAGGTAATGATGGTCGTTGCGGATATGAATACACCAATCATTGCGGTCAGTGGCAAAGCGGATAAAGATAATATCGCACATATTCATATGTCGATTAAAATTCAGAACATTACGCATTTACAGCGTACGGTCGAAAAAATTAAGCAAATTAAAGATGTTTATTCTGTAGAACGTGTCATGAATTAAAAGGAGGGGCTAGCATGCGGGTACTTTTACAGCGAGCGAAGGATGCGTCTGTAACAGTCGATGGTGAAATCGTTGGCTCTATCGAAACAGGCTATGTGTTATTAGTAGGCATCACCCACGAAGATAGCGAAAACGACGCCAACTATGTAGCGAAAAAGATTGCGGGCTTACGGATTTACGAAGATGAAGACGGTAAAATGAATCGTTCCATCGATGAAGTGGAAGGTGCGATTTTGTCCGTTTCTCAATTCACACTATACGGCAACGTCCAAAAAGGCAGACGCCCTAGTTTCATTGATGCAGCTAGACCAGAACACGCAGAACCACTTTGGGAGTATTTTAATGAACAACTGCGTGCGCTAGGACTAGTAGTCGAAACAGGAACGTTTGGTGCGATGATGGACGTTCAGCTGACGAATGACGGGCCGGTGACATTGCTAATTGAGTCGAAATAATCTTTTTTACGAAAGATCTACATTCGCTGAAAATGTTGACAGGTCGACTATTTACGACTAACATAGATACTAATCGAATTAATTAATTTACCGATGATATGGAAAGTACCTTTGCATACGGCTGGAAAGAGAACGGGGAACTTGGCTGAAATTCCCTGACAGAACAACAAAGCGAACAACACCATGGAGGATTCATGCTGAACTTAGTAGGCGTGGACGGAACCGGCCGTTATCCGGATTCGAGTGGGCACATTTTGTGTCAATTTGGGTGGAACCGCGGAAGCTACAAGCTCTCGTCCCTAGTTTTTTAGGGATGGGAGCTTTTTTACGTTTTCTAGGAAACCCTGTACCAGACAATTGAAAGGAGTTTTACTCATGAACTTTAAAGTCCCCCGCGGCACACAGGATATTTTACCCGATGCTTCTTGGAAGTGGCAACGCGTTGAAAAAATCGCTCGTTCGATTTGTGACGTATACAACTACAAAGAAATCCGCACACCTATTTTTGAACAAACGGAATTATTCCAACGTACAGTAGGTGACACGACAGATATCGTGCAAAAAGAAATGTACACATTCACCGACCGTGGCGATCGCTCGATGACGTTACGTCCTGAAGGTACAGCACCTGTTGTTCGTTCATTCGTTGAAAATAAAATGTTTGGCTACGCAGATCAACCGGTAAAGTTATATTACACAGGCCCTATGTTCCGCTATGAACGTCAGCAAGCCGGGCGTTACCGCCAATTCGTGCAGTTCGGTGTAGAAGCAATCGGCAGTGACGACCCAGCAATTGATGCAGAAGTGATTGAACTTGCGATGACCATCTACAAACGTTCTGGTTTGTCCGACATTAAGCTCGTCTTGAACTCACTTGGCGATAAGGAATCCCGTAATGCACACCGTGAAGCATTAATTGCACACTTCAGCCCGCATATCGGTGAATTTTGCTCAGACTGTCAACATCGTCTAGAGAAAAATCCATTGCGTATTTTGGACTGTAAGGTGGACAGAGACAATCCATTGATGAACACAGCGCCTTCATTGGCAGACTTCCTCAATGAAGAATCATCTGCTTATTTTGAGAAAGTGAAAAACTACTTAGACATCGCAGGTATCGAATACGAATACGACCCGAATCTCGTACGTGGACTCGATTACTACAATCATACGGCGTTTGAGATTATGAGCACGTCTAAAGGTTTCGGCGCGATTACGACGTTATGTGGCGGCGGACGCTATAATGGGCTCGCTGAAGAAATCGGCGGCCCAGCTGCACCTGGCATCGGCTTTGCGTTAAGTATCGAACGTCTATTACTAGCGCTCGATGCAGAAGGTAAAGCATGGACAGATGAACCTTCACTGGATGTGTACCTTGTCACACTTGGAGAAGAAGCGCGGGCAAAAGGGTTCGAAATTCTAGGGAAGCTAAGAGAACACGGTTTACGCAGCGAAATGGATTACATG
This sequence comes from Sporosarcina sp. GW1-11, assembly GCF_033088395.1. NCBI lineage: Bacteria > Bacillati > Bacillota > Bacilli > Caryophanales > Caryophanaceae > Sporosarcina > Sporosarcina sp. GW1-11. The sequence continues at coordinate 149,874 of NZ_JAPMIW010000002.1, read as the reverse complement.
GACCGCAAAATCAAAGCGCAAATGAAGTCTGCGGATCGCCTACATGCCAATTACGTTATCGTCATTGGCGAAGATGAAGTAAACGAAAACTCTGTCCAACTTAAAAATATGGCAGACGGACAACAGAAAAAAGTCTCTATTGATGAATTGATTGACGTGTTGACGAAGTAACACTTTGAAAGTGCAAAGGGGATTTTCATTCCGAGCGGACGCTTTCCTGCGGGAGTCGCCGCTCAGCTCCCTTTGCCAACACTAACTTTTATTCTCAAACTAAAATCCAAACACCAGAAAGGTAGTGCAATTATTATGCAACGCACACATTATTGTGGAAACTTAACAGAACAACAAATTGGTCAAGAAGTAACTCTTCAAGGTTGGGTACAAAAACGCCGTGACCTTGGAGGACTGATCTTCATCGACGTCCGTGACCGTGCAGGTATCGTCCAAACGGTATTCAACCCTGACATTTCCAAGGAAGCTCTAGAAATTGCGGAAACGTTACGTAACGAATACGTTATCGAAGTCAAAGGTCTTGTCATTGAACGTGAAGAACGCACAAAGAACAAAAATATTTCAACAGGCGCAATTGAAGTGCAAGTCGTTGAATTAAAAATCATTAACGAATCAAAAAATCCACCATTTACAATCGAAGACGACACGGATGTAAACGAAGAAACGCGTCTGAAATACCGCTACCTAGACCTACGTCGCCCAGAGTTAGCGAAAGTTTTCAAAATGCGTTCAGACATCACAAAAACGGTGCGTAATTTCCTAGATGACGAAGGATTCCTAGAAGTTGAAACGCCAATCCTAACAAAATCTACTCCAGAAGGCGCGCGTGACTATCTAGTACCAAGCCGTGTCCACGAAGGTGAGTTTTACGCATTGCCACAGTCGCCACAACTATTCAAACAGCTATTGATGGTATCTGGTTTCGATCGTTACTACCAAATCGCTCGCTGTTTCCGTGATGAAGACTTGCGTGCAGACCGTCAGCCGGAGTTCACTCAAATCGATATGGAAATGAGTTTCATGTCAATTGAAGACATTTTGGAGTTGAATGAACGTTTAATCCAAAAAGTTATGAAAGACGTTAAAGGTGTAGAGATTGAAGCACCATTCAAACGCCTACCATACGAAGAAGCGATGAGCCGTTTTGGTTCAGATAAGCCGGACACACGTTTTGGCATGGAGTTAACAGACGTATCTGAGATTGTTAAGGACTCTTCGTTCAAAGTGTTTACAAGTGCTGTAGAAACAGGTGGACAAGTTAAATTGATCAACGTCAAAGGTGCGGCAGAAAAGTACTCTCGTAAAGATATCGACGCACTAGGTGAATTTGCAAAAGTATATGGCGCTAAAGGTTTGGCTTGGTTGAAAGTAACGGAAGACGGCTTCAACGGTCCAATTGCTAAATTCTTCGACGGTGAAATCGGCGAAGCACTAAAAGCAGCAGGACATGGTGAAACAGGTGACCTATTCCTCTTTGGAGCGGATAAAAAATCAGTCGTTGCGGATTCACTTGGCGCATTGCGTCTAAAGTTAGGTAAAGACCTTGAGCTGATCGATCAGTCTCAATACAACTTCCTATGGGTAACAGAATGGCCACTATTCGAATACGATGAAGAAGACGGCCGCTACTATGCAGCTCACCACCCATTCACTATGCCAGCTGATGTTGAACAATTGACTACAAATCCTGAAAAGGTCAAAGCACAAGCATATGACTTAGTCTTGAACGGTTACGAGCTTGGTGGCGGATCATTGCGTATTTATCAGCGTGAAGTACAAGAAGCGATGTTCAGAGCGCTTGGCTTTACCGAAGAACAAGCGAGAGAGCAATTCGGCTTCTTGTTGGATGCATTTGAATACGGAACTCCTCCACACGGCGGAATCGCATTCGGTCTAGACCGTATCGTGATGTTGCTTGCTGGTTCTACAAACTTGCGCGACACAATTGCATTCCCTAAAACAGCTAGTGCAAGCGACTTATTAACTGAAGCTCCTAGTGCTGTAGACGATGCACAATTAAAAGAGCTTGGGATTAAAGTGGTAGCTGAGCCTGTTAAAAAGTGAGGAACCAACTATTTTTTTAACAATTCACACAAATTGATTGAATTATAAAAAAACATGTGCTAAGATGAAGATAGTAAAAATCCTGAAGTGTTCGTCATTTGTAAATTAGCGTTGACCCAACATCAAATCGTCGGGAGTCTATGTTATAACCCAGCTGGCATGCCTTTAAACGGGACGTCAAAAGTGTTATATAGGACACCCACCTGCTTTTAGCGGGTTCAAAGCGATATTCAAAGACGGCACAGTCGGGATTTTACTTTCTATCAAACTTACAAACCTTCTTGCGGTAATCGCAAGAAGGTTTTTTATGTGTTCTCATTCAAAAGTGAAAAGCGTCGTTTAGCCTCGACAGGCGTTGGAAGGCTGGCAATAAAGGCGTACTTTGCCTTTACTGTCAGTCTGAAACGTCCCAAGAGGCTGGCGCTTTAAAAACTAGCGGAATAAGTGCGTACACTGCACCTTTCCTTTATAATAAAAAGCAAGATACACTAAACCACAACAAAGGATGGATTGCATGTTACATCAATTTTCAAGAAATGAATTATCAATAGGTACAGAAGGCGTAGAACGTATGAAAGGCAAGACGGTTGCAATTCTAGGGGTTGGTGGCGTTGGTTCATTCGCAGCGGAAGCATGTGCGCGTACAGGTGTTGGACGGATCATCTTAGTCGATAAGGACACAATTGATATTACCAATATTAACCGTCAATTGGTAGCTTACCTTTCAACCGTCGGACGCTCTAAGTCAGCTGTCATGAAAGAGCGCATTGCGGATATTAACGCGGAATGTGAAGTAATCGATTTACACATGTTTTACACGGAAGAAACAGCGGAAGAGTTTTTCTCGTACAAACCCGATTATGTAATCGATGCATCCGACACAATTAGCTATAAAATTCATTTAATACAGCAATGTTTAGCACGCGGCGTTAAAGTGATTTCAAGTATGGGTGCTGCGAATAAGACCGATCCGACACGATTTAAAATCGCTGATATTTCTAAAACGCATACTGATCCATTAGCGAAAGTTATGCGTTTACGTTTACGTAAGCTAGGTATTCCTAAAGGTGTACCTGTCGTGTTCTCCGATGAAAGTCCAATCGTTGTGCGTGAAGATGTAGTTGGAACTGTTGGAAATCCTAATGCGGCGATCAGAAAAGCTAAAATGCCACCCGCATCAAATGCATTTTGTCCGTCTGTTGCTGGTTTGATTCTTGCCAGTTGGGTATTAAATGATATAGTGGCAGATATTCCAGTCGAACGTGTCAGTGATGCTAAATAAAGGAGAGATAAACGATGGATGCAATCCAAATGATGATCAACGGCAAGTGGACCGGATCTAATTTGCCGACAATCGAAGTAGTCAATCCTGCAACAAGCAAAAAAATCGCATCAGTACCAAAAGGCGGAGCAGATGAAGCGATGCAAGCAGTAGATGCAGCTTCACAAGCACTAGTCGAATGGTCCGCGCGTTCAGCGCATGAACGCAGTGCATTACTCATGAAGTGGCATGCATTGATAGAACAACATGAAGACAGTTTGGCGAAGACGATGACAATGGAACAAGGCAAGCCGTTAGCAGAAGCGCTAGGTGAAATGCGCTATGCCAATGGTTTTATTAGCTGGTATGCGGAAGAAGGAAAGCGGATCTATGGAGAAACTATTCCCGCTTCACAATCATCTAAGCGATTGTTCGTCCATAAACAACCAGTAGGCGTAGTAGCGGCCATTACTCCGTGGAATTTTCCTGCGGCGATGATTACACGGAAAGTTGGTCCGGCACTTGCTGCGGGCTGTACAGTCGTGATGAAACCAGCTTCTCAAACACCGCTAACAGCGATCCGATTAGTAGAACTTGCTAAAGAAGCGGGGATTCCGGACGGTGTAATTAACGTAGTGACTGGTAGTGCAAGTGAAATTTCAGCCGCGTGGCAAGCAGATGAACGCGTACGAAAGTTGACATTTACTGGCTCTACAGAAGTTGGTAAAAAGTTGATGAAAGGCGCTGCGGATACGATGAAGAAAGTTTCATTGGAACTTGGTGGACATGCTCCTGCAATCGTTATGGCGGACGCAGATCTAGATAAAGCGGTTAAGGGTGTCATTGCTGCGAAATTCCGTAACGCGGGACAGACGTGCGTTTGCGCAAATCGTATTTACGTTCATACCTCTATCGCGGAAGAGTTCACGAAGCGAATTAGTGACCAGACAAAAGCATTAAAAGTCGGTAATGGCCTAGAAGAAGGCGTTATGATTGGACCGCTAATTGATAATTCAGCTGTTGAAAAGGTAGAAGAACATGTATCTGATGCAGTAGCTAAAGGAGCGATAGTGGTTACAGGCGGTAAGCGCATCGAAGGCCTATTCTATGCGCCAACTGTGCTTAAAGACGTAACGGATGACATGCTCTGTATGAAAGACGAAACTTTTGGTCCCGTTTTACCGATTACGTTGTTTGAAACAACTGAAGAAGTGATTCAGCGTGCCAATGATTCAATTTACGGATTAGCCGCTTATGTCTTTACAGAAAATATTACGCAAGGGATCCGAGTGTGCGAAGCGCTTGAATATGGAATTGTCGGATTAAATGACGGATTACCTTCTGCACCACAAGCCCCGTTTGGTGGATTTAAACAAAGTGGACTTGGACGTGAAGGTGGTCATCAAGGTATAGATGAGTATTTGGAAGTAAAATATATTTCGCTCGGCCTTTAAATGAAAAAAAAGAAGCAGAATGGAAGAGGTTTACTCATCCTTTCTGCTTCTTTTTATTTTGTTTCTACTGCTCGTAAAATCCCATGCCCATCCCGTACTTTAAAATGAGCAGTCGTTGTTGCGCCTTGTAGACTATCTGCTGCCACACGGTGCCCCTTTTTCAGCACATAAAAGCGATCCAGACCAAAGTTCACAATATAATGATCACTTTCTCTGTATTCACGTTCAGTCGTTTGAGGTAGCCAGCCAGCTAGGTAGACGCCTTCAGTTGGTTGTTTTTCACTAAGATAAATTAGCTGATCGACTCCATCGCGTTTTTCCAGTACACCAAAGACTTTTGTCTGTCCTAATTCAGCGGGTGCTTTTAATCGTGCCACTAAGCTATCGGACAATCGTTCTTTCGGTACTTTCTCCACTTCGTAGTGTAAAACGATATAGTTTTCATTTGCGTCTTCTTTGGTGATGGGCTCGGTTTGTAGATAGACATCTGTACCAGTTGTAATGGTGGTAAAGTGTGGAATAGTGAGACTAGCAAGTACGAGCAGGGGAATAATAAAGAGAATCGCCACACTTATTTTACTATGCTTGTTTTGTTGGATGCTCACGTTCGAGTCACCGCCTATCTGTAATTTTCATAAAAAGATTCCTTCTTATGTATGTACAGCATGTGCATATTGTGTGCGCTTTACTATTCAATTACCCAAATATTTTATTTTGGAAACTAGGACGGGGGTGGAACGGAGTAGATTCTTAATTTTGCAGGGCTAGTGCACTCGAATTTGTGCTTTAGGTGGACGCCCTTTGGAAAGCGTCCTCCAGCTGTGGCATGAATCTCGAACCAACTATTTCTGCAAACAAAAATGCCCGATACGCATCGTATCAGGCATTTTTGTTAGATTAACAGTCCGAATAGGGTGCTGTCTTTGTTTACTTCTTTGTAAGGGAAACCGTTTTGTTCCATTCTTGTGATGAGGCCATTGTAGTCTTCTTTGTGTTTAATTTCTATACCGACGAGACCTGGACCGCTTTCTTTGTTGTTTTTCTTCGTATATTCAAACATTGTAATGTCATCTTCTGGTCCGAGAACAGAGTCGAGGAATTGACGTAGTGCACCTGCTCGTTGTGGGAAGTCAACTAGGAAGTAATACAGCAAACCTTCGTAAATCATCGACTTTTCTTTAATCTCTTGCATCCGTCCGATGTCGTTGTTGCCGCCACTAATAACACAAACCACGCATTTTCCTTTGATTTCGTTCTTATAGAAATCAAGTGCTGCAATCGGTAATGCGCCTGCGGGTTCTGCAATGATCGCGTGTTCGTTGTATAGATCTAGAATAGCAGTACATACTTTTCCTTCAGGGACGCTAACGATGTTTTCGACATACTCGTTACAGATTTCATAGTTCAAGTCACCAACGCATTTTACAGCTGCACCGTCTACAAACTTATCAATTGTTTGCAGGGGAACTATCTTCTGCGCGTCGATGGAAGCTTTCATACTAGCAGCACCCGCTGGTTCGGCACCAATCATCTTTGTGTGAGGCGATAGGTTCTTAATGTATGTACTTAGTCCAGACATAAGTCCGCCACCACCAATACTCGCAAAGACATAGTCAATCGGCTCTTCGATATCATTCATGATCTCTACCGCAACCGTTCCTTGACCTGCGATAATATCCTTGTCATTGAACGGATGAATGAAGATGCGTTTTTCTTTTTCCATCAATTCGATAGCTTTTTCGAAGCAATCATCAAATGTATCGCCGACCAAAATGATTTCAATGCGGTCGCGCCCGAACATTTTCACCATATCGACTTTTTGCTTAGGTGTAGTTTGTGGCATGAAAATCTTGCCGTCAATATCCAATTTAGCACAAGCATATGCTACGCCTTGCGCATGATTTCCTGCGCTCGCACAAACAATTCCTTGTTTACGTGCGTCTGATTCGATGCGTTTCATCTTGTAGTAAGCGCCGCGTAATTTAAATGAACGCACGTGTTGCAAGTCTTCGCGCTTAACATATACATGGCAGTCATACTTTTCCGATAGGCGATCATTTTTCTGTAACGGCGTGTGCGCTACTACATCCTTAAGTAGCTGATTAGCAATTAAGATATCTTCTACTTGAACACTTTGAGTTTCCATACTTTTCACCTTCATAATATATAGTCTAACCTCCGTTACTTAACGTTTATTCATAATAACATGAAAAAATCGGATTGAACACAAGAAGGTTCTAAATTGTGCGTTTATTTAATGAGTTTTCCTTCAATTCTATGAACTTCTTTGTTTGTAAGCGTTTACTCATCGTAGATGGTATTTGTTTACTTTGTAAGTAGTTTCTCCTTTTCTGTTTTCATTCAATATGGAGGGAATTTTTATTTGAAAATGAAATTTGTGTTTAATTCGAAAAGCTAAGGGAAAACTAATTAGAGAAGAGGTATTTAGAAAAATCCTGTGAAAGGAAGCGTTTTGCCATGCAAAAATGGGACAGTAGGCCGGAAAAACCAGATAACGCCCAGTGGACGGTGCTCGTCATCACTCTTGTCATTATTGCTGCGGTAGTAGTCTACAGCTTAATGATGTAAGAGATTTAATTCAGCATGCCGATATAAAGGTATGCTGATTTTTTGTGATTCTAACAGTTAGTTGATTTCGTCGCGCTCTTTTTCATTCTATCGTCAAATAAAAGCTTTTATCCAGAAGCGATGACAAGAATGTATCTTCTGTTATATATTAGTCCTAAGAAAAGTTGCTGTATCAGTACAGATTGTTACAAAAACGAATGGGGGAATGTAAGATGAAAATGACAACAGAGCAAAGACAAAAGGTTGAAAAGGTTTGTACAGAGTGTGGAAACAAGTTTACTGAAAAACGCGAGTCTATGATGTATGAGTGCGAACGCTGTGTCGGTCGTCACCAAGATTGATGAGTATGAAATCCTACACTTCCTTTATGGGGTGTAGGATTTTTATGTTTTAGAAAAACGCAGAGTGGTATAGAATGATAAGATGTATTTAAGTTTGTAGAAAGGAGGATGTGTGTATGGCGTATCTTGGTTTACTTTTCATCGCGATTTCATTTTTGATCGTCGCCATCTACCTCTCATTGTTGCTGACCAAGTCGTCTCATTTACTATTGACAGTAACCCACACTGTAAAAGATGTGGAAGCAGAGTTGGATCAAAGTCTGGAGCAATTATATGGAACATTACATGAAACTGAACAACTCGCAACTGATGTCCAAGTGAAATTGGCTGCTACGACACCGATGTTCGAAACAGTCGAAAATGTCGGGCGTTCAAGTCAATACTTGAGTGAAGAAGTGAATAAACGAACGAAGCAATTTGAAGAGGATGGCTCACTACCAGGCACAGAACCTTTTATCCAAGCGATTCAATATGGAGAGTTTGGATCAAAACTTCTGGAATCATGGAAGCGCGGTAAAGAAGACGCGAAAAATATTTACTAAGATAAGAAATGGGGAATGACAATGGATCTCATAGGAATTGGCGTCGTATTAATCGGCATTGCCTTTATTATTTTAGCGATTTATTTTGCCAAAGTACTGCAGCAAGTGGGAAACATCTTACAGGACGTGGACAAAACGGTAGAGAAACTTCCACGCCAGCTAGACGGTATTTTAGCGGAAACAGGAACATTGCTTAAAAATAGTAATAATTCATTGGCAGATTTGAATACGAAAATTGAAAACTTTACACCATTATTTAAAGTGGTTGGTGATTTAGGTGAATCAACGCATATGCTCACTTCTTCATTGGTAGACGTGACATCGTCAGTCCGGCAAAAGGGAGCACATACCGATGTGTCGGATCAAAACAAAAAACTAGGAAGCATTTACGGTTCGGCGATGTTAGGTTATTACATCTTTAAGAAACGTAAAGAGTCTGGAGTCGCTACGACAACTCAACCAGTTAAAAAGCTACCCGCACCTGATGCGAATTAAATAGATTCGCGTATAGAAAAAGGATTTGAGAGCTAATTCGCTTTCAAATCCTTTTTTCGTGCAATTAATTATTTGTGGGTGTTTATAGAACTTGGTTGTGAGCTCATAGAACCCGGTTGCGCGCTCATAGATCTTGGCTGTGAACTCATAGCCTGGTCATCCGCCCAAACCACCACAAACAAAAAATGCTGAGAATCCAAGGACTCTCAGCATGCACATACCTTACGGACGCATCTTCTTCAATTCTTTTCGCTGTTGCATCAAATAAAACACCAATGTTACAACGCCGTATAACCCTTTGTACTCTTTCTCTTTAACGAAATCACTAGCATTGGCAACGCGATCCTTGAATCGTATCGTCGTATCGAGTGCGGCAGTCGTTACTTCGCGTGAAGCTTCTCCTACATCACCAACAATTTGAAACACCGGTGTGATTTTTTTGACTTGCTTGTTTACATTGCTAATCGTCTCATTACTAGTATGGAGAATTTGTTGTGTCTGACCTGTGATATCCGCTACCGTTGACGGCAAGGTATCAGTTGTTTGTTTGACGCTCTCCAATACTTCGGCTAATTTTCCAAGGGGTTTGATCAATACAAATGAGATCACGAGTAGCGCGATGCCAATGAGTAAGACGCCTATGCCTAGTACCCAATCCATCAAGTTCACCTCTCTCCATTTTTCTGCTTCATGCTGTAATACATTTTTGATGCTGCTTCAGATAAAGCTGTTGTTTGTTGCATCAACTTAGCGTATTTACCAGGAGGCGCTGCTACCTGGTCGGCCATTTTCATCAATGAATGTTGAACGTAGGTGGTGGATTCGCTCAGTTGTTTCGCCGAGGCTGCTAATCCTTCTACTGATTGCAGTTTCGCGTTCGCGTCTTCTACAATGTCGTTCGTTTGATTCATGAGCTGGTCGGTTTTATCCGTAATGCCGCCCACTTTCAATTCCACACGTTGCATCGTGTCTGTAATGTCCTTCATCGCATGTTTAACCGTTTTGGCTGTTTTGATAATAGCAATTGCAATGACCACTAAAGCCGCAACGGCGACTATGGCACTAATGTACAAGAGTACCTTCAATCTAGTCACCTCCACATAATACGTGCATTGTAAAAATCTTACCTGTTAAACGTCAAATACTCAATCGAAAAGGGTAAACGTTCTATATTCTTGTCTTTCCACAAACCAGGTCAACTTAAACACTGGCTCATCAAATAACTAGAAATACTACTATTATAAAGCCTGATATAAAGTATGTGCAAGGTGTTTCGGCAGATGAAGAGAAGCAGCGTGATTTCTCAAAAAATCACTGTCCGTCGAAGAAAGGGAATCAATTATTCCGAGGCTATTTAGCAAGCTTTCTGCCATTCCACAGAAAGAGATACCAGTTGATTATGGAACACGTAGGTTTAATATATTTACATAACGATTACTTTAATGTTAAAATAGTTGTGTGAAGGAGATGTTTTAGATGAGATTAGAAAACAAAATTACGATTATTACTGGTGGCGCTGGCGGCATCGGTTTGGGAATCGCCACTGCGTTTGTCAAAGAAGGAGCGGTCGTAGCGATTGTCGACCTGAATCAGCAAGCAGGCGAAGCAGCAATCAAAAAATTGCAGGAAATCTCTCCAAACTCTATGTTTATTCAAGCGGATTTATCTGACACTCAAGCATTGCCGTCAATTATAGACCAAGTAGTCAAAGCGTACGGTAAGTTAGATGTTCTTGTGAATAATGCACATGCATCGCGCATGAAATCAATCGAAGACCTCACGCAAGCGGACTTTGATTTCTCATTCAACACAGGATTTTATCCGACGTTTTATTTAATGCAGGCAGCGTTGCCACATTTAAAAGAAACGAAAGGAACGGTCATCAATTTTGCATCAGGTGCAGGACTTAACGGCGACGTTCATCAAGCTTCCTATGCAGCGGCGAAAGAAGCGATTCGTGCAATCACAAGAGTGGCGGCGAATGAATGGGGACAGTACGGCATCACGTGTAACTTGATCTCTCCTATCGCTCTTACACCAGGTGTCGAGCAATGGGCAACGGCGAATCCGGATACGTACCAAGCGATGCTAGACAAGAACCCTCTCGGACGCCTAGGTGACCCAGAAGCGGACATCGGACGTACGGCGGTGTTTTTAGCGAGTGAAGATGCTAACTATATTACAGGTCAGACGATGATGGTTGATGGTGGTTCTATTAAATTACGCTAACCAGCGAGGTTAGGACATAAGCAAAACATCTTGTGTAACTACTAAAAAGAACAACATGAAAACCGCATGACACCAAGGTTCTCTAATCACTTGGTATTCATGCGGTTTTTATATTTGTCCCAGCTTCATTGCTTATCAAATAAATGTATCGTTAAGCTTTGTATAGATCTCCAGCAAGTACTGTCGCTCATCTTCGGATAAATGACTGAAAAATTCTGTTCGAACTTGTTGGCCGCAGCTTTTCGCCTCTATCAAGATATCCAAGCCAAGAGGTGTGATGTTCCAATACTTCGTGCGTCGATCATTTTCATCATTTCTCAACGTAACATATTCATTTTTGATCAACTTCGTAGATAAATGTGTCAAAGAGGCGGGTGTGAAGCCTAACGTCTCGGCTAAATCGGAAGGACGTTGTTCCCCTTTCGTATGTAATTCAAGCAGTACTAGAATATGTGAAATACCAAGAGACAGCTTGGACTCTTGTTGGAAGCGTATGAGCATTTTATTCGTCACTTGGTCCATTATATGTAGCAAATTAAAAATTGTTTGTTCGTCTTTCAAGTTAAATTCCTCCCTTATTCCTTGTTCTTTATGTTTATATACTATTCATCATACAACAATATAGCGAATTAGAACATTTCTATGACAAAGATTTCACGTTTTTTCATTTAGTCCTTTTTTATTGATGAGTAGTAGCGTATTATTAAGACATCGATTGAACTAGATGATTATAATAGTAAAGGTGGGCATAATATTTGATGAAATTTAAGGATTCACTAACGTTTCAACTGGGAACGATCATAGCAGGTATCTTATTGGTTATGTTAGCGATTACATCCATTGCAACTTATAAGACTGCGTATGATAAATTGTATGATGCAGCAGGAATTGAGGCGTATGGATGTGCCAATATTACTACTGGTTTGATTCGGCCGGAAGAGATACGTAAAGCATTATCCGGAGATGTTGAAATGCAAGATGAAATAGGGAAGACTTTGAACTGGACGACGGATCATAAGAATATATTTGAAACTCAATATATTTTAGATTTGGACGGAAATTTGATCGCTTTAGATGAT
>NZ_JAPMIW010000002.1:38758-137774 GCF_033088395.1 Sporosarcina sp. GW1-11 | reverse complement strand
CGAGAAGCGGTAGACGATTTATTGGCGCATAATCATCCGACCTACTCACAACCCTATGAATTCGGTGGCATGAAACGTTTATCCGGCTACGCACCTATTCACAAAGACCATGATACGAGTAAAGAAGTAGTCGCGATCAGCGTCATTGATTTTGATGCTTCTATCGTCAAAAACCGAACATGGGATGTTGTGCGTGATGGAATTTTGATCAGTATTATTCCAATGCTTCTTGCTTCTATCGGCACAGGCTTCCTGATTCGCCGTAAAACGAAGCCAATTTCTAGCTTGATTGAACAGGCGAAGAAAATTGCGGATGGTGATTTAGCCGTGAAAGCGACTGAAGTGACATCACAGGATGAAGTAGGCGACTTGGCTCGCACATTGAATCGTATGACGGTGAATTTGCAAGAAATGATTTCTACTATGAATACGACGTCGCATAATTTATCCGAAAATGCGGGGGAGACCTCTTCTTCTTTAGAGGAAATGCGTGAAGCCGTTTCTATGGTCGCAAATAGCATAGAAGAAGTCGCTACCGCTGTAACAGATGGCACAACAACTGCTGAAAGCGCATCGGGCATTCTGTCCACATTAGCCCATGATTTGCGCAATACAAAGCTGGATGCCGATGCAATGCTCATAAATTCTAATGAAACGATGAAGATTGCATTAGAAGGTGCGAATCGTGCGGATGAAATTAGTCACGATATGGAGTTAATCCAAAACGGTTCACAAGAAGTTAGCGATACGATACAAAATTTAGTCGAATCGATGACGAAGATTCAGAATATCACAGGCTCGATCGCAGGTATTGCTGCTCAGACGAATTTGCTGGCACTGAATGCATCCATCGAAGCCGCACGTGCAGGCGAACATGGGAAAGGATTTGCGGTCGTAGCCGAAGAAGTACGGAACTTGGCGGAGCAATCCAATCAAGAGGTATTGGAAGTAGAAAAGTTGGTGCAAGATATTTCTGAACGTATCCAGCAAGTGATTTCATCTACTTCAGAAAATACGAAATATATTACAAAAGGTACCGAAACTGTCCGACTTACTTCCCAGTCATTGAGTAATATTTCTACAGCTGTTGGAGAAACAGTGAAGGAAATTAAGAATATCTCGAATTTGATGACATCAGAGGCAGAAAAATCAACAGAAGTTGTAAAATTGATTGAGAACTTAACATATTCTGTACGAGAAATTGAAGATATGACAAATAATATTGCGGCAGCTGCTGAGCAAACAGCAGCGAGTATCGAAGAAATTTCTGAACGCTCGACGCAAACGAATTCTATGGCGCATGACCTTGAAGTGTTTGTAGGATCGTTCAAATTGCCGAAAGACGTGTAATTGTAAAGTGCTGAAAACTCAAATGAGTTCTCAGCACTTTTTGTGTTGTATGATCGCCTAACTATATCTTATGACTACGCTGGATGTATTTTCTCCGAGTGGTTCTTATTTACGTTGTAATTAGAATGTATGTTCTGTATACTAACGAACATACATACGTAAATTAGAGGAGAGGTTTTTATGGATAGAAATCGAGACCGTGGATCGATTAAATGGACTTCATTGATGTTGCCTGAGCACTTGGAGAGACTGCGTGAATGGCAGCAGGCGGATGACTACATTGAACGACCAGTATTAACGGATTGGGAACTTCAGGCGATGCAGGAGACGTTAGACGTAGCTTCTCGACGTCGCTGCGAAGTATATCTGAAAACATGGCATGACGGGGAAGTACGTTATCATCAAGGGGTCATTGAAGCACTGAATCTACAATCTGCTGTCATCATCCTACGTGATCCGTTTGGCACGGAAAAGATTCAAGTGGCTAATATCATTGACGTACAACTAGCTAAAAACGTCGACGGGACATAGAGGTAAAATAAAAAGCCGTCTGCGGGTGCAGACAGCTTAGTCTCTGTAAAAAGCTTTTTCGGTATTATACTTCGCAAATTGCGTATTAATAATATACGTCTCGTAGATTTCACGCTCCATTGCATCATCGACAAAAATAGCGGAAATCTTAGCTACTTCTTCACGGTGATTGCGCAGTGGAGACACTTGATCATCAAAATGCTTTTTCAAACGTGGGCGCAATTTTCTTGCTTTCCCTACAAATAAAAGCTCGTCACTTTGATTGAAGAACAACAAAAGGCCGCCCTTATCACGAGGGATCTCATGAAAGTCAATAAAACCGTAGATTGGCTTGATCGGTGTTACGTCCGGTCCTAATTCTTGCTTTCTGCGAACGATCGTTACATCTGGTTTTGGTATTTGAATAGTAATCATTTTGCTTCACATCCTCATTCTATTAAGAATTTATCCTACCATAGGACGACTAAAAAAGCGAGAAACTTTCCTTTCAGGAGTTGCATATAGTAGACAAATGTTTCGAAAGGATGAATCCATGAAATCGCCTGCCATGATCCAGACGCATCATGTATCAAACGCAAGACCGAAAGTGGATATTTATTATCCTATCATCACTCAGTTGGATGACTCCAACATGCAGCGACAACTTAATCAAATTCTTTTCAAAGAAATGAATAAATTACTCATTGATAATAGTTATTATGAACCGAGTCTTGTGGAATTATTGGCCACTTATGAAATCAAAAATAATCAGCGAGGGATTTTGAGTATAAACTTAATCGTCTATTCCTTTACAGGTGGAGCGCACGGCATGACCGTTGTGAAATCACTGACGCTCGACACGCGTACTGGAAGGATGTATAACTTGCCCGATCTATTCAAGCCGGGGAGTCCTTATGTGCAACATATTTCAGAATATGTTCGAAGGCATATTCAGCAATGGAAAACCCCTATACTTGAGCCATTTAAGCAAATTAGCCCAAATCAAGATTTCTACATCGCAGATACATCGCTCGTTGTCTATTTCCAGCTATACGAAATATCACCATACGCCGCAGGATTCCCTTATTTTCCAATCCCACTACTTGATTTGCAGGATTTTATTAAACTAGGAAGTCCAGCTGATCGCATGATGGCGTTTACTGGTAGTTAGAGATACAGCAAATGATAGGAATAGTGGGAAGAATCGTGATATAATTTCAGTATACGAATCATACAAATGAGGTGGAACTTATGCTGCGAGATTTCTTTATCGGTTTATCAGAAAATCAATTATTGAACAGTGCCGCCCAAAAATACGGCCTCCGTTTAGGAGCTCAACAAGTAGTGGCGGGAACTACTATCGAAGAAATGATAGAAAGCGTTAAAGAACTGAATCAAGCAGGTATTTCTTGTACGATTGATAACTTAGGTGAATTTGTTTTTGAAAAGAGCGAGGCCATCAAAGCAAAAGAGCAAATCCTAGCGGTCATAGACGCGATCCGTGAACAACAAGTGGACGCGCACATCTCTTTAAAACCTTCCCAGCTCGGTCTCGATATTGACTACGATTTCTGTAAACAACAAATTAAGGAAATCGTCGACAAAGCAAGAAAAGATGATATTTTCGTCAATATGGACATGGAAAACTATCCGCGACTCGAACCGACATTGCGTTTGCTAGATGAACTCAAAGAAGGCGGTTACACAAATGTTGGTACAGTACTCCAAGCGTACTTCCATCGTGCCTTAGATGATACGAAAAAATATCATGACGCACGAATCCGTCTAGTAAAAGGTGCATACAAAGAGTCTTCAGACGTCGCGTATCAGGACAAACAGGCAATTGATGCAAACTATATCCAAATTATCGAAGAACATTTACTTCACGGTACGTATACGTCGATTGCGACGCATGATGATAAAATTATCGATCACGTCAAACAGTTCGTGAAAACATATGATATTCCACTGGATCAGTTCGAGTTCCAGATGTTGTACGGCTTCCGTAAAGATTTACAACTGGCGTTAGCAAACGAAGGCTATCGTTTCTGTACATACGTACCGTTTGGTGAGGATTGGTACGGGTACTTCATGCGTAGATTAGCTGAACGCCCGCAAAATATTAATTTGATGCTTAAGCAAGTGTTCAATAAAAAGACCAATACGATGATTGGATTGGCAACTGGCGCATTTGTGCTGGGGCGTTTGACGAAGCGGAGAAAGTGAGTAAAAGCACTGCCACTGGCGGTGCTTTTATTTATTATCAGAATATGAAAATGTTACGGGTCGTTTAACAACAGTAGAGTTTTCAATTCGCAATTTGCTATACTTACAGTTATGGATTTATCATGGGATAGGCTGGAAGACTATATAGTAAGGACACATAGACAAAGAATTACTACTAGGAATCGAAAACGTTTGTAAAGGAATGGATGAAATGAAAGAAATGGTAACTGCGAAGGACGTTGCTAAGCTGGCGGGAGTTTCACAATCTTCAGTTTCAAGAGTGTACTTTCAAGGGGCTACCGTCTCTGAAAAAACGAAGAAACGGGTTCTTGAAGCAGCTGCAGAACTCGGTTATCGGCCGAACGTATACGCGAGAAGTCTCATAACAAACCAGTCGAAAATTATTGGATTGGTTATGAAAGGTGTACAAAATCCATTTTATGCACATGTATTGAAACGCTTCAGTTCGATTTTTAAAGAACAAGGATACAGTATCTTATTTGTTTATACAAATAATGATGAAATTCAAGATGAGGACATTGAAACATTACTTACCTATAATGTGGCGGGTGTTATTGTGACTGATGCTACTATGTCGCAAGAAGTGGGAGAGGAATTTAAAAAGAATCATATTCCACTCGTTTTCTTTAATAGAAAGCTACGAACTGGCACGTTTCATTCCGTATGTTGCAATAATTTAGAAGCTGGTCGCTCGATTGCACAGTTTTTACTATCTAAAGGGGCGACTGATTTAGTATTGGTAACAGGAGATGAAAAAACGTCTACAAGTATTGAGCGTAAAAAAGGTTTTTGTGAAGTTCTTGATCAACAAAAAGTGGCCTATCGTACATATAATTCGGACTACACCTATGAAGGTGGTTATGACATAGCGATGACTGTACTAAAAGAAAATCAATTACCTTCTGCATTTTTTGTCGCGAATGACATTATGGCACTTGGTTTAATGGATGGGCTACGTAAGTATAATATTTTGATTCCGGAACATACTAAAGTCGTTGGATTTGATAATATCGATCTCGCTTCTTGGCCGGCGTATGAACTGACTACATGGGAACAGCCAATTGAAGAAATGATTGAAGCGACCGTAACGTATTTGATGGAAGAAGTTACGTCTTACACAGGGGTTGTGCGTACAATCGAAGTCGATGGGAAATTAGTTGAAAGAAAAACTACGTAAAGGTATTGACTTCAACGGAAAATTAGAATAGTATTTTCCGTAGAGAAATTTGCATACGTATGCAAAAGAAGGTATGCTCTAAGTAAATAAGTTGTAAGTAGTTTAAAAAGCGGGACAAAATAGGAGGCGTAATGATGGTAAAAGTAATTAAAGCAGGTAAATCACAAGAAGAAGTGGTAGCTAACGACACAAAGGTTGCTGAAATTGTTTCGGGAGCGCTAAAAGATGTGGAAACTCGCGGAGACCAAGCGGTAAGAGAGCTCTCTGAGAAATTTGATAAGTGGTCGCCAGAATCATTTAAATTAAGTGAATCTGAAATTAAAGAAATAGTCGCACAAGTGCCTGACCATGTGATTGAAGACATTAAATTTGCACAAACGAATATTAAAGCATTCGCTGAAGCACAACTGGCTTCATTGCACGATGTGGAAGTTGAAAATATTCCTGGCGTTATTCTTGGACATAAAAATATTCCAGTAGATAGTGTAGGTTGTTATATCCCTGGTGGACGTTATCCAATGGTAGCTTCAGCACATATGAGTGTGTTGACTGCAAAGGTAGCAGGAGTGAAGCGAGTAATCGCGTGTACACCACCTATCAATGGTGAAATTCCGAAAGCGACAATTGCTGCAATGTATTTAGCAGGAGCAGACGAAATTTACTTATTAGGTGGCATTCAAGCAATGGGGGCAATGGCAATTGGGACAGAAACGATTGAATCTGTCGATATGATTGTCGGACCTGGTAATGCATTCGTCGCTGAAGCGAAGCGTCAATTGTATGGCCGCGTAGGTATTGATCTTTTTGCAGGACCTACAGAAACATTAGTCGTTGCAGATCATACAGCAGATGCGGAAATGATTGCTACGGATCTGTTGGGGCAAGGCGAACACGGCCCAACATCTCCAGGAGCATTAATCACGACTTCTGAAGAACTTGCACACGAAACGATTAAAGAAATCGCTCGTCAGTTGGAAACTCTTCCGACAGCAGACGTAGCAAGTGTTTCATGGGAAGACTACGGTCAAGTATTAGTTGTAGATTCTATTGAAGAAGCACGCGTAGAAGCGGATCGCATGGCATACGAACACGTAGAAATTTTGACGGAGAATCCTGACTATTTCCTTGAAAATATGACAAACTACGGTTGCTTATTCTTAGGACCAGAGACGAATGTTGCGTACGGAGATAAAGTAATTGGTACAAACCATACGCTACCGACTAAAGGAGCCGCTCGTTACACAGGTGGATTATGGGTTGGTAAATTTATCAAAACGGTTACATATCAAAAAGTAACGCCTGAAGCTACAGCGTACATCGGTGAGTATGCGGCACGCCTTTGTCGATTAGAAAACTTTGAAGGACATGCTAGACAAGCAGATCTTCGCGTTTCACGATACGGCAAAAACTAACTTAAGATTTCGGGGTGTTAAGGTATTTAGGAGGAATGATTATGTTAGGAATGATCGGCTTGTTTGCTGGACTAGCGATCTTAATCTATTTAACAATGAGGGGGATGAACCTTCTCATTGCGGCACCAATCACAGCACTGTTTATCGCAATTCTGAATGGCATTCCTCTTTTTCCACAATTAGTAGAAGAAGGCGCGGTTAACTTCTTAACGAACTATATGGGTGGATTTACTGGATTCATCGCCTCTTGGTATTTGATGTTTCTGACGGGTGCAATCTTCGGTAAAGTCATGGAAGATAGCGGTGGTGCCGATAGTATTTCACAATGGATCGTTAGTAAAATTGGTATGAAGCGGGCAGCATTGGCCGTTGTAATTGCCTGTGCCGTGTTAACGTATGGCGGTGTCAGTTTGTTTGTTGTTGCGTTCTCGGTGTACCCGATGGCGTTAAGTCTTTTTAAGCAAGCTGATCTTCCAAGAAGATTCATACCGGCTGCATTAGCGTTTGGTTCAACAACATTCACGATGACGTCTGCAGGATCTCCTGAAATTCAAAACTGGATTCCAATTGAGTTTTTAGGAACGACTCCATATGCAGGATGGCAAGTCAGCTTTTTCGTAGCCATCTTCATGTTCTTATTTGGATATTGGTGGTTGAAGCGCATGATTTCAAAAGCTGTTGCTAAAGGGGAAAAATTTGTTGCTAGAGATACGGATAAGGAAGTAGATATGGAAAGAGACCTTCCAAATCCATTACTTAGCATGATTCCTTTAGTAGTTGTTCTTGGCATTACATTAGTTTTCCACAACTCACTTGGAACATCTGCGCTAATTATCTCCCTAAGTGGCGGTATATTAGCCACATTTCTACTCAATAAAAAGTATTTCCAAAACTTTGGACATGCCGTTGGAGAAGGTGCAATGGGCGCTGTAATTGCAATCGCCAATACAGCAGCAGTCGTTGGTTTTGGTGGGGTAGTTAAAGCGACACCTGCTTTTGAATCAGCAGTAAACGTGATGACGGATATACCAGGTAGCCCACTAATTGGTGGAGCACTTGCAGTAGCAGTCATTGCCGGATTAACTGGATCATCTTCAGGTGGACAAGCAATTGCGCTACCATTACTAGCACCACATTATTTAGATTTAGGTGTAAATGCAGACGCATTACACCGTACAGTAGCTATATCTTCGGGGTCATTGGATTCACTGCCACAAGGTGGATATGTTGTAACGACTATCCGATCGATTGCCGGGGAAACGCATAAAGACGCGTATCCAGCGTTTGGCGCATTGTCTGTCGTTGTACCTTTACTAGGTGCTGCGCTTGCAGTCATCCTATTCTCACTAGGTCTATAAGAAGGAATACAAAAAAACATCGCCTGTACTGGTGATGTTTTTTTGTATCCAGTAATGGAGAGTTATTGTACTATGTTATAATTAAAGAAACATTCACTCTTTAAGTTACTGTAGAAAGTCTACTAAAAAAACAAACTAAACGAAATGAGGACTGTTATGAAAATTGTAGTAGCTGAAATTACAGATACACCTATCATCCACGACTTAATGATTCGAGCATTCCAGGAATATAAAAATGCAACACCGCCCACTAGCGCTCTGCAAGAAACCGTGCAAAGTATAACAGCAGCTATGAAAGATGGTGAAGAAGCGCTCATCGGCTATATGGACGATGAGCCAGTCGCAATGATTCGTTTTCGCCAGCAAGACCACGGTATATATTTTTCAAGGTTTTCTGTCATTCCTGAGAGACAAGGGCGAGGACTCGCGAAAAAGATCCTGCGATTTTTAGAGGACTATGCGAGACAACATAACAAGTCTACATTACTATGCAAAGTTCGTGCAGATGTAACGAAAAATATTATGTTGTATCAATCAATGGGCTATGCGATTTACGATGAAGAAATATTACATAGACCAGATGGTACAAGTCTGGCTGTTGTCTCTATGAAAAAATCACTCGACTAATTGTGTGCGTTTAATAAGTCGATAGGAAAGGAAGTAGTAACTATGAGTGGAGATATAATTTTTGCGCTTCTTCCGATTGCAGGTGTATTCATTTATTTGATCCCGATTGTGTTTATTGTCTGGTTTTTGATTAAATTCATTCGAATACAAGAGCGGAAAAATGAAATCCTTCAGTCGATAGCTGAGAAGATGAATAAAAACGATTGACGAGTAGAGAGGAATAACGGACGGAAAGTTATGTAAACGAAGATCTTCAAGGAATTAGTAAGTTGTTGACGAATTTCACTCCTGCATTAGCAATACGTGTCAAATTCAAAATAAGAACAGAAAAATCCAAGATTATTTTGAACTATCGAAGTAATGTTGGAAATCTATACGTCGAGGTGAATGTCTCATGTACAAGAAACTATTCTTATTTATGTTAGTAGCAGTTGTACTAGTAGGGTGTACCGCGAATAAAAATAGTACAGCCAACACACCGAAAGAAGCATTAGAACTGCTTCATTCAGAAGAAGGTTATGCGGAAGTTGTGAAAGTGTACAAAATACAAGAAGTTAGTAAAGATCGAGTGATTAGCGTCTACAAGGGGATCACGGATAATAAAGAAGAGTTCTTTGTAGCGAATATCGAAAACACCGATGATGCGTGGGTCGTTACGGATGCGATTGGACTTGGCATACCTTCAGAAGAAACCCTTGATCAACGTTCGGAAACGTCTACATTCGAAGCTGGTTTCGTACGGAAAAACCGGGCCCCGAATCCAAATACGAAAATCGTGGAAATAGACGACTCGAAATATAAAGTGTGGATTAAAGAGCGATAAGTAACAGAAGAAACTTAAGTAGGGACATTAATTGACATCTGAGTTTAGTAAACTTTTAGTAAATCTACCATATCATACATTTAACTTCTGTTAAGGGGAGTAGCTACTACAGTTAAGGTCATTAATACAGGATGGGGATCATCGACTTTATTGGTAACTAACGTTGTTTGCGACAGCCCCGTCTTTTGTTCTTTTTTGTATTTAGTACGAGTGAACTGAAGGGGTTACACTTACAATTTGTATTCAGGAGTGTATAAATGATATTATAATTCTACTATAATAAAGGAGTAATTCGTATGGCATTGGGAATTTTGATGATTGTATTTATCGTTTTACTCGTCACAGCTGTAATTATTCAAATCTTATTATATAGAAGTAAAAATGAGTCAAACAACTATGTATTTTTTATGAACATGTTATTTGGTGTGCTTTTGTCTTACATGGCCTTTTCAGCTTTACCTATGAACTTTACTGGACAAAGAGTATTAGCAATCGCTTGGGGTGTTGTAGCTGTATTGGCGGTGGTAGTGAAGTTAACAAGCGGAAAATTTATTATGATAAGTAAGATTATGCTTTCCGTAGCAATCATTGGCGGTTTGGTGCAATTATTTTTATGAATCAAGATGTCTCGATATTTATATCCAGTAGTATAAAGTAAGTTTCTAAACAATCAGGTGCGGATTCTAGAATGAAAAATTCACAGTAGAACATATTGTGTATATTTTTTATAGTGACAAAAAAGAGGTCGAAACCATTCCGGATTCGCCTCCTTTTTCATATACGTACTACCATTTTGTACTCCACAAAAGAACCCGTTAGCTATTGTGGCTACTCTTTATACATATCATTCAGTACTAACTAACAAAAGATGTTTACACTCAATCAACTAAATTTATTCACACTTTCAGAATGAAACGCCTACCTATTCAGCCCTGCTATTTCCTCTGTAGTCAAATAGCGCCATTGACCGCGGTCTAATGAGCCGAGCTGAATATGTTTAATTCGAACCCTTTGTAAGTGTGTAACGGTATATTGAAAACGTCTGCACATTCTGCGGATTTGTCGATTCAACCCTTGTGAAAGCGTCATGCGAAAAGAATATTCATCCAACTGAGTGACAGGGCAAGGATTTGTTCGTGTATAGCCCTTTTTTCTTGGATTATAAATATCTACACCGTTTGATAAACCGTCCAAAAATGTATCTGTGATTTTTTTATCGACGGTTACAATGTATTCTTTTTCATGGTTGTTTTCTTCTTTCATTAACTCATTTACAATGCTTCCGTCATTTGTTAATAAAATAAGACCTTCAGTTTCTTTATCTAGACGTCCCACTGGAAAAATACGTTCAGGATAGGATACAAAGTCAATAATATTATTAGCAATGGTAGGAGAGGCTGTACAAGTAATCCCACTTGGTTTATTAAGCATTATATAAACCTCTTGTGAAGTGTGCTTAATTTTATGACCATCTACTTCGACCTGATCATGATCTTCAACAAAATACACATGAGGCGCAATCTCGCCATTTACTAGAACTTTTTCCGCAGTAATATACCGCTCCGCTTGTCTTCTAGAACAGAATCCCGAAGAACTAATATATTGATTCAACCTCAAAGTTTCCGCTCCTGTTCTGTCTATTACTTTTCTAACTACTAGTATACCATGTGCCCTAGCGATAGTAGCAAAACCTTTCCATAAATGTTGTTGCAGTCATTTGCCCAAGTATCCGCTTCGTGGATCTGTTCTACCTGTTGTTACTATTCACTTTTATTGTCTCCCAAACAAAATCACAAAATACACAACCATCGCAAGCAATCCTAACGGCACACCTACTCGAGCCCATTCGCCACTGCGAATATTCAACTTACCTGCCGCAATAATATTCGGTATATTACCAGGAATCAGCATCCCACCACTAATTAGCAAACCGAGCAACAGCGCCTGAATTGTCGACTCATCCATCGCAGGACTAATCTCCGCCGCAGCGAGTGTCGCATTGTCGAGCACCGCAGAAATCATATTAATCCAGTACAGTGTTAGCGGATGAAGATCGAGCAAGTACAAACTAATTAGCGGCTCGAACCCCGCGCCAAGAAGCGTCAAGGCGAGAACGAAGACATATACCTTCAATCCACGTCCTAGAATACTTATGTACGATTCTGCCGTCTGTTTGGATGGACGCAACAACGAACGATTGCGTGGGCGGATTAACAAAATCGCCAGAACACCAAAGGCAAAAATACCCGCCACAATATCGGCTCCAAGCAAATTCATCAGATAATAGAAATCCTCATTCAATTTATTCGTCGCAATTGTAGAAAGTGGCTCTCCAATCGGCGTCAGCACCGCCCCCAAGCCAATCGAATAACACGCAAGAATTACAAAACAAATTTCCGATTGTCTGTCCATCTGTAATACCGAAGCAATCGCCACAAGCACTAATGCCGCAATGATGGCGGTAATCATACTTGATATCAATCCTAATGCCATAATCACGAGCGCAAGAAACAATCGGAACGGAATAATCCGACTACCCGATAGCACAGTCTTCTCAAACGGCTTGCGTAACCAGCGAAATAATATCCCCGCCACAATTACCGCTAACGTAATATGCAATGGATCACGCACGGCTTGCATCCATAACTCGGGATCCAGCACACCACTAACAAACGCTGCACCACAACCCATCACAAATAAAAACAGCTCCAAATTGCGTTCGATGGGTGAAACCGTAAAAGGCAAAAATAGCACCAATACTAAAATAATGAGCAATCCAACGACCATAATAATCTCCTTTCGCTAAAGTTTCTTCTACACTCTATGCAAAGCGCCGATTCATCTTGCATAGAGTGTGAATAGAATAGAAGAAAAGGGAGGGACACGCGTTGGAAATTACAGATATCGTACTTATCCCGGTCATTATTGGTTTGATCGAGGTCATGAAAGCCTATGGATTGCCGAAGAAACTCATGCCAGTCTTTGCACTTATTTTTGGTATTGGTGGCGGCATCTTCTATCTGTTTCCGCAAGATTGGAAGTCTGGCATACTAAGTGGAATTATTATGGGATTGTCTGCTAGTGGGTTGTATTCTGGTAGTAAGACGATTGTTCGAAAGCCACCGTGTGATGTGGACGAGGATACGAAATAGATTGTGAGGTTGAGTAAGCGAGTTTTTAGTGAACCCTTGTTTGTGCCGAATATTGGCATGGATGGGGGTTGTTTTTTGGATACTGCGAACTATTTGAAGATAGTATGCACGATACATCTTCTTGTTGCTGTGCGTTTAGTGGATCAGGATTTTCTAACTCTCTAAGCGCAATTGCCGCTCTGAACAATGTGATTTTCGCAGCATATAATTCAGGCGACATCGTTTGCTGCCTCGCTTGACTTGTATACCCAGACTCCATAATTTACACTTCCTTCAACGTACTATTGTCTCTCTAGTGTATGCGATTAGCAAAAAAATGTTATGAACATGTAGCTTTATGCAAACTGAATAAATCGACAGTCCACTATGGGGTATTGTATTTACCCAAGTTGGTAAGAACCATCAACTCATTATGGGTAAGCCTATTACTTAAGAACTTAAAAACATAAAGAATAAAGATAATGTCGAGATGAATCTCGACGTTGTGTATTTTTATAGATTTTACAAATTCACACTGTCCACTTTTTGCATGTTGCTGTCTATATAAGGAGCAAAAGGAGTGTGAATAATTGTCGAAATTACTCACAAAAAACGTATTCATGATGACAATGCGGTAAAATTCATTGATTTTACCATTAGGAATGGACTAGGAAGGCTTTATATGTGAAAATGATATAAAACGATTAAAGAGAGTGATACTAATGAAGCATCTATACAAAGTGTTTAATGAATCTTCTTCCAGCGATTTCTCTGAAGTCTACAAACAAAGGATACACAATGAAAATGTAGAAATTCTTCCCATGGCTGTGAAGCCGCTACACCATAACTTTGAGTACCCTATCTATTACTTGCCTACATCAAAGATTATTGATGAAATTAGTAATATCTATAAGTTGAATCAACAGATCATGAGAATATTTGGAGTCCTTCCGGGGATTGCTCAAAATAGTTACATTTTCGATTGTTTAGTTGCGGAAATGCAAAATACGAATGAAATCGAAGGGGTTAGAAGTTCTAGAGAAGAACTGGCTAGAAGTGTTAGGGAATTAAATAAAGGTTCTAAAAAAAAGTTGCGATTTTCTAGTATGGTAAACTCTTACACAAAATTACTCAGTAATGATCTCGATTTATTAGAATCCGCTGAGGATATTAGAAAAATATATGACTATGTAGTACTCGAAGAAATAAGTGCTGAAGATCGGCCAGATGGAAAGATTTTCAGAAAAGATGCAACATGTATATTGAAAAAGAGTGGAACAGGTAAGGAAATACACAGAGGCATCACACCTGAAAGTAAAATTATTGATCACATAACAACTATGATTAACTTTTTAAAATCAAATGATTATCATGAACTAATTAAAATTGCGATTGCACATTATTACTTTGGCTATATTCATCCGTTCTATGATGGCAATGGAAGGACTTCAAGATTTATCAGCAGTATGTATTTAAACGATTCACTATCTGAATTAGCAGCCATCTCCTTGTCAAGAGGTTGTAATAAATATAATAAAAAGTATCTAGAAGCATTTGAAAATACAAACAAAGTAGGAAATCGCGGTGAAATGAATAATTTTATCGACACCTTTTTAGAAATACTCTCCAATTCTTTACAAGATATGATTGCTGAATTAAAAGAAAAACTGGAACTCCTCAATAGTTTTAATGATAAAATCATTTCTGATTCTCGCTTAGATCAGTTAGATGAAAAATATAGAGATATGTTATTCATCTTGGCGCAAAACTTCTATTTTTCGGAAGACAAAGGGCTATCGATTTTAGAATTAAAAGATATTACGAATAAGTCAGAGAAAACAATACGAACGATTTTGAAGACATTAATAGAATTAGAAATTGTTGATTGTGGAGGAAATAGACCAAAAGTATATTCAGTTAGCGATCTATTTTTCGATTAGTTTCAAGGTCCTTGACGAATGGATGGATAACATTTGATGGCAACCATACGTTGCTTCATTTGCTGTCCACTTTTTATTTTATGAATTATTGACTGTATTATTCAAAAATCATTAAAACTCTCCACGAAAATCCCTGTTTGTAAACTAAATACTAGCGGAAAAACGGAGGTATACCATGTTAATATACAAATACATCTAATCGCAACTAGTCAAAACAAATTAGAAGAACGATGAAAAATATGCCCTTACGAGAATTTGATGCAGGCTATCATCAGCCAGAAGACTAAGCTACAGAGTTCGCATTAGGGAAATGATATTATTTCCATGGCGGGTCATAGGGGAAAAGAAATGATGCATCAATAGACTAAATGACAGTGAATGAGAAAAGGGATGAAGTCGCTCATTATATTAATAAAAAAGTAAAGAGTTTGGGAACTGCGTTTATTGCTTGGGAAATAGAAAGGGGTTTTTAACCAGAAATTACTAGTTAAAAGGGAAGCATTCAATTGAAAGACTATGTGGCGCTTAGACCTTGTGCAGATATGGAAAAAGCGATCAGGGATTTAAATGAGGTAGTACAAGACATCCATAGTACGACAATGTGATTAACTGGTTTCCGTAGTTAGTAAATGGGATAATACGATTTCTCCTGATGGAAAAACGATTCAAGAAAGAACTGTGATTTAGTTGAGGATTTCAGAGCTAGTGAAGACTTTTCCACCTGCTGCTACTGAAATAATAAAAACCTCCTTACAGTATCGTAGGGAGGTATCGATACTAATTAGGAGATGTAGAATCTTTGTTTGAACGGAATTCATATTGTTCCCCAAATCCCAACGCAATAACTTCTGTCCGGTCATAATCTTTTAGCAATTCTTCTAATTCATGATCTCGATCCACCATGAATTTTACAACTGGGAATGCACCGATTAATTGTTCATATATTTCGGTTGAGGTTGCTGTTTCTGCGGTAGGGAAAGTGTGGCTTGGAATGACAATATCAACGTCCAAGAAATTGCGAACTGCATAGGCTGCTTCTCTTGGTCCCATTGTAAATTGACCTGAAGAAGATAGAATAGCGATAGTTGGTTTATATAGCTCATTAATTAGTTGAATATCGTAGCTAAGTGCGGTATCTCCTGAATGATACAATGTGGGACCATCCGTGAATTCAAATACATAACCAGAAGCTTCGCCTGCATAGATAGGAGGACCTTCCGTTTCTCCGAATGAAGAACTATGTTTTGCAGGAACCATAGTTACATGCACATCTTCCAATTCAATCGAGCCACCTAAATTCAATGGGAAAACATGTTGGATGCCTTTTTGCAGAAGAATCATCGCAAGTTCATAAGGTGCAACAACTAAAAGTTGCGGCTGTACGTCTATCATTTTTTGAAGCCCGCTTGTATGATCAAAATGACCATGTGTTAGAAAAACGGCATCGACTGTGCTGAAAAATTCTTCAGTATTGTATTCTTGTGGACAACCAGGGTTTAAATCAAAGAACGGATCAATTAAATAGTTCTTACCCATTGGACTAGTTAGTAAGTACATTGCATGACCGAGTCTTGTAATTTTCACTTTTGTCACCTCTCTTGTTATCTGAATATACAGATAGTTTAATGTTTACTGTAATAGAAGTCAATAGTGAGATAGAGAGAAGCGTTCGTAACACGATAGTATTGGAGTTTAGAAATTTACTTTATAAAGCTAAGACTAAGGCTTCCACATATATATAGTAATTTTAATTCGAAATAAAGCCCTATAGAAAAATCAGGGCTTTTCTTATCAAAAATCAAAATTGTCAGGATCGGGTCCGACGCGTAGGTTTTTATTTAACGCATCGATTCGTTTCATATCCTCAGGAGCTAGTTCGAAGTTAAATATGTCTGCATTTTCAGCGATACGGTGAGGGGTCGTTGATTTCGGTATCGTAATTACACCGTTTTGTAAATCCCAGCGTAGAATCACTTGGGCGACTGATTTGTTATGACGGTCTGCTAGTTCTTGTAACTCCTTATTTTCTAGCAACGCACCTTGCATGAGTGGTGACCAAGGCCATGTTGTTGGCAAAATGCTTGTAGTTCTTTTTGTGATAAAAGGGGATGATCTTCTACTTGATTAACCATTGGTTTGATTTTTGCGTCTTTCATCAACTCTTCTAAGTGTGATTATTCGTCAAGAGGTTCGCTTAATCCTTCAAAGGAATTGTGGCGCTTGGCAGCTAGAGCGGCTTCAATTTATACGCGCATAATGCAACATAAAAAGCCATGCCCCCTAGATGATGAATCTAGAAGGTATGACTTTAGTAAAATTACTTATCCCATATAAACACTTTCACAAGTCCCCGCTATAGGTTCATAAAAACAATGGCTTTTATATTGACCGGTAAAAGGTTGGTTATACCATGTGGGTGGACATGGTGCATAGGGATTGAAGTACCACAGCGCGTAGTTTGCTGGATGCTGTCTCCAATATTTTAAATTCTGTTCGGCTAATCTCTTTTCTGAAGCGCGGGCTCGTTGATAAAACAAATTTCCTTTTTGAACCGCTTCGAACGAATAGTTTCCACCTTGAATCTGAAAAAGTACATCATTAATGGTTCGTACATCGTTAAAATCTAAACAATCTGCAACTGCGCGATTGACAATTACATTTCCAACATACAACATCCCCTGATTTCCTTCACCCTCAGCTTCCGCTCGCATCATCCGTGCCATTAAATCAACGTCGGTCTCTCGATATTTAATTCTTGGCATCTATTCACCTCATGTTAGTATATGTGAAACGCTCTAAATGATGTCATCCATTTGTGTAGATAGTCGTATGGGCAGAAAGTTTGGTCATCGTCCTGTTTGCCGGGTACAATTCTTAACCTTCAAGGAAATGAACACATTCAAATAGTATGAACGTAGGAATAGTTGAACAATGGTATGATGTACTTAATCTATAAAAAGTGGGGGGATTTTATGAAAGTAAAAGTGGGTCTCATTCTATTGGTCATACTGGTAATTCTATTTGGTAGTACTACATTTGTGTTTTATAATAAAATGTCCGTCTATGAAGAAGGAATGGAAAATGGCATACAAGATATGCTAAGAGATAGTGCACTCTTTTTTGAAAACGAGGAGTACAACACAGATTATGTAGAGCCATTATTTACACTGTATGGATATGCGGAAATGCAGTATAACTACATGCAAATGACGATAGATTCTGAGATTTACACTGTAGCACGCATTATGAAGAAATTCGTTGATCCTGATGTATATGCGCGATTAACAACTGAACAAAAGTCGAAAACCGCACACTATTTACGTCAATTGGCTAATGATGAATGGATCGATTTTGAAAAAGAATTATTACCGTTTTTGAACGAGTTGTTGGTGGAGTAGTTTACCCGAATGCAAAATAGTTGCTCTAGTGTGTAGTTTTACTCTACGAATTACTTAGTAGTTGGAAGTCAACTTTCGTGAAAATAAACGAAAAACACATTTTCTTTAGTAGCTATGAGAAAACATCATGAATGTTTCTTGTAGAGGTACTTTTATGATGAATATAAACAATACTTGCGCAAGAAACAAACATGAAATTTACTACTCAAGCATATTCAAACTTATGGCAACACCGCAAAACTTCTAACTGGGAAACCAGATGCTTTCTCTGGCTTCGGCATAATATTGAAAATCACCGCACCTTTTGCAGGCAACTGATCCAAGTTTGTCAGTAGTTCGACTTGGTATGTATCTTGCTCCAATACATAATATTCCCCGCGCAATGCTTGATGCTTTTGGAAATCAATCGCTGAATCTGTATCGAATGTTTCATGCCCAACTGCTTGAATATTGCGTTCAGTGAATAAAAACTCTAACGCCTCCAAGCCCCAGCCGGGTATTCGGTTATTTCCTTCCGCATCCTTATTACAGAAAGCTTCATTGTCGGGCCAGCGTTTACTCCAATCTGTCCGCAACGCAACAAATGTACCTGCCTCAATCTGTCCATGCTGTTCCTCAAATGATTTGATGTCCTCAATACTTACCGTGAAATCATGATCTTTTTGTGCTTCTTTGGAGAAGTCCATAACGACTAAAGGTAGTACCAATTCTTTCAAGTCGAGCTCGTCTAGAAACCGCGTATCACGCACAAAGTGAATCGGTGCGTCGATATGCGTTCCGTACTGGCCTGCCATTTTGAAACTTTGAGCGAAGAACCCGTCGTCATGTGTGAATAATGTCTCAAATTCAGCTGCATCAAATGCGGAAAAATGCGGCGAATCAGGTCCGAATGTATGCGTCAAATCCACCCACTTTTTACTTTTAAGAAGTTGAATTGCTTGTTGAAGTTCGTTTGTCATATATATGGCCTCCTAAATGCATTGTATTATTTAAATGTTATGATTATTTAGCCGGGAAGTCAATGTATGGCGATAGGGAAAGTGTGGTATGCGATCCATGCAGAGTTGATCCATACAAACGTATCCTATCCTTCATACATTCTTCAGAAACACCCACTACTATTCTTAATCCATCTCCCTCATAATGAATAATATAGGAAGGTGTATGAATGAAAAAGTTCGTGTTTATTTTACTTTTGTGCTTCGGAATTTATATTTGGGTTACAGAGTGGGACGACTTTAAAGTAAAGCAAGAAAACTGGAATGTATCAGCAAAGGCGATGATGCTGCTTAACGCGGAGACGGGGAAGGTTGTCTATGAAAAAAATAGCAAGAAGCCGTTACCGATTGCTAGTATGACGAAAATTATGACGCAATATATTGTCTTGAATGCGATTAAAAACGGTTCACTCACATGGGACACCGTCTATCATCCGAGTGCAACGGTAGTGAACCTAGCCCAGTTTGCGAGCGCATCGAAGCTCGGGATGCAAGCCAATCAAAGCTATACCGTACATGAACTATTCATCGCGATGACCGTCATCTCCGCGAACGATGCCGCCCTTGCTCTCGCTGAACTTGTAGCTGGCAGTGAAGAAGAATTTGTCTCGATTATGAATGAACAAGCGCGTGCGTTTAAGCTAAAGCATACAACGTTCTACAATCCGCACGGGTTAGATGGCAGTTATTTGGGGAGAGGAGAGAATAAAAACAATCTGGCATCTGCTTATGATGTCGCTATCATCGCGGATCGGCTAATTAAAAAACATCCCGACGTGCTGGAATTCACCAAGCTGCCTAGCTTTAAGTCAAGACAAGGAATGACGATGTGGAATACCAATTTACTTCTACCGGGTATGCGCATGCAGATGGCGGGTCTGGATGGATTAAAGACTGGATATACAGATGCGGCGGGACCTTGTTTTACAGGGACTGGAGTATTTAATGGGCAGCGGGTCATTTCTGTTTTAATCGGAGTAGAGGAAATAGATGGGAATCGATCGGAACCACGGTTTCATTTGACACGGGAATTGATTGAACGGTTTGCTAAGTAGGTACATTTATACAAGATAGTTTACTCCCTAACCAAATTTTGGTTAGGGAGTTTTTCGTATGAACGCATTGCTTCGACGAGATTCGTCCGATAAGTGTGCCAACTACGAATAATCTATAGTACTACGCAATAAGACTAGACTATCTGTGAAATTTTTCATGTAATCACTTTACAGTTTGTATAACAAGGATTGACAGAATTAGCTATACACTTACTAGTAGAATAGTAAAGAAATAGAGTAGAGGAGTGTTCAAATGAAAGCGTTGTCAAGAGCTATTCATGCAGTTAGGTTAAATAACAATCTACAAAACTTAGCACAGATAGGGAAAATCGGTTCTACAGGGTATCGAGACTAGCCCATTCATCTGAAGATAAGCAAGCTGTACTTCATGTTAAAAAATATATGGACACCATTGGTTTACAGACGAAAATTGACCATTTCGGTAACGTAATTGGAAGAATGGCCGGCGTAGAAAACGATGCACCAGCTTTAGTGATTGGCTCACATATTGATTCGCAGCCTTACGGTGGAAGATATGATGGGGCACTCGGTGTAATCGGAGCACTTGAAGTTCTAGAGTCTCTTTATGAACAAGGAATTACACCGAATATTCCTATTGTAGTTATAGCGTTTGCGGACGAAGAAGGTTCACGTTTCAATAAAGGTTTATTTGGTGTGAGAGGCATGTTAGATCTATTGGAAGAAGGTGAATTGGAACGCCAGGACAAGACAGGGATGACGAGACGCAAGGCGCTCATTGAATTTGGCTGTGATCCATCAAAGTTTGAAGAATGTTTGATTGACACTTCCAAGATAGCAGCATTTTTAGAACTTCATATTGAACAAGGACCTGTGCTCGAAGCGAAGGAAGAACCGATTGGTATAGTGACAGGTTTGTGGATGACAGTTGAAATGGAAGGACCTGGATCTGTTCCTATGGCTATGATTTTGTTTATTTAGCTTATTTTAATGGTCTACAAGTGGATTTGCGTTACACAACTAGTGGAAAAGGGAGGAGGACGTCAAGTTTCTAATTATTTAACCATCTAAGTCAGACTATTTTAAATAATTTGTTGACTTTGATAGTTAGGTAGGTTTACAATGTAAATAACACCAGAGAAACACGTTGCTATATACGCAAAGTATATGTAAGCGTTAACATCACGTAGATAAATTAATCTTAGCTATTTATTGAAAAAACGACGGATTGAAAAAATGTAAATGCAGAAAGGGAGTAAAACATGATTAAAATTGAGAACGAAGTTAAATTAACCATTGCGGAAGATGAAACAAGTCCATTTTTAACGGAACACTTTTCACCTATGAGTAAAGAGTACACAGCGACAACGGATAGTTTAGAAGTTATTGGGGAGATTCCAAAAGATTTGCATGGAATTTACGTTCGTAATGGTCATAACCAAGTTCATGCTCCTATGGGTGTTTATCACCCATTTGATGGAGACGGCATGCTTCACGCGGTTCATTTTGAAGATGGGAAAGCGACTTATCGCAACCGCTTCGTTCGTACTACTGGATTTTTAGCAGAAGAAGCTGCTGGGAAGTCACTCTGGTCTGGAATTTTAGAACCCCATTTGAACACGCGTCAAGGGTGGGGAAGCATGGGGACAATGAAAGACAACGCGGGTACAGATGTCATTGCGCATGCTGGTAGATTAATAGCGACGATGTCACAATGTAGTGAAGTCAATCGTTTGGATCCGATTACGCTAGAGATGCTTGAGCCGGATTCATGGAATACTACGGTTGCTCCGCAAGGTATTTGTTCACACTATAAAGTAGATAACGATACTGGAGAGTTGATGTTCTTTAACTTCAGCGAAACATACCCATATATGAATTATGGCGTTGTAGGCCCAGATAGCCAATTGAAACATTATGTTCCAATTGACTTGCCAGGTGTACGTTGGCCACATGATCTCGGTATAACGAAAAACTATTCGATTCTTCATGATTTGCCATTTATATTTGACCCTGAACTATTAGAAAAAGGGGAAAGGAAAGTAACATTTTTTGATAATATGCCTTCCCGATTTGGAATTATTCCACGTCACGGATCAAATGAAGACATTAAATGGTTTGAAGCAAAACCTTGTTTCATCTTACATCTATCAAACTGTTACGAAGATGGAGATAATGTCGTAATGGAAGGTTGCGTATCATTTAATCCAGGTAAACCTGAAGTAGGTAAACAAGCCGCTAATGCAAATGATAGAATTACGGAAGCATTTAATAAGACAGCAACTCAATATAAGATGTATCGTTGGACGTTTAATATGAAGACAGGTAAAACGACAGAAGGGTTCCTAGGTGATGAATATACGGAATACCCAGTTGTTAGTAATGATTATGTAGGTAAAAAATATCGTTACAGTTATAATTCGATATTTAGCCCAGATCCAAGTAAAGCTTGGTACTTAACTGGACTTATAAAATATGATTTAAAAGAAGGCACAACACAAACGTATGACTATGGTGAAGGGCGTATGGGAAGTGAACCACATATCGCACGACCTGCTAATGCAGTGGAAGAAGACGATGGCTACTTAATCACTCTAGTAACAGATATGAATGAAAAACGTTCAGAGTGTCTCATCATGGATGCAAGCGATCTCACACTAGGACCAATAGCAAGAATTATATTGCCGGATCAAATTGCGGTTGGTGCACACGCTGCCTGGGTTGAAGGAGCGCGAATTAAAGGAGAATTAGTTAAATAAAGCAGATCAACCCTCACTTTTTTAGAGAGTGGAAAAATAAGGGAAATGTTGGTGGATTACTAGGCGCAATGGTTAACGCAGAGTACTACGACGGCGAGTTCCTTTTTGAAGTGTATAAGATAAAGCAACAGCGATTTTTGCTTCATAGAATCCAGCAGCAATATAAAATAGTACCAAGTTCTTGAGCGATTTTGAATGTCTTGTGAACGGGTATCTTTAATGAAATTCAGAAAACAGCCTATCCCCTTGGTAGTAAAGGGGGGAGGCTGTTTTTTTAAATTCTTATTTTTTGGCAAACGGAATCTATGTCCACGTGATCTATCGTAGTTTTTACATTGCTATTTACAGTTTCTGCATAGCTAGTAATCTGTTGAATTTGAGAGATTCACTTGTTTAGTGTAGATGAACCATACAGTGGCACTACTAATTAATAATAAGAAAAATGCATGAATCAATAACAAAGAAAAACGATCACCTGATGTCCCGCATAGTAATTCAGGTAGTATAAAATATTCGGCCAAGTGTTGGGCGCTGTTTTGCGTGCTAACGATTTGGGGCCTTTTTTGTTACATTCTTCGATCTTAGGTTTAGCCGAAGTGATGAATTTCCCTTCAATTCTAGGTGCGGAATCAGATATGTTAGACAAACTTCTAATGGCGCAGGGAGGCTAACGTTAAAGTTGACGGCTACCGGTTTATTTGACGTTACTGAGTTCCGACATATTCCGATTCAGGCGAACTCTATAGATTGAAGGAGGTGCTAGGAGTGGTGTGAGAAAAGGTGCCAGGATCCGGAACGATTTAGAATTGTCTTGGGAACTTGGTATCTTTTACTAACATTGCATAGTTGCCTTAATTAAACTCAGATTTCTTACTATTTTACTGGAAATAACGCGGCCATGTACGCCAATAGTTATTTGCAGCAGCTATCGTTTGAAAATGAATTGAAATGACTTGAGAAGCTGCTATTAAACTATTCGCGTCTCTTGAGTAGATGGGACGCAGTACTTTTCTGATTTCTTCCGAAGGTTGTGTAATCCCTACACCTTTTTGAGCGAGTGTAACGGCTAATGCATAGCCTTCTTCTGGATTTTGAGTTAGAAGGGTTTGCAACGGCTGATTTGGCATGCAGTTCACTTCCTTTTATGAATTACTCTCTCTATACATATGCGGTTTTATTAAGTGTGTGCAAATAGTCCATGTGCACGCGATGCAGAAGTAGCGGAGTCATTTTGACTTAAAAAGGTACCAGGTCCCGAAACAATTATTGTCCTCGTGAAATATTTATTTAATGCCTGTGTATCCTATTGGTTCACATCAATTATGTAGTGAGAAATATGATTGATTAGTATAAAATCTCATTAAATACGAATCATAGTAAAAATATACTGTTTTTACTTGGGTAATATTGTATAATTATGTATGATTTTAACTTATTAGGGGGATGATTAAATGTTTTTAAATAAGTGGTTATCGGGGAGTGCTTTAATCGTTTTATTGTTAGCTGGTTGCGGTGATGATTCTAGTACCGACATCAAAGGAAAGTCAGTAGATGTTGAAGAAGTGGATTCAAAGGAAAAAGTTTTAGCGTCAGAAGATTTTGATAAAATGTACACAAATCCAAAGAAGTATAAAAAATATGAAGTAACTTACGTGGGTAAGGTTTTGCAATCTCCGGAAGTGGATGATGACGGGATTTATCTTCAGGTATATGCTAAACCAGAAAAGTATGAGCAAAATACCATTGTCTATTATCCCGATGCAACGTTTAAAGTTTCTGAAAGTAACTATGTTGAAATTGTTGGAATTGTAAAAGATGAATTTGTTGGTGAAAACATGATGGGTGCTGAATTAAAAATGCCTTTGATTGAGGCAAAGGAAATGAAAGTCATCAGTTATACAGATGCAGTTGCACCGACACTTCAAGCAATTGATGTTCAGGAAGCTAAAGATCAACACGGCTATCAGTTAACATTGGAGAAGGTAGAATTAGCTGATTCACAAACACGTGTATATTTCACAGTTACTAATAATTCAAAGCATAAAATCAATTTCTACGATTTTAATTCAAAGCTTATTGCTAATGGAAAACAACTTGAAAAAGAAGAAATCTATGAGTCAGATTTAAAAAGTGTTCAAAGTGATATACTTCCAGGAGCTAGTTCCTCTGGTGTAGTTATTTATCCAGCGTTGGAAGAGGGGACAACTAAAATTCAAGTTTATGCAGAAGGATCAAGTGACAATTATGAGTTATCTATAGAGCCATTCATGTTTGACGTAAAAATTGATTAATCGTTTTATGAAAATATAAATAAAAAGGTCCCCACTAGCGTTGGATTCAACGATTTATCTTAGGCAGCTCTCAATTATCATATTTAAACCTTTGCAACACATCTACTATGACAAACTTAGCTATGGAGCATCCAATCGGGTGCTTTTTTTATACATGAATAAAAGGATACGATTGGAAATTTTGTCGATTACTATACAAAAGAAATCTGGATGGAGGTATAATAGAACTATGAACGAATGACCTATTACAGTTTTAAAATGCATAGTTCTGTATAGGTGAAGGTTTTATGAGGCTATTAACTACGAATATTTTGTCTGATTTATTCCACTCAATAAATCAGTGTGAAGAAAAGCTTGTATTATCATTCGTTGCTTGCGGTACGATTCAATTAATTAAAGAAAATCTAGTACATGCCCATCTGCTATCGTCAGGCTATAATAATTCGCCTATTAATTACATATAGCGTTATTTCGTTGATTATTATTTTTTTGGAGGGAGAAATTTCAATTGGATAAGATAAAGGTTGAGATAAAAAATTGCTACGGTATAGACAGTTTAGAGAATGAATTTGACTTTACAAAAGGGAAATCAACTCAGGTCATTTATGCTCCAAATGGCGTAATGAAAACCTCTTTTGCAAATGTATTCGATGATTATAGTAAGGGTGTAGAATCACAAGATTTAATATTTCCTATGAAAGAATCAGTTAGAAATATTAAGGATAGCGTTGGTGATGATATTTCTCCAGAATCAATCTTTGTTATTAGACCATATGATAAATCTTTTCAGTCGGACAAAATGTCAACGCTACTGGTCAAGGATGACTTAAGAAAACGATACGAAAAAGTATATGAACAAATAGATATAACTAAAAATATATTGCTGGCTTCTTTAAAATCAGTTACGGGATTGCGACAAGGAATTTCTGAAACATTTTGCAAGTCTTTCGGCTTTAATTCAAATGATTTTTTTAAAGCGCTAGAAAGTATTTCCAATGAGGTTAACAATGGAAATGGACCAGAATATCCACAAGTTATGTATAATAAAATATTTGATGATAAGGTAGTGAGTTTTCTCGAAACAGGCGACTTTAGAGTAC
Organism: Sporosarcina sp. GW1-11; assembly: GCF_033088395.1. Taxonomy (NCBI): domain Bacteria; kingdom Bacillati; phylum Bacillota; class Bacilli; order Caryophanales; family Caryophanaceae; genus Sporosarcina; species Sporosarcina sp. GW1-11. The sequence continues at coordinate 111,619 of NZ_JAPMIW010000002.1, read as the reverse complement.
AGATTAAAGATTATATTGAAAAGTACGATGAATTGATAAGTAAATCTCAATTTCTAAAAAAAGAGTTTAACCATTATCATGCAACTACGGTTCATAAAAATTTGAACGAGAATGGATTTTTTAAAGCTGAGCACTCTATCAATTTAAATATTGATGGAGAAAAGCTAGAAGTATCGAACCAAAAAGACTTTTTGAAATTAATTAACTCTGAAAAAGAAGAAATCCTTAAGGATAGTGATTTACAAAGGATTTTTAATGAAATTGATAAAAAAATATCCAACGCCCAATTAAGGGAATTTAGGGAGTACTTATTTGAAAATCAGTATATTTTGATAGAGTTATCAGATTTAAGTGCCCTTAAGCGAAAGCTTTGGATTTCATACATGAAGCAGAATAGTGAGAATTACAATAACCTTTTAAGTGAATACAATATCGGACAAGAAGAATTAAAAGAAATTATGGGAAAAGCTAAAAGTGAACAAACAGATTGGGAGAATGTAATTGAAATCTTTAATGCGAGATTTTATGTTCCTTATAGATTATCAGTGAAAAACAAAGAAGATTCAGTATTAAAAGATACAGCACCTAGTATTAATTACTTTTATGAGGAACGAGAAGAACAGGTTGAAATGGATTTATTAATGCGAGTACTAAGCCAGGGGGAGAAAAGAACACTATATCTGCTAAATATAATATTTGAAATTGAATCACGAAAAAAGCAAGGTTTGAGGACCTTATTTATAGTAGACGATATAGCAGATTCATTTGATTATAAAAATAAATATGCAATTATTGAATACTTAAAAGAAATATCAGAATATGAAGGTTTTTCTTCAATAATATTAACTCATAACTTTGACTTTTTTAGAACGGTGCAAGAAAGGATAAGTGGAGATAGTAAATATAAAGGTTCATACATGGCAATCAAGGAAAATGATTGTATTTTACTAGAGGAACTCGGCTATAGATATATTAGTAACCCACTTAAAGCATGGAAGAAAGATTTGCATGATGGTGCTAATTTAATCGCATCTGTAACATTTGCAAGAAACATCGCTGAGTATATTGGAGATAAAGAAAGTTATAATAAATTGACTTCGGTTTTGCATTTAAAAGAAGAAACAAAAAAAATCACAGTAAAAGATTTATTGGCTATTTATAAAGGAATTTTTCGAGATTTGGATGAACTAGAATTAGAAAATAGCGAAAAAAAAATATATGAAATTATTTTTGAGGCAGCAGAAAGAATAGTACAATCTAATACGGAATCAGTAGCAAATCTTGAAAATAAAGTGGTTTTATCCATTGCAATTAGATTGAATGCTGAATCCTATATGATTAAAAGTATGAATTATACAGAGAAAATAAAGAATAATCAAACTGGTTATTTGTTCGGAAAATTCAAGGAAAGATTTCCAGGTGATGTAGATAGTATTAAGATTCTTGAAAAAGTTAATATAATGACCCCTGAAAATATTCATCTTAATTCGTTTATGTTTGAGCCTATATTAGATATATCCGACTATCATTTAAAGCAATTATATAATGAGGTATTGCAATTATCTGAAGAAAGCGTGCTAGGTGTAGCAGAAAAGCAAGTAACAGTCACAAATGAGTGATATGGTAATTTACTCAGAAATTGGTGAATGGTACCTGCGCGAAAAACAATCAGGTTCCGAAGTAATTAAATTATCAGAATTTTGAAGGATACTCTATAAATATGTCGAATAAAGTCTGTATCACATATTTAGAAGGAGAGCTAGCCATTGGATTTTAAGACACTGTTAGATTTAGAGGGTAGTGAGTTCTTAACACATTTTTACAATCAATCAGATCCATCATTCATGATAGTTGCTACAGGAGAAAACATGGACAGTTTGAAAGAAGGTCCAGCAGTAATTCATTTGTATATGTTTGTTGATGGCGAAGTCAATCACGGTATAGAATCATTTGTTTTCCCAAACCCGAAAAGAGCATGGGAGTTTTTAAACAAGTTACCTCAAATGTCAGCAATTGATTTTATGGTAGATTCTGTAGGTTTCCCACCTAAGATTCAACATAGGTAATAGCGATTCATCTGAAAGAAGTAAGGGCTGTCCTTGATAAGCCCTTTTTGTTTTAGGTCAGTGTCAAATAGTGAACCCATTGTATTTTATAAGTGAATTATGCCATTCCGAACTGCTATCCATCATTTAAGGGGGCTATATATACTGCAACTGACTGACGAGATATTGAAAGTTATAGAAGAGATCAGTCAAGAAGATGAAAAGTATAAAGATTTCAAGGTATTGGCAGAAGAGGAATTAACATATTATTAGTTTCTTTGATATAGGCAGTCAATTTCCGTACCACCTTTTTCCCTCAACGCAAAATAATACAAGACTTTTTAATAGAGTGAAGACGTTTTTTATTTTTGAGGCGCTAATCCATTTCGTTTCTGCAGGTACGTTTAAATGAAGTTCAAAAAATGAACTACTTATAAATTTTGCGTGAATTTTAAAAAATCTTTTGAAAACACAAAAAAGCACAACATTAGTTATCCTTTACTTCGTACTTACCCCAGTTTATAAGCAAGATATGCAAAAGTCGTCTTTAGTGCACTCAGTTTGACTGTAGCCAAAATTTTTCTTATTAGTACAATTAGTCCACCTAGTATAATTATAAGCTGTATGGAATCATATTCAGGTGTTTCTTCTGTTAAAGAATACTTACGAAATTTTACGAATTACTTTACTGTTTCGTCTACGGTAGTGTGTTCACTTAATTGCATTGTAGGGCGTTTATAGGAAAGGGGTGGTTAAGTTTTTTGCTATAACTGAATAGCCATTTCATATAAAAATATTTTAGGGGTGGCCACTGCATTGTCTGATGTGTGAAAATCTCTTGTGTCAGTTGATACTTTGGGCTTACGCAATAACAGAACAATAAATTTACAGGTTTTCGCAGATTCTCTATGGAAATATCGGATTTGATGTTTCCTTGCTCGATAAATGCTATAATAATAGAAGTTACTTTTAGTTAAGTGGAGGGAATAAGGTGGCAATAATTCAATTTAAAGGAAAGAGTCAAGTTAAAAACCATCATGTAACGGTTGAATATCATGACTTAATTCCTAATAAAGAGTTAAGCGTTACAGAAGATGTTACTTTAAATGACAATAATTTAATTATTCAAGGAGATAACTTAAAAGCGTTAAAAGCATTACTTCCAACATACGCAGGGAAAGTCGATTGTATCTATATTGATCCTCCATATAATACAGGAAACGAACGTTGGGTTTACAATGACAATGTAAACTCTCCTATGATTAATGATTGGCTTGGAAAAGTAGTGGATAAAGAAGATTTATGTAGACATGATAAATGGCTATGTATGATGATGCCTCGATTAAATTTGTTAAAGGATTTACTTCACGAAGATGGAGTTATTTTTATTAGTATAGATTACAACGAAGAACATCATTTGAGAAGCCTAATGAATGAGATTTTTGGAGAAGAAAATTATCGAGATTCAATTAGTATCAGAAGAGGGGTAAAGAACGTTCAAGCCCAATTTGAAACTATTGATTCTTTATCAAGTGGATATGAGTCAATTTTAGTTTACACAAAAAATCCTAACCGCAGATTCAATAAGGTTTATGAAGAATTAAATGATGTTAAGGACGGAACTTGGAATAACCATTGGAGAGGAACAGACCGCCCAACTATGCGTTATGAATTGTTTGGAATTAAACCTGAAACTGGACAATGGCGTTGGGGTGAACCAAGAAGTATTGAAGCTATGGAAAATTATGAGAATCTAGTGAAAGAATTTAATGAAAAAGGTCTTGAACTAACTCTGGAAAATATAGATATGTGGTACTTAAAATATTTAGAAGATACAGGAGAAGAAATTGACTTATTAAGATTATCTGCAAACGATAAACCTGAACACTACGTACCTCCTCAAGATAAAAAACTGTGTAGTAATCTTTGGTATGACTTAAAACCAAATGGTCAAAACCAGTTAAAGGCAATCTTTGGTGAAAAGGTTTTTGATACTCCGAAATCGACTGACTTAATAAAACGGTTGATTGAATTTGCAATAATGAAGGATGACGCTTTAATTCTCGATTCATTTGCGGGTTCGGGCACAACTGGACATGCTGTTTTAGAGTACAACAGAGAAGAAGGTACGAATCATAAGTTTATTTTGATTGAAATGGAAGGTTACGCAAATGAACTAACTGCAGAAAGAGTAAGGAGAGTAATAAACGGTGTTCCGAATGCAAGAAGCAGGGTACTTAAAGAAGGATTAGGTGGAAGCTTTTCTTATTTTGAATTAGGTGAGGCTATCGAGTTTGATAAGATTTTAAGTGGTGAAAATTTACCTTCATATGAAAGCTTGGCTAGATATTTGTTCTATATTGCTACAGGGGAAGAGTTCAAGCCAGAACTATTAAATTTAGAGAACAATTTTATTGGATCTACCAGTAAATACGATTTGTTTTTACTTTATCAGCCGGATTTAGAGTATTTGAAAACCACTGCACTCAATATGGATAAGGCTGAAGAGATAGTTTCGTATAGCCCAAATAAGAGTAGAATCGTGTTTGCACCTATGAAGTTCCTTGATGAAGAATATTTGGATAAATATCGAATTAGATTTGCCAAGTTACCTTATGAAATATACAGTATTAGGGATTGATAAGCTATGGAATTAAAGGAATATCAGTTAAATGCAATTAGGACAGTAAAAAACTATTTGAATATACTCAAAGCAGAAGTAGATGATTTTCTAGAACTAAAAGAAGTGAAACCGAAAATAGCTAGTAAAATAAACTTCGCAAATGAGGCATGGGACAGTCTAAAGTTAAAAAAATATAATAATAAACATAATGGATTAGGTGAAATTGTTCCTAGTTTTTGCCTGAAAGTACCTACTGGGGGGGGGAAAACTTTATTAGCTACCTATTCCATCGACTTAATAAACACTCATTATCTTAGGAAGCAAACAGGTTTTGTTTTATGGATAGTACCTACTAGTCAAATATATAATCAAACGATAGAATCACTAAAAAATCGGAATCATCCATATAGGCAAAAGTTAGATATGTCGAGTGGTGGCAGAACCCTGATAATAGAGAAAACAGATCGGTTTACACCTCAAGATATAAATGAAAATCTAGTGGTAATGGTTTTAATGTTACAATCGTCTAATCGAAGGACAAAAGAAGCACTAAAAATGTTTCAAGATTCGGGTGGCTATACAGAATTTTTCCCGCCAGAGGATAACATATACGAACACCAAAAGCTTATTGAAGATTGTCCAAACCTTGATTATTTTGATGAAATCCATTCTTTATTTCCATCAAGACAAGTTAAAACGTCTTTAGGAAATGTTTTAAGAGTGTTAAACCCAATCATTATCATAGATGAAGGGCATAAGGCGTATTCAACGGGTGCACAAAACACGATATTAGGTTTTAATCCGAAAATCATAGTAGAACTCTCAGCAACACCAAAAAAGGAAAGTAACATATTAGTTAACGTAAGTGGATTGGATTTAGATCGTGAAGAAATGATTAAACTTGATTTAAACATTATTAACAAATCAAGTGGTGATTGGAAAGACACAGTTCTAGCAACGGTTCAAAAGAGAGATGAATTAGAAGCACAAGCTAATAAATATCGCAAATCAACTGGTAAATATATTAGACCAATTTCACTTATACAGGTAGAACGTACAGGAAGCAATCAACGGGACGGAAATCATATTCATTCAGAAGACGTGAAAGAATTCTTATTAAAACAATGTAATATTTCACCTGATGAAATTGCTATAAAGTCGAGTGAAAAGGATGACATAGAAGGCATTGATCTTCTTTCGGAAGATTCATCAATTAGGTATATAATTACTAAACAGGCTTTACAAGAAGGCTGGGACTGCTCTTTTGCTTACACACTGACAATTCTAGCCAAATCAAGTTCTGAAACGGCTCTCACACAATTAGTAGGAAGAATTTTAAGACAACCTTATGCAAAGAAAACTGGCGTTCAAGATTTAGATGAAAGTTATGTATATTGTTATCAACAAGAGTCAGGGAAAGTTTTAGAAAGTATCCGTAATGGTTTGAAAATGGAAGGAATGGGTGATTTATCAAATCGTGTAACGGGCTTATCAGAGGGTAATGATGATGCAAATAATGAAGTACAGCAGAAAATAAAAATTCGAGATCAGTTTAAAGAAGAGAAAGGAAAAATATTCTTACCTAAGTTTTTCTATGAACAAGAAAATCGTGGGTGGCGTCCAGTGAATTATGAAATTGATATTTTAAGTCGAATTGATTGGGATGAAATTCGTCTTGATAAATTGAAGGAATTGAAACTGGCTATAAATGAAAAGATGAAAGATGAAGTTTTTAAGGTAGGAATCACTGATGAAAGTGACTTAGTCAATAGGTATGACTACCAAGAAGAAATAATAAATAATACTGAAATTGACTTATCCCTAATGAGCAGACAAATATCAGATATAGTTCCAAATCCTTGGATTGCGTTTGAGATAAGTAAGAATGTCACTAATATGCTTATAGAAATTTATGATAATAATGTTATAAATGCAAATATATCATACGTTCTTGAGGAACTTAAAAATCTTTTAGAAAAAGAAAAAAATCGTCTTGCTCAGATTATTTTTTACGAACTTATTGATAGCAACCGGATAAAATTTATTCTAGAGGAAAGAAAAGCTTCAATCCCTAACTTTAATCACAGGGTTGGTAAAAATGAAAAGCGTTTAGTCCGATCTAATGGAGAACCAATTGAAAAAAGTTTAGTCGAACCAGTAGTCGACAGTGAATTTAACACATTAGAAAAATCCTTTGCACTTTGTCTAGATACCCATGAAAAGTTACTGTGGTGGTATAGAAATATTGAACGTGTAGATTATTCAATACAAGGTTGGCGTAAGCAAAAGATATATCCAGACTTTATATTCACTGATATTAAGCCTAAAAAAGATATAGATTTTTCGACAGTTTACGTTATGGAAACCAAAGGTGATCATTTATTAGGGAATGAAGATACAATATACAAAGAAGATATTTTTAAGCTTTGTAATGAATTAGGTAAAAAGACTTCATGGAATGCCTTGGGATTAGAGTTTAAAGATAAAGAATTTGTATTCCATCTTGTTTCGCAGGAAGAATGGAAAAAAAGACTGCATAGTTTACTTAATTAGATTCTGCCTCCGATTTGGGGGCTTTTTTTATTCTCTCATTAGTCTGTAAACAATGGTATGATGGACATGTATGGAAAAAATACCAAGGGGGATTATTATGTCGAAAAGTAAAATACTTACACATGATGATAGTAGTGGGTTTGAATTTGCGAAAGAAATGTTAGCGGGGGAGGTTACAGCTGCAATCAACTTTGACAGGATTCAAAAGAACTCAGCAACAGGTGAATATATTATTTTTGAGTATCTGTTATGTGAAGAAGCACAAACTGTTAACCCGCACACTAGTCATCCAAATAGATATTGGCATAAAAACAAACGGAAGTTTCTAAGTCTTTGGGAAATTTCCTGTGACTTAGAAGCCACATTGTTTTTAGTTAATTACGCTAAAAAAGGAACAACACACGAAGAGAAGATATTAGTTATGAAAGTCTTAGCTGCTGATATCAATGGAATTGAGACGGAAAATTGGCAGACTAGTAGAGATCAGTTTAGTAAGTGGTTTAGAGAACAAAATGCAAAATGTTTATAATAAGGGTAAATTAAGTGTAGACGTGTACTAATTTATTTTCCCATTTGTTAGGTACCAGATCCTGATACAATTCAGAATAGTGTCGGGACCTAGTACCCTTATACGAAAGTTATAATAAGCGACATTATGCACGATTTGCTTTAGAGCAGTATTTCCGTAGTTTGCACCCTAATATTCAAGTTGAGATGTATGAAAAGTGGATTGAAATTGTATCGACAAGACTTAATGAGAAAGGCCTGATTGATGAAAGGTATGAGCCTATTAAGATAGCGGCCAATAAAGTGGTATTTGTAAGTAGGGAATTAAACTGTTAGGGTGGTCTTTGTAGTTTTTCACCGTTACAATGGAAAGAGAATCTTTTTTCAAGGAATCAATTAATAAATCATGTCTTCGTAAGCGATTATTATAAACATAGTCAAAGATTTTTTAAAGGGAAAAAAGCCCTTCAAAATCTTGATACGACAGCATTCCTAAAACATGTAGGTTAAAGTCCCGCCATCTCCATAGAAAGAACTACCATGAGTGCATTAGCATGGATAAAAAAGCACCTTAAAAACAGGTAATCATAATCTGTAACATTTGTTACTCAAAAAAATCATCAACATCCATTATCAATATCCATCAAACATTTAATAACTTTCTTAACATTTCTCCACTCTACAACCTAAGAACGTCCACCCCAGGACGTTCTTTTCCCTTTCCCCATCTCAATCACGTGAAATAATCCCCCCAATCCATTACTATTAAACATGAGCACCAATAACAAAACTAGTAACCCCATGAAAGGCGGAGAGTTTCAAAATGAACGCATACGATGAATACATGCGCGGGATCGTAACTCCCATGCGCGAAGAATTAACAAATGCAGGTTTCACCGAACTAACAACGGCTGAATCCGTAGAAGAAACACTTAAAGACTTAAAAGGCTCAGCACTTATCGTGATCAACTCAGTGTGTGGTTGTGCAGCAGGACTAGCACGCCCAGCCGTACGTGAAGCAGTGGAGCAAGTGAAGCCGGATCATTTATTAACGGTATTCGCTGGACAAGATAAGGAAGCGACGGAGGCGTTGCGTGCGCATTTCCCGGAGATTCCACCGAGTTCACCTTCAGTGGCGATTTGGAATGATGGGAAGTTAGTATACTTTGTTCCGCGTGAGCAGATCGAGAACTACCAAAAGGATCAAATTAAAGATCACCTCGTTGATGTATTGACGAATGTTGTAGGTCAGTGAAGGTGATTGTGACGACGGCAGGACGGCCTGATGCGCAGTCTGTGGCTTTGGTAGAAGAAGCTGCAGAGCGCTTGCAGGTGCCTGTTGTGGAACGAAAGAAGCGGTCTATTCCGAAGTTGCAGGACATCTATCAATCGGATGTCTTAGTGGCGGGGAAGGACCGCTATTCGTTTTATAAGAGAGGTAGCGAGGAGCCGTTCTTTTTTCATCCGAATTCTGCGACGTATCGATTGAAGCGGATTGTTAAAGGTGAAGTGGATCCTTTAGTGGCGGCAGCGGGTCTTGTGCCTGGTGATTCGTTTTTGGATTGTACGCTTGGTCTAGGTTCGGATGCGATTATTGCGGCGAGTTGTGTAGGTGCGGATGGTCGCGTAGAAGGAATCGAGGCGGATGCGGTAGTGGCGTTTTTGACGGAGACGGGTTTGCGTCGTTTTCCGATTGAGTTTCCACTATTGCAGGAAGCGATGGAGCGCATTGAGGTGATTCATTCGGAGGCTGTGGAGTTTTTGAAGAGTTGTCCGAGTGATTCGCGGGATGTGGTGTTTTTGGATCCGATGTTTACGACGCCGATTGAGGAGTCTTCAAATTTTGAGACGTTGCGTGAAATTGGCGCGTCTTACCGTTTGACGGATGAATGGGTGGCGGAGGCGTTGCGGGTGTGTAGGCGACGTGTGGTGTTGAAGGATCATTATGAGTCTCCGATGTTTGAACGTTTTGGTTTCGTTCAACAGATTCGTCCGTATACGAAGGTGCATTATGGTGTGTTGGAGAAGTAGAAAAAGTTCTTCAAAAGCTGAATTCATTCGAAAATTGATTATAGTCAATAAAACAAGATACATGTAATGCTCCAACAGACCGTTTTTGGCTTGTTGGAGCATTTTGTTTTAAAGGATATTCGATTTTCTCACTTAGCTTTTCTTAGAACGTTTCCATAGGAATAGTCCAATCGATCCTACAACAACCGCCAGTATTCCAGCGTATACGTAATACTGGTTAGTTGAATCGGTCGTTTGTTCCGTTTGGTCTGGGATTTGCCCTTCACCAATTAATGTAAGGTCATCAGCAGCATTCGCTAGCTCAGCCGTTCTGTCGCAAAGTGTAGTAGATAAGATGCTTTTTCCACTTGAATCCATTGTGTGAGCGTATACTAAATACTCTTTTCCAACTGTAAAATCAATACCACATGACGCTGAATCATTGCCCGTAAAAACTGAAACAGTTGCGCTGTCGATCCCTTTCCATATCTCGCGCACGTTGAAATGAATGGTTTTTCCGTTGTCCTTATTATTTTTTTCAACTTTCACAACTTCCCCACTAAAAACAGCAGTCGCTACGGATAGGGCTATATCTGCTGATGGGGGCATCATACATGAACAAGCCGCTGTAGGGATCGGTTTAAAATTCATGACTACAAGAACCATAAGCAAGAATGGAATGACACGTACTCTCTTTTTCATAAGAACTCCTCATTTCATTTGATTAATGATTCGTTCGTTTGGTGAGGGAAATAGTTTCGGTGTTTTAAAAATAAATACGATGGTTGTGCATCAATTTCCATTTCATACCTTTTGGATAATTAAAGACAGTCAATATACCTTTCTGAACTAGAAATGCTATAGTTGTTGTAAATAATCGGCTAGTTTGTCATGTAATCTTTATGCTGTAAACGGGCCATTTAGTGCAATAAAGAGATGATGGTTTATGGTAATATCAAGGAAATAATTGATTCTTTGATTGGGGGAATCTTCGTGTCAAATGAGATTATTGAAAAAGTGAAAAAAGGACTCGAGGGAATCGAAATCGGCTATTTCGATACAGGTCAAAGTTTTGAAAAAGAAGCATATTACAATTATTTTGGTGTTTCAGATAAGGAAACACGTCGCTATGCGATTGCTGTATTTACAGTGTATTTAGGAAATTGGTATAGCCTCTGTAGTTTTCCATTTTTAGATAGAGAATCTTATTTGGAAGAATTTATTAAGGCATTTATAGAGCATCACCAGCAAATTGAAAGTGATTTCCCTAGTATGTATGAATATATCATTTCATTTTTAATTCGGATTGAAGAGGAAAATAGTGAGAAATATGCTTACTCAACTTTTAAAATTGATAAGGAACTACACGAGCGTTTGAAAAGAGAAGTGTTAATTCCTAAACGAGAATACTTAAATAAACATACATCAATAAAATACTTTTTAAGGGAAATTAGAGTTAATCCTTTTTTTGAATCTGATTACTTCGAATAATAGCAACGACAGGGTAATCTTACAAAAAACAAACCTTTAGCTAACGGGGCGATTGTCGCACAAATTTTATGCTATTAACGGGCCATTATGCAGATCAAGAAAGGGGATTACTTGTTATGTTATCTAATAAAGAACATCCGTGGCGTTGGGCTATCGGAGGTTGGGGAGCGTTTATTGTGGGAGCTATTTTGTTCCTAATATTTGATTTTACTATTTTAAATATATATTGGGTACTTGGTTTATTAACAGCAGCTATAATTCTAACAATTGGAAACGCCGTTTATGTTATTTATATAAAGCGAAAATCCAAGGAAGATAAAAAGTGAAATCTTAGTTTTTAGTTAAAAATATATGGATTTGTTTGGAGTAATTCAAGATAGTACTTTTCGCAATCGGGGGCTATAAACGAATAAGATCAGTGCTGGAATTGGGCAAGGTAAGGGTGATATTGTGGATAGAATTAAGGTTGGTCGCTATTTAATTGAGGTAGATGTTAACCAAACAAAGAGTTTTTATAGTGTAATCGTCCTTAATTCGGACGATTATTTTTTTGAAAAAATATTCTTTTTGAAAAAGTTTAAGCCAAATTAAGCTTTCGTTTGTCTAATACATATAAGAAACAATAGAAAGGGTGAATTCACATTATAAGATTCGTAAAAAAAGCTCAAAAAGGAAATGACAAAGCCTTTTTGAAGCTTTTCCAGCAATATGAAGAAGATATTTATCGAATGGCATATGTCTATGTAAAAAACGAAGACGATGCTTTAGATATCGTTCAGGAAGTAGCCTATCAATCATTTAAAAACATAAATACATTGAAATCACCAGCGTATTTCAAAACATGGCTAATGAAAATCACGATGAACTGCGCAACGAATGTCATAAGAAAAAATCAAAAAGTGATTCATCTAAAACCACAATATGAGGAATTTATAGGAATGGAGAATGAAGACATTTCACTATCTATCTCTTTAAGAACGCTGATAGAAGAATTAGATGAGGATGAAAAGAGTATTGTTTTACTAAAGTTTTATCAAGAGTATACATTTAAAGAAATATCCGAAATACTAGAAATACCACTTGGAACGGCAAAATCCATTCTTTATCGTGCACTAAATAAACTTCGTAAACAATGTCAGGAGGTTGATATTTGTGGACAATAAAATTAAAAAAGAGTTACAAAAAATAGAAATACCACAAGCGTTACATGATAGGACTAAACTAGGTGTGAATAAAGCTAAAACTGAACAGCAAAAAAGAAGATTTGAAAATGCTACTCAATTAAATGATAAAAAGTGGATTTCAGTAGCAAGTGTCTTTGGAATACTAGTAGCAATTATGATCAGCGCTTCATTTTTTACAACTGACGGAAAGTTGCAAGGTGCAAATTTTGCGATCACAGCTTATGCATTGAGTGATGATGGACAAGAGTTTCATACAACTATTACATCAGAAAAAGCCACTATTGAATTAGCAACTGAAGATAGAATAGGTCTTTTAAGTATAAGTGGTAGTGGAGCTAATTTAATGTTTACAGATGTTAGACTCAATATAACTGGAGAACAGATCGACGCAATCACTTATACGTTAAGCGAAGGCATGTTTATTGAGGATGTAACATTTACATCTAAAGAGTATGTAGACAAAGAATGGTTAAGATCAGAAAAGATAAATTTCATTACGAGTGAGCCTGGTTCGGGTGTATATCAGGGCATAAAGGAAGTAGGGAATACGTACACAGTTAACTATACTGAACAGGAAAAACATAACTATACGCTTGCAATTCCCCATGACGGCAATGAAGTAATAGGTGATGACGTGATCATTAAAGTACATGTAAACTATACAGATGGAAGTTCTGAACAACAACATATCGTGGTAACTCAAGAATCAAATGCTATTTCATTAAAGCTTAAATAACATAATCAGGATGATGGTACGACAAGTTCTTAGTAGAAAAAAGCTACATGGTTTAGGAGATGAAGGTATAATAAAATGTTAAGAGGTGTTTAAAAATTGGCTAATGAAAAATTATTTAAAGCTATTTATATTCCAGAGACACCATTTGTCAATGGAGTATTAAAGCTTAGCAAGGCAAAGAAACATAACTTTGAATTACTCGATAGTGAAAAAATGGTAGATAATCTTTATCATTTTATTTATAAAAGAGATGAAAAACAAATTCACTGTTATTATTTCGAGGATTTAGAAGATGAGTTGGAAAGATATTTGTTTGTGGAAAACAATGATTTATATGATGACTTCGTTTCGCAGTTTTGGGGTGGAGGACAAAGGTATTGGGAATGTGGCATGGATGTTTATTTAGATGTAGATAGTCCTGGAGAGGTAATCGAATATGTAAACCATGTATATAACGATAGGTTTTATGATGAAGATGAACCTATGCCCACGTGCCATATTTTTGGGCAACAAATGTGGCATGGCAACGCTTATCTTATTGCCAATAGGACAGCTTTATTGGAACTGAAAGAGGCAATTGATGTTGCCTTGAAGCATGATGAAACAAGATTAGGTTTAATGCCTTCTGATGGCGAGGGATATGATTTATTCATCAAATGCGTTGACGATGATTTTGAATGGGAAGAGTTAGAAATGCCGTATCATGATAGAGAATGTTATATGCCTGATGAATCAGTAGGTCTTCCGCCAAATAAAACTTTTGAAAAATATAAACTGTAAAGAAAGGGTAGGAATGTTTAAGATCATAAGACTAATCCCTCGTTCAGTACGAATGGTTAGGCTCTTATCTTTAAAGTCCTTAACATGTTATATTTTCACCTAGTAGCAAGACATTTGATAAGCTTTTAGATAGTAAACGTCAAACAGCGCCCCCTAAAAGATAGGTGGGCGCTGTTTGACGTTTACTTTTTCGATTGCGACTAGCTGCAGACACCAGACTCTCGGGACGTTTCAGACTAGCAGTAAAGGCAAAGTGCGCCTTTATTGCTAGCCCTCCAGTGCCTGTCGAGTCTAAGCGGCGTCTTCCGCTTTTGGTTTCATCCAGCTGCAGACGCCAGACTCTCGGGACACTTCGGTCTTGCCGATAAGGTGCAAAGAACGCACCTTTTCGGCAAGCCCTCCAGTGCCTGTCGAGTCTAAGCGGCGTCTTTCGCTTTTGGTGTTAGCCGTTCGTGACACATAATGAGGCCAAGTATAAAGTTAGAACGAGCATAAAGATTCCTAGTAGGAAGTTAACATCCATTGTTGCGACCCCCTTTTATGTAGCGTGTTGATTACATTTGTTTAACTTGCAATCAAAGAACATTTTGTGAAAAGCATGATTGAAGTTTGATTATATTGTACAATGAATTATAGAAAGATGAAACCTTTTGTCGTGTTTTTCGTATGAGATAGTAGGATGTATGACGATTTATTGAAGGAAGTGATGAAGATGAAGCAGTGGTTGCAGCGATTGATGATTGCATCGGTGGCTGTGTTGACGCTTGGAGCGATTACGCCGAGTCATGAGATCTGGCATAGTTTTCAAGAGAAGGACGAGTCGAATGAGACGGATGCCAGAAGCGGTGATACGCAGTATTCGCTGACGTTAGATGAACCGACGTATTTGGAAGATCAGCAGTTAGTAGAGCATGCGAGATTGCTTGCGTATGAAAAGTTTGGCACACGCATTGGGCCGAAGATACAAGATGAATTTGATACAGAGATTTTCCCGAGAATTGAAGCGGTGATTCAGACGACTCTACATAATGCTGCAGACCGCCGTCTTGCGATCACGGAACAACCTTCAGGCGATTATGCAGAAAAGATTTTCCACGTCTATGATAAAACGGCTGAGCAAGACTTGATCCGTTTCCATGTGCGTACGGAAAAGCGCCCGATCGATGGCTATTTCTATAATTTCCATTACCATACCGCGGAAGATGGCTTTGTTGCGCATCATACGGTTGGGGATATTTATTGGTCTAAGAATACGCCACCGAAATGGCTTTCATAAAAGAATGGAAACACTCGTTGTGATGGCGAGTGTTTTTTCTTTTGCGCTGGATTGGGTATACTCAATAGAAACACTATACATATAAAGATAGGTGATCATGATGATTGAAGGCAAAAGAATTTTAATTATTGAAGACGATCAAGAAATTAGTAAGTTGCTACGTGTCATGTTAACAACAGCAGGTGCACATACGGTGTTAGCTTATTCGGGAACGGAAGGTTTGCTGCAGCTGCAAAACACTAGTTTCGACTTAATTTTATTAGACTTAATGTTGCCTGGAAAAAGTGGTGAAGAATTGATAGAAGAGATTCGAGAAGAAAGTTTCATTCCGATCATTGTTATTTCAGCTAAAGTGGATATCGAAAATAAAGTGAACGTATTGAAGATGGGCGCGGATGATTATATAACGAAGCCGTTTAATCCACAAGAGGTGTTAGCGAGAGTGGAAGTTCAATTGCGCAAGTCGAATCTTCATCCGCTGCCGACAACGAAGATCGTATGGCGACAGCTGACTATGCATACGGAAAAACTGTCCGTGTCATTAGATCAACAAGAACTGCAGTTGACCAATGCGGAATTCGATATTCTGTCTTTATTGATGCGGCATCCGGAGCGGGCGTTTTCTAAAAAGGAGATCTATGAAAGCATTTGGAAAGGAACGTATTTTGGGGATGACAATACGATAAGTGTTCATATTTCGAATCTCCGCAAGAAGATTGCTGAATGTACTTCGGACGAATATATTCAGACGATTTGGGGGATTGGATTCATGCTTGTGTAAATCCTTATGATTTCTTTATGGTTTGCTTACAGGATGTTAAAGAGATCTGCGCTAACATATAGGTATCAAGAAGTTTAGCAAAGGAGTCGCTACCATGGAGACTATTATTCAAACGTATCAATTAAC
Source organism: Sporosarcina sp. GW1-11 (assembly GCF_033088395.1). Taxonomy (NCBI): domain Bacteria; kingdom Bacillati; phylum Bacillota; class Bacilli; order Caryophanales; family Caryophanaceae; genus Sporosarcina; species Sporosarcina sp. GW1-11. The sequence continues at coordinate 95,507 of NZ_JAPMIW010000002.1, read as the reverse complement.
GAAAACGTTTAAAGACACGACTATTATTCAGCCACTTGATTTTTCATTACGAAAAGGAGAAATTTGTGCCTTGATCGGCCCGAATGGATCAGGGAAATCGACGCTTTTTAAAATGCTGTCAGGACAATTACATCCGACTGCTGGTGACATTCACATGTTTGGAAAAACTGGAAGGGACTTAGCGCAAGCGAGGAGTAGGATGGGCTTCTTAGTCGAAACGCCTGTCTTCTACCCGGACTTTACTGCCACACAAAATCTCGAGTATTTCCGAATTCAGCGCGGTATCGTTGAAAAGAAGCGTGTAGATGAAGTCTTGGAGATTGTGAACCTTGCAAAAGAAAAGAGAAAACGGTTTAAAGACTATTCTATGGGAATGAAACAGCGATTAGGTATTGCCTTGTGCCTGCTAAGTAGTCCCGATTGTTTAGTGCTGGATGAGCCGATCAATGGATTGGATGCAGATGGGATTCGGGAGATACGTAATTTATTCGTGAGACTGAATCAAGAAAAACAGATCACGATATGTATTTCCAGTCATATATTAACTGAGTTACAATTGCTGGCGACACGTTTTGTGTTTATAAAGAACGGTGTCATTGTCGAGGATGTAAGTAAAGATACACTACAAAAGAAAAGCCAGAAACAACTTCAACTAACGGTCGATGATCCAGCCAAAACGGCACGATTATTGGAACAGACCTATGCAGATATCCAATTCAAAGTACTTCCTAATCAAGTAATCACGATCCACAATTATGTCGAGTGCAGCGGAGACATCAATCGTCTATTACTGGAGAATGGTGTATCCGTGAGTGAGTTCCGAATAGAGTCACGCAATCTAGAAGGATATTACTTGGAATTGGTTGGGGGGGATCGTCATGATTAATTATTTGAAAAGTGAGCGATACCGCTTACTGCGTAAAAAATCTCTGCATATAACGAGTCTCGTTTGTTTATTGTTGCTTGTAGCCGTAGCAACTGTGCTGTACTATTCTCAAAAAGTTGATCCGAATTTCCCTTATGGTACGAGTAGATTTTACTATTCGAATATTATCGGTGGCGGTGGCTTTATTATCATTGTAAGTTTTCTCTTTAATTTCAGCCTCACTGGCAAGGATACGGACGTGCTAAAAAATGTAGTTTCATTTGGGATATCGAGGAACACCATCTTTTGGTCCAAACTGATCCTGACGTTACGTTATTTCTTGCTACTTAGTGTCATTGGTATAGCTCTAATGATTGGGTTGGGAGAGACGCTGTTGACTAGTGATGGTCAGTCTGCCAAAGATTTTTTAATAGCACTGGTCAATATGTTACCGATTATACTCAGTGCATTTTTCACCATTCATTCGCTGAAACTGTTGAAGGTCGGTGATGTTTATATCTTTATTGTCATGCTGCTAGTCTTTGTATTTTCGGGCGACTTGCTGCGGATCTTATTCCGACAGGTTACAAGTTTAAATGAAGTATATAAATATACACCAGATGCCTTATTGCACGATAACTTACTACATTTCATGAATCATACCGTAACATTCGGTTACCAATACTGGATTACAGGCGTACTGTTATCTAGTATCGTTTTATTGATCGGGGTCACAAAGTTTGCGAAACAAACGATTGATTGAGAAAGGATGAATGAACGTGAACAGCTGGTTGATCATCATCGTACTGATTTCACTACTATTCGTTCTGGTTGGAATGTCTCTAGTACTTCATTCGGATATTAAACGGATGACGAAACAATTAGAGGAAATCATTGAGAACTTCGGGACAAATGAAGTCGTTCGCACCACTACCCATAATAAGAACCTGGCCCGATTTGCTGCGAAAATCAACCAGCTCATTCATTTATTTAAGCAAGATCAGCAGAGAAATCACACTAGAGAAATGAATTTAAAGCAAGAAATCACCAATATCTCACATGATTTGCGAACCCCTTTAACGTCTATTAAAGGGTTTTCGGAATTGTTATCTAATCCATCGTTAACTGAAGCGGAAAAGGGCGAGTATCTTGCGGTTGTTCAAAAGAAAATCGATAACCTGACCCATGTTGTGGATTTGTTCTATGAACTCTCCCAACTGGAATCTTTGGACAAAAAAATGGTCATGGAGAAGAACTATCTGGATCAACTAGTGGTAGAAGTGATGCTGACGTTTTATGGTGAGTTTGAGAAGAAGCAATTGCAAGTGCAAATCGATGAACTCGCAGTTTCACCTATTCTGGCAGATAAGAAAGCTACAGGTCGGATTGTAGCCAATATTATTCAAAATGCACTAGCCTACAGCAAAAGTTATGTAACGATTGATCTGATAGAGGACGAGGAGGATATCCGATTACAAGTTGCAAATGACGTGGAGACGTTTGATGCTGCGGAAGTTCAACGGATTTTTGATAGGACATTCAGGATGGACGCTAGTCGCACCGGAGAGCAAGTCGGATTAGGCTTACATATCGTTCAGCAGCTTGTCGAAAAACAAGGGGGACATGTAGTCGCTGATGTTGTGGGGGATGAATTTACTCTAGAAGTGTCGTTTAGGAAGTGGGCGTAGGGTCCTTCACGCGAAAGAATTAAGAGCTCTACAACTTACAGTGATGGAGGGGGAAGTTTTGCCTAGGTGACGTGGCGAAAATACACAGCTCGACCTGGCGAATCTGCATAGGCCAATAACCAAAGAGTGTAAGATTACTACAAAGAATAAAGAATGTGTCGAGAGGAATCTCAACGTTATTGAATCTATTTTTTGATACAATTGTAAGTAACAAACGTAAATATTTACACATTCATGAAAGGCGATTACTCAATTTAGAGTAATCGCTTTTTTTTCATACATCTTAATTTAGTTACCAGAAAAAGTTACATCTTCTGCGGTTACACCTTCTACATTGACATCCGAACCCATCTCTACGATTAAAGTCACGATCGCAGCGATTTCTGTTATTACATTTATTAAAGTCACGATCACAGCGATTTCTATTATCGCGATTATTAAAGTCGCGGTCGCTATTATCGCGATCTGATCTAACTTCTCGACATTTACAAACCAACTCTACTTGTTTTTCCCGTCTATTATTTTCAAAACACATAGCTTTTAACCTCCTTTCAACTTTTTATGCCGGCCGGCCTTATACTTATCATATGGAAACGTACGTGAGGCGATTGGACAAACATCTAGTTCTAATAAAAAGAGTGACCCTTTTACAAAATAACCTTGTAAAACGGGGTAATGGCGCGGTTGCAGGATGTAATGGCTCGGTTGTGGGATGTAATGGCTCGGTTACGGGATGCAATGGCGCGGTTGCAGGATGTAATGGCTCGGTTGTGGGATGTAATGGCTCGGTTGTGGGATGTAATGGCTCGGTTGTGGGATGTAATGGCTCGGTTGTGGGATGTAATGGCTCGGTTGCAGGATGCAATGGCTCGGTTGCAGGATGTAATGGCGCGGTTGCGTTTCTTGTGGCGGTGATTGGCGGTTTCGTCGGTGCATCATTCGCGAAAAAGAGAAAAGTGAAATCTTTGCGGTCTATTCATTTAGGCTTGTTATCGATAGCGATCATGATTTCTTCTGTTCATATTTTATTGGCATGGTTTTAGAATGATTTACAATGAAGCAAGCTTAGACTTTATATTTTAGATATATGACATTCCAAACACACTACCGTTATGGCTTTCATACGCAGCCGCTTCGGAGTGTGTTTTTTGCCGAAATCGCCAAACGTCTTTTGGTATACTAGCTATAGAAGAGTCCATTACGAGAGGAGATGAGAGGAACGATGACTACTGGAAGAAATGAACGTTGCCCGTGTGGTAGTGGGAAGAAGTACAAGAAATGTTGTGGAAATACCAAGGTGCTAAACGCTGAAGCATTTCGAGAGAAGTTTATACATCATTATTTTATCGTGTATGACAGTAAACAACCGAGAGAGGCTAGACCTACGATTCATCTCTCCAACCCGATGTTAGAAGATGTAGCCGATGCGTTATGGTATGGTTTGCATCTTCCTAGACATGCTTTTGACTTGATTCAGGCGCCAGATGCGTTGTTTTCAGTAGGTGACGGCATTCAACAGCATACTATATTTTTAATTTCCGATCAGTTGAATGAAGAAAACAGGAATCTAATCGAGCGGTATCCGCCAACTTTATACATAACTGAAAACTCTTGCTATGAGTCTGCGATTCATTTAGACGATGCGATGCCTTCTATGCTAGGGGTCGTGACCATTCAAGAGTTATCGTCCAGATCACTTTCTGCTCATTGGCACGCTATTCAGGAAGAAACGAGGAAGCTAGTAAAAACCTATGGAATCAATAGAGAATTTCTGAAAATCCATCCGATCTTACATCAAGGAAAGGCTCGCTCAGCGCTACCAAATATCTTCCTAGGCACGCAGTATGGTGATATAGATACTTTGCTATCTACACTGAAAGCAAGCGATTATTCACCGAGAATTAGGGCATTTACTCAAAAAGAAACTTTAATGGTCGCGGATATGTATCATCAGCTGGGTGATCAAGTGAATGAGCTGGATACTAAGGATTTACAGGAGATGATACGTAAAAACTACGGAGTTATGCCTTCTTCTCTTATTATAACGGTTCCAGGCGGTCCGAGATCTAGAAAGAGCTATCAAACGAAGTATAATGATTCAACAATTCGTCCTGAAGAAAAAGACTTAATTGAGTTTTTCGGCATACAGCGGGCGATCTCGCTTGGTGGTGTTTGGTTGGAAGGCGATGTGTTGTCTCCTGAAGTATTCCATGCGCTTGCCGAATTAGAACAGCATGTATACGCAAGGAAACCGAATAGTCGATACATAAACAGAATGCAAAGGAAGTTTGGGAAAGAACTGGCGGCATGTTTTGGTGAAGTAGACGTACGTGAATTTATTCGTGCGTCATCCAAGCTAATCGCGTTTACAGACTTCCCAGTAGGCTTGGCGATTCTCCCCGGATATACAGATCCGTTATGCCATATGATTCCTATCACGTACCGTCCGCTGACGCCAATAACGTCTACATTTAGGTATGGACTGCCTCAACGAGATGAATACTACATCGGACGCGGCAGAGGGTGTAAAGTATTGGTTATTGAATGCCTTGCGAAGACAGATAAAATCCGAGCGTTCTCGGATCTAGCTTGGACAGTTGTGAGAGAACAGCATAAGGATACTAAACACATTTCTATCTTTTATGAAGAGGCGGAGTCGATAGAGGATCTGGAAGCGTTCATTGCAAACCGAACGGACATAGATATGTTAGTCATTTCTGCGCACGGAACGTATAGTGAGGAAGGCGTTGCGGGATTGTCTGTAGGAGACAGCGTATGGATCCCAAACCGCGCGTTACGTCTACCGCCAATTGTGATTTTAAGTGCGTGCCATGTGGCGGCGAAAGGCAAAGGGGATTATACGATTAATGATGCATGTTTAGATGCAGGTGCGCTGGCAGTGTTAGGGACACTCATACCAGTAGACGTTAGGGAGAATGCGCTGTTGATTCAAAGGTTTCTTTACTATATATCTGAAGTAATTGACGGTAAGCATATGTGCTATGACGTAACCGATGCGTGGATGCGTGTAATCAATGCGAATATCGTCTCTGAAATTATGACTTCAACAAAGAAGTTAACGAAGTGGAGTGTAACGAAAAACCGTAACAATAAAACACCTTTTGAAGAGTATGCAGAAAAAGTGAAGAAACTACCGCCAGATGTTGGACATTTCCATAGACAAACGATAGATATAGTGTTGGAAATTGCACAACAAGACGGGTTGAAGGATCATGTACAAGCTGTTTTGCAAAGCAAAGGGTATGTATCGGAATCTGCTTTTTATATTTGGAGCGGCTATCCAGAAAAAATTCATTTGCAGGCAAAACGGTAGTTTGAATTCCTAGCGATTGTAAGGATTTTTCAGCTATACTGTATGAAGTGAACTACTTTGGAGGTAAAGTGATATGCGAAATGAATTAGAACAGACCTATCTAGATTTTTTACAACATATTTTAGATCATGGTGTGAAGAAAGAAGATCGAACAGGGACGGGTACGATTAGTGTATTCGGTTATCAAATGCGCTTTGATTTAGCGAAAGGTTTTCCGTTGTTTACGACGAAACGTACACCGTTCCGCTTAATCGCAAGTGAGTTATTATGGTTTATTAAAGGCGATACGAATATTCGTTATTTACTGCAACACAATAACCATATTTGGGATGAGTGGGCATTCAAACGGTGGGTCGAGTCCGACGAGTATACCGGTCCAGATATGACGGACTTTGGTAATCGCTGTTTAGTGGACGAAGCATTTAATGAACTGTATCAGGCAGAGTTGAACGCGTTTTGTGAGCGTGTCTTGGAAGATGATGCATTCGCGGAGAAGTACGGAGATCTTGGGAATGTTTACGGCAAGCAATGGCGTCACTGGACGGACTCCGAAGGCAATGAAATCGATCAGCTGCAAGATGCGATTGATATGATTAAAAACAATCCAGACTCTCGCCGAATCATTGTTAATGCATGGAATCCGGAAGATGTCGTCAATGCCGGTGCAAAAGGCAGTAAAGCTGCATTGCCACCGTGTCACACGATGTTCCAGCTTTATGTAGCGAACGGCAAGCTATCTTGTCAGCTATACCAGCGCAGTGGCGATTCATTTTTAGGTGTGAACTTCAATATTCCTTCCTACGCATTGCTAACTCATTTGATTGCGGCGGAATGTGGCTTAGAAGTAGGAGAGTTCATTCACACGATTGGTGACGCCCATATTTATCTAAATCATATTGATCAAGTAAAAGAGCAATTATCGCGTGAAGTACGTGACTTGCCTACATTACGCATTAATCCAGATAAACAGTCTATTTTCGAAATAGAAATGGAAGATTTGACAATCGAAGGCTATGACCCACACCCGGGTATTAAAGCGCCGATCGCAGTCTAAGGAGGAACTTGAATTGATTTCATTAGTAGTGGCACATGATCTAGACCGAGTGATCGGTGTAAAGAACGAAATGCCGTGGCATATCCCAGCAGAGCTTGCTTATTTCAAAAAGCTCACGATGGGAAAAGCGATCGTGATGGGACGCAAGACGTTTGAATCGATTGGCCGCCCATTACCTGGACGCTTGAATATTATCATTACACGTAACGCGGACTACGAAGCAGAAGGTGTTACGGTAGTGCATGATTTGGACGCTGCGGTGAAACTGGCGGAGACTTACGCTGATGAAGTGATGATTATCGGAGGCGCGCAAATTTTTGAAATGGCACTAGAAATGGCGGATCGATTGTATATTACAGTCATTGATAAACGTTATCCAGGCGATACATTCTTCCCAGCGTATGACACAGGGTGGGAATTGACGAGTGAGTCGGAGAAACAAGTTACAGAGGATCAGACAGCGTATACGTATCAAATTTGGGATAAAAAAGAAACACGTCCTTCTTAAACATATAGAAGGACGCTAAAATACATGGCTACGCTGCCGGCGATGACGAATAGATGCCAAATCGCGTGATTGTACGGTATGCGCCGCCACATGTAAAACACAGAGCCAACAGTATAGAACAATCCACCGGTGATGAGCAGCCATAGCCCGGCAGTTGGAAGTTGTTCGTATAGAGGCTTAATCGCAAAGACGATGAGCCAGCCCATGAAGATATAGAGGGCGAGTGACAATTTTTCAAAGCGATGAATGTAGAACACTTTAAACAGGATGCCGAACAAAGTCAGACCCCAGACGATACCGAATAACGTCCAGCCAAGCGCACCTTGTATCGTGACGAGTAGAAAGGGCGTATACGTTCCGGCAATGAGTACATAAATGGCCGAGTGATCGAGAATCGAGAAAAACGACTTCACTTTCTCGGGCATACTATGTAGTAGCGTGCTCATAAGAAATAGTAAGACCATGGATGCGCCAAAAATAGTGAAACTGACGACGTGGACGCTTGTGCCGCGCTCTACACCGGCTAAAATAAGAAATACTAGTGCAGGAATGCTTAGTAATAGACCGATCGCGTGCGTTATAGCATTCCAACGTTCTTCTGATCGGTTTTTATAGTCAAATGGTTCTTTCAACGGACAACACCTCATTCCTACTATAGCAAAAACTAAACAAAAAATCGCAAATTGCGGTGCACGAAGGAGAGCATGAACTATGAAGAAAATTCACATTGTCACGGATTCTACCGCGGCATTAACGGATGAACTCATTAAACAACACAACATACATGTCGTGCCGTTGACGTTACAAATTAACGGTAAGTCTTATACAGACGGCGTCGATTTGTCGCCAGTACAATTCCTCGATCTCATGCGGGAATCTAAAGAGCTACCGAAAAGTTCGCAGCCAGCAGTCGGTGTGTTCCAGACGTTGTATGATGAATTAGGCGCTGACGGTAATCCCATCCTTTCTATTCATATGACGGGTGGCATGAGCGGTACAGTGAAATCTGCTGAAGCAGCTGCACAAGCGTCTTCAGCGAACGTCACGGTCGTGGATTCAATGTATATTTCTCATGCGTTAACGTTCCAAGTGCTTGAAGCGTGTCGTCTAGCAGAAGAAGGAAAGACAGTAGAAGAGATTGTCAAAGAGCTAGATAGCGTACGCAAGCGTTCATCGCTTTTTGTCGTAGTTGACGTGCTTGATAACTTGGTGAAAGGTGGACGCATTGGTAAAGGCAAGGCTATGTTCGGATCACTTATGAATATTAAGCCGATTGCGACGCTAAAAGACGGGGTTTATACGCCGGTCGCGAAAGTGCGTAGCCATAAGCAAGTAGTGACGTACTTACTAGATGAGTTTAAAAAAGAGACAGCAGGGAAAGTCATTCGTAGTGTCGGAATTGCGCATGCAAATGGCCTTTCGATGGCTGAACCGTTAAAGAAGAAGATTGAAGAAATGGGTATTCCGGTGAAGCTATCCTTTACGACACCGATTATTAGTACCCATACAGGGGAAGGCGCTATTGGCTTAATGTATTATACGGAGTGAAGCAATCTACGATTAAAGGGGAGATAGACAGATGAGAAGCGTGATCGTGCTGTTGCTCGCCTTCTCAATGTTCCTGTCAGGGTGCCAAGCCCCATTTAGCCAGAAAGAATCGAAAACGACTTTGTCAGAACGTGAACCCGTTCTCTTCGAACCTTTTTCCATACCAGAAAACTTTATCCCGCAGCGCATAAATGTGCTCGGTTTAGGGGATTCATTGACACAGGGAGTCGGGGATGAACGAAAAGAAGGCGGTTATTTCGGACGCTTGACAACAGATATGGAACAATGGAAAGGCGTTCTGGAAGTAGAAGCTATTAATTTAGCAAAACGTGGACGCCGAAGCGATCAGTTATTACAACAACTAGAAGACCCGAACGTCCAGCAAGCGATTATACAGGCCGATTATATCGTCTTTACGATTGGCGGCAATGACTTGATGAAGGTTGTGAAAGGAAGCTTCATGAAAATGAAGCTTGCGGATTTTTATAAAGAACTCGGTAAATTTGAAGTTCGTATCGATGAATTATTTGAAATTTTACGACTCTATAATCCAAGTGCCCCAATTATCGTGGCCGGACTGTATAATCCTTTCTCTGTACTGACCGATGAAGTGCATGAATTTGACGAGATTATAGAAGATTGGAACCATTCGCTAGAAGAACGTGCGCAACGAGACGGGACGGCTTGTTTTGTGCGGGTAGAAGATTTATTTCATTCGAATACAAATTTGGTATATCATACAGACTTCTTTCATCCAAACAGTAAAGGCTATGATCAGATGGAGGAACGCTTTGTAGAAGAGATTAAAAGTTGTCCGGCGGTTACGTTGGAAGTGGAGTGATCGGAAATATGAAGTTTTGGAAAGTAGCATTCTTTAGTTTAGCGGGACTCGTTGCGGCAGCGCTCGTTGCACTCATTTTATTAGTTAGCGGCACAACTGCTTCTCCCGCTCTTCCTGAATCAAATGTGACGCAAGAGGAAGGCTATACATTAGCGCTCAATACAACGAAGGACAATTTTGAAGGTATCGCCAACACATATATTCGGAAAGCGGTAAAAGGGGCATTGCCTGTGGAGCTTTCCATGAGAGACGATGTGCTGTTGACGTCTGAACTGACGGTATTCTCTTACACATTGCCGCTTGCGATGCATTTCGATCCGATTGTGCAAGACGATGGAAACCTAATCTTAAAACAATCGTCTATGGAATTAGGGCATTTAACGATTCCTCCTTCCACGGTTTTAAAGTTACTAAAAAATTCGATGGAGTTACCTTCTTGGATGATCGTACGTCCGAAAGAAGAAGAGATATTCATCGATTTACGGGAATTACCGATCTCGGGTGACGTACAAGTGAAGGCAAAAGAAGTGAATTTAGCGAAAGATGAGATTATATTGGAAGTATTGATACCGAAAAACTAAGGAGGTCACACATGGCTACTCAATATGCAACGTTTGCGGGTGGTTGCTTCTGGTGCATGGTCAAGCCGTTCGATCAGTATGAAGGCGTACAGTCAGTAACTAGCGGCTATACTGGAGGACAGTCAGTCAATCCGACCTACGAAGAAGTGTGTACAAATACGACCGGACACCGTGAAGCAGTCCAAATCGAATTTGATGATGAAGTGATTTCGTATAAAGAGTTATTGAATATTTTCTGGCAAGTGATTGATCCTACAGACGCAGGAGGACAATTCCATGATCGTGGTGAATCGTATAAGACAGCAATCTATACGCATTCTCCGCAGCAGCATCTAGAGGCGGAACAATCGAAGAATGCGTTACAAGCAAGTGGCAAGTTTACTTCACCGATTGTGACAGATATTTTACCTGCGCATCCTTTTTATCCGGCAGAGGAGTATCACCAACAGTATTATCAAAAGAATCCTGGTCACTACGCACGCTATTCGGTCGGATCAGGCCGGGTTGGATTCATTGAAGAGCATTGGGGGGATCGTTCATGAAAGAAGAGTTGAAAAGTCGTTTGACGGAAATGCAGTATTATGTGACGCAAGAAAGCGGAACAGAGCCACCGTTTCTCAATGAGTTTGACGCGCATTTCGAAGAAGGTCTTTACGTGGATATCGTGTCAGGTAAACCGTTATTTAGTTCCCATGATAAGTTTGACGCGGGTTGCGGTTGGCCAAGCTTCTCTAAGCCGGTGGAATCTACAGAAATAACAGAGCATTTTGATACGAAATTCGGTATGCGCCGTACGGAAGTCCGCAGTAAGACGGCAGACTCCCATTTAGGACATGTTTTCCCGGACGGACCACAAGAAACGGGCGGTTTACGTTATTGCATTAACTCGGCTGCGTTGCGTTTTGTGCCGGTCGCGGATTTAGAAAAAGAAGGCTACGGTGAGTATGCCGGGTTATTTGAGTGAAGGAAGGTGACAGCGATGGATCGATCCTTTTACCATTTTGCGCTTCGGTATCGTGGCGGCGGTAGAGATGATGTGAAGGCTATATTTGCCGAGAAGATGTTTCGCGATGCTAGTTTCCCAAAGAATGAAGAGGATTTCGATTCGTTGTCACGCTACATAGAAGATCAGGCTGACGACGACTTGCGTTCTACAACCTTTGATGAACTGTACGCAATCTATGCGGATCTATGTAGTATGTAACGGGCGAGGTCTTCATTGCATCTCGCCATTATTCACGGTATGATGAAAACAAATTCACGAAATGAGGCTGACAAACACATGAGCATACATATTGATGCGAAAAAAGGTGAAATTGCAGACACGATTCTTCTACCAGGAGATCCACTACGTGCGAAGTATATTGCGGAGACATTTTTAGAAGATGTCATCCAGTATAATTCCGTACGAAATATGTTTGGCTATACAGGGACATACAAAGGTAAACGTATTTCAGTTCCCATCGATCTCGATCTACGTTACAGAATTGATGCAAGAATATGATGTTCAAAAACTAATTCGTGTCGGAACATGTGGTGCAATCCAGAAAGACGTGAAAGTACGTGACGTCATTTTGGCACAAGGCGCGACAACGAACTCTTGTTTGAACGATGTGAGCTTCGGACCGATTCGTTTCGCACCGCTTGCGAACTTTGATTTATTGTTAAAAGCGTATAACGCAGGGAAAGAAAAAGGCTTGAACTTACAAGTAGGGAATGTGTACACAGAAGATTTCTTTTATAATGAAAACGCACAGCATGAAAATCTTGCACGTCACGGTGTATTGGCAGTCGAAATGGAAGCAGCGGCACTGTACACGCTAGCAGCGAAATTCGGTCGTCAAGCTTTAGCGGTATTGACAGTGAGTGACCACATCCTTACAGGCGAGATTACAACTCCTGAAGAGCGTCAAACGACATTTAATGAAATGATTGAAGTCGCGCTAGAAGCAGCTATCGCTGAATAATCTAAGTAGATAAAGAACGCGTGAAAAGACCGCTCTTGGCAGCGGTCTTTTCATGGGAATTGAGAAAGTAGGGAAGACGATGAACGAAAACGAGTCAAACGGTGAGCTGAAGCCGGAAAAGAAACCGACTTCTCGATACATCCGCATCAAACCGTTTTCGTTGATCATGCTTATCTTTGCCCTTGTGCTGGCGACAGCAGCAGTTACATTCTTCGCACTGACGGTCGGTGATGAAAAAGTTGTAGAAGTCGTCAAACCCCAGCAAGTGGGAAATGATCGGAAAGAATTCACAAAACTTTTCGAGGCATATGATCAACTGAAACAAACGTATTTTGATGATGTCGATGATCAAGTCGTCCTAGACGGCGCAATCAACGGAATGGTTGACGCATTAGGCGACCCTTATTCCGATTATCTAAATGTAAAAGAAGCCAAACAGTTGAATGAAAGTATTTCTTCCAGCTTTGAAGGAATCGGTGCAGAGATTCAAGAGTCAAATGGCTATATTAGCATAGTCTCTCCTATCAAAAACTCACCTGCAGAAAAAGTGGGCTTGCTGCCGAATGATACGATTCTCTCTGTAGACGGTAAAAGCATACAAGGGATGTCTTCCTCTGAAGCTGTCCTATTAATTCGCGGGGAAAAAGGATCGACGGTTACGTTGTCTATCCGACGTGGTGATCGTCAAGAACCATTTGATGTGAAAATCAAACGTGACGTGATTCCGATTCATACGGTCTATGCAGAAATGTTAGAGGACGGTATCGCACATATTAACATTACATCTTTCTCAGAACAGACGTATGAAGAATTGCTTGAAGCGATAAACGAGATGGTCGACAAAGGAATGCAAGGCGTACTGATTGATGTGCGTCAAAATCCGGGCGGGATCTTAACAGGTGCAATCGATATTTCGAATCTGTTTGTTGAAGAAGGCAAGACGATATTGCAAACACAGGAAAAAGGCAAGTCGCCTGAGCTCTACCCAGCGTCTGGCGGTCAAAAAGTAACCGTTCCTGTAGCGTTGATTGTAGATGATGGCAGTGCGTCGGCTTCTGAGATTTTAGCCGGTGCATTAAAAGAGTCTGCAGGGATTCCGATTGTCGGCGTGAAGACGTTTGGTAAAGGGACGGTACAATCACCGACTCAATTACCGGACGGTTCGAACTTGAAGTTAACGACAGCGAAATGGTTAACACCAGATGGCAACTGGATCCACAAAAAAGGCATCGAGCCGGATGTCAACGTACCGTATCCATCGTATGCGTCTTTACCATTCCTTGATTCATCTGAAGAAATGGACAAAGGGCGCGTCTCACCTAGCGTACAAGCTGCTGAAGAGATGTTAGAAGCAGTCGGGTATGACCCAGGGGAAGTAGATGGCCTATATGATGACAGTACCGTAGAAGCCGTGAAAACTTTACAGAAAGACTTACAGATCGAGCAGACCGGTGTACTCACGGGGGATACGACAGTAGGTTTAATGCAAAAATTACGTGATAAGTTGAAAAACGATGATCCACAGCTCTTGAAAGCGAAAGAGGTTGTTTTGAAAGAAATACACTCATAAGACTAACGGCACGCGTCCTAGCACAAGCTCGGGCGCGTGTCTTTTATAGAAGGGATGATTCGTATGATCGATGTATATTTACTTAGTGGCTTTTTAGGAAGCGGTAAAACGTCAGCACTCGTGCAATTCATTGAACAAGTGAAGAAATCCGGGAGACTACCCGCTGTCTTAATGAATGAATTTGGTGAAATGAATATAGATAGTAAAATCGTAGAGGATGCAGGAGAAGTGCCGTTAAAGGAATTACTGAACGGTTGTATTTGCTGTACGGGTGCGGAATCTACAGAGGCGCAGCTACAAGGCTTGCTGGCGGATTACCCCGATGTAGATGTCCTATTTATTGAAACGACAGGTGCTGCTCATCCTGTAGAAGCGTTAGATGCAGTCTACTCGCCTTTATTCGCTTCGCAGTTAGATGTAAAGGGCATTGTCACCGTAGTCGATGCCAAGCGCTGGATGGACCGTGAGAAGCTTTCACCACGGATGCTGGCTTTGTTCCTAGAGCAAATTCGCCACGCGCATTTCATGGTGCTCAATAAAACGGATTTATTATCGGATCATGAGTTAGCGACTGTAACGATGCACGTGTCGCAGTTCAATAGCTATGCGCCAGTCGTTCAGACAGTACATGCGAAAGTGGACTTTGGCTATATAGAGAAGATGATCAACGCATCTTCCGCTCCGTCACATGCGGTCAGTACGGGTAGTGGGTTACCTATTGCGTCTAAGGTGCTAACGTTTAATCAGCCGATCAACCAAGAGCATTTTGAAGACTGGGTGCGTACTCTACCCGATACGATTTACCGGATGAAAGGTTATATTCAATTAGAAGGATCTCGTTACGCTCATTTATTCCAATATGCGTACGGGATGGTTCAATGGATTCCAGAATATATTCAAATTCCGTCTACGCTCGTCATCATTGGAGAGCAACTACAAGCAATCGACTATGTGCCTGAAAACTAGTTGTCAATAGCTATCTATTGGTAATAGTCCGCACGGGAGGACAACATTTCCATTTCAGGGGGAGCTGAGACACTCTTTTCATAGGATTCTAGTGTGGATTGGAAAGGTTGGTAAATTTCGTTAAGTTTTCTCCTACTCTCTGAAGGTATGATGGATTGCGTAGAGAAGGAGGGAACAAGATGAAAAAAACGTTATCACTCATCTTATTAAGTTCAGCACTATTTTTGCCTAACCATTCCGTGGAGGCAAGCACAATCAATCAAGCACAGCCGCAAAAGCAGACGTATACGTGGAATGTACAAAAACAAGACGTCCGTTCGTATTATTATGGCAGATACTACTTTGGATATCAGAAGCCCGTACGTCCAACGCAACCAGCACCACAACCAACTAAACCAACAACACCGGCTCCAACACCTGAACAACCTAGTAAGCCGGTAGAGAATCCTAGTACGCCAGAAAAGCCGACTACCGAAAAACAACAGACTTCAAATGTCTCAGCTATTGAACAAGCAGTACTAGACTTAACGAACGCAGAGCGCGCAAAAGCAGGACTCAAGCCACTACAAATTGATGCGGCGTTACAAAAGTCAGCGAAACAAAAATCAGCAGACATGGCGATGAATCGTTATTTCTCTCACACAAGCCCTACATACGGTTCACCATTTGATCAAATGAAGAGCAATGGGGTTACATACCGTCAAGCGGCTGAGAATATCGCGATGGGTCAGCGCAGCGCACAAGAAGTTGTCACTGCATGGATGAACTCTGCAGGCCATAGACAGAATATCTTAACACCTGGCTTTACACATATCGGTATTGGTTATGATGCAAACGGCCACTACTGGACACAACAATTTATTCAGAAGTAAGTAAAAAACGGTTGATGGAGAATATTCCATCAACCGTTTTTTACGTTGAGTCGTAGTAAAGGGAAAGTGAATTAATACCGTTGCGCTGCGTTCCAGGCGGACGCGTTCGGGAGGGCCCGCGGTTCGCTTTGCCTTAATTTCTGAGGTCTTTGCAGAAATTAAGGCAACTGTGCTCCTAACGCTTCGCTTTTACTCGCAAAAGCCGTACTTCGCAACGGCTTTCGCTCCCTTGGTTGTCTCACCTGTCGGGCTGATCCTCCCCGAGTCGCCGCCTTACACTACGCTTCACTATTTTTTGTTCTAGAGTTATTAGTGGAAAGGTTAGCTGGTTAATTTTAGAAGAGATAGAGGAAAACTTAAATTGTACAAGGATATACAAAGTAAGTGGAAAGGTGGAGTATACTCGGTAGATTGAATGACTACTCTTTATTTTTAAAAATTTACATGCACGCACTATGTATTTTATTAACTGTTCTACTCATTAACTTCAGGATACTATGCTAGTGAATCGGAGTGCAAGGCGGCGACTCCTGTGGGATCAGTCCGACAGGTGAGACGACTGTAAGGAGCGTAGCGACTAGTCGGCTCACCGCGGACCCCACGGAACGCGTCCGCCTGGAACGCAGAGTAACGGTATGCCTACCCCTTCTCTATGAACTTTGTTAATAAGCAAAAACGGTCGATGGAGTATATTCCATTGACCGTTTTTATTAAGCGTGTGGCAGTACCTGTTTGTTTTGAATGAAGCGTAGACGTAACGATAGAACGACCGCACCGACAGTTAACCCAACGATTAATCCGACCCAGTAACCGTACGCTGCTAACTCGGTAAAGCGGGCGAGTGCGAAGCCGACCGGTAGTCCGATAACCCAGAAGGATACTAGACCGACGAGGAATGTCGTCGTGACATCCTTATAGCCACGCAATGCGCCTTGAATCGGTGCTTGTACAGCGTCCGATAATTGGAACAGTGCCGCATAAATAAAGAAATGCATGGCAAGTGCAATAATGGCAGTGTCTGGCGTATACATAGAAGCAATGGCCTCACGAAACGTCAGCAAGATGAATATGGATAAGAAACTGAAGATAACAGCAAAGCCTATGCCGAGCTTCGTAAACTCTTTCGCATCTTTCGGACGACCGGCACCTATAGATTGCCCAACCAAAATGGTCGTACCCATCGAGACACTTAACGGCACCATATAAAGTAAAGACGTAAAGTTCAATGCGATTTGGTGTGCAGAAATGACTTGTGCGCTATAACTACTCATTAGCAACGTGACGACAGAGAAAATACTCGTCTCTACGAAAATCGATAGCCCGATTGGAATCCCGATTAAGAGAATCTCTTTCCATTTACTAAAGGACACACGTTGCCAGTCGCTAAACAACGCAAATTCCTTAAAGTGTCTAGAGAGCCAAGCAATACTCACTGCAATAATAAATACGAGCCAATACGTAAAACCTGACGCATACCCAGCACCGGCACCTCCCAATTCAGGAAAGCCGAAATTTCCGAAGATTAATAGATAGTTTAAGAAAACATTAATAGGCGCTGACAATAAAATGATAAACATGGAGACGCGCGTTGCCCCGAGCGCATCGAAAAAGGAACGTAACACGGTATAAGCCATTAACGGCACTAAACCGATGCTCATCCCTGTTAAATAGCTAGATGAGACGGTTACTACTTGATCATCTAACGGCATTTTCGTAATTGCTGGTAACACGACCCACTTAATCAGTATGAAAATGATTGCCGAAAGCGCTAGAGATACGTATAATGCTTGCTGGACAGTAGGTCGGACAGCGCTTTTATTCCTCGCGCCGATTTGCTGTGCGATAATAGGGGTGAGCCCCATCAGAATTCCGGAAAGCCCCGTATAGACAGGAATCCAAAATGAACTGCCAATGGTGACGCCCGCTAGATGGTAGGTGTCATAACGCCCGGTCATGAGGATATCGAAAAACGACATCAAGTAAAGGGCGACTTGCGTAATTAAGATAGGAATCATAATTTTAATGAATAACGAGCTTTTTCGCTGGACTGTGTTCGTTGCAGTTGTCATGGTTTTCATTTCCTCTTTCACAATAGCTTTTATTTTCTGTAGCTATTGTAACATGAAAAGGTTAGCGGGAAGCGTCTTACATAAGCCCTTAAGGAAGGATGGATAGTATGAAACAACCGGTAATCGTCTTAACAGGTGGCGGGACGGCAGGACACGTATCTGTCAATCAAGCGTTAATCCCTGTTTTTTTGGAAAGAGGCTATCGTGTGCATTATATTGGATCGAAAGAAGGGATTGAACGGGAGTTAATAGGAGACGGTCATCCGGAAGTCGTCTATCACGCAATACAAAGCGGAAAGTTGCGTCGCTATTTTTCCATGAAGAACTTTAGTGACCCGTTCCGCGTAGGTGCAGGTACGCTTCAAGCACTTTCGATTGTACGAAAGCTTAAACCGGAAATCGTCTTTTCTAAAGGGGGATTCGTTTCGGTTCCTGTCGTGATGGCGGCTAAACTTGCCAATGTGCCAGTAGTCGTACATGAGTCGGATGTCACACCTGGACTCGCTAATAAACTAGCATTGCCGTTTTCATCCCAGATTTTTACGGTGTTCGAACAGACGTTAGACTATGTTCCATCGGCTAAGTCTACGTGTACAGGTCCGATTATTCGTCCTGAACTGTTTACAGGGAGTAAAGAACGCGGGTTACAACTGACTGGATTAACGAACGGTAAGCCAATCTTTATCATCATGGGTGGTAGTCAAGGCTCAGCTGTATTAAACGATGCGGTACGTGGGACATTGTTTGATATACTTGAAGACTATCAAATCATTCATTTATGCGGTAAAGGGAATGTGGATGAGCGGTTGGATGGGGTAGACGGTTATGCACAGTTTGAATATGTGACGACTGAATTACCTGATTTGCTGGCGGCTTCTGATTACGCAATTTCTCGTGCAGGCTCTAATGCAATCTTTGAATTGCTAGCAATCCATAAGCCGATGTTACTCGTTCCGCTCGCTGCATCTAAAAGTCGTGGCGATCAAATTCTGAATGCTTCCTATTTCGCTTCTAAAGGGTTAGCCTTGCAAGTGGAAGAAGAAAAGTTAGCTGATGTATCGATGAAAGAACATTTTCATCATCTTGTGAAAGAAAAAAGTCGCTTGTTGTCAAATATTGAAAAGACGACAGCGCCGAAAACGCCTGAGAAAATGGCAGAATTGATTTTGTCGTTCCAGAAATAGGAGGAAATCATAGTGCGTAGTAGTCAAGGGTTTTTTCCGATTTTTGAGCTTTTTTTCATGAACTTTGCAGAAAAGTTCACAACTTCGAATTAATCCCTTTCAGTTCTAGGGTTTGCATGCTATTATTGTAAAGAAGTATATCAAATAAACACAACAAGCCAATTGGCAATGTGGAGGTCATATTACATGTCGAACAATGTGGATTCCCATCGTTCCCCGTATGCTAATTTTTCGGGTCCAAACCTTGGGTATGTAATGGAAATGTACGATCTGTTTAAAACAGACTCAAATGCAGTAGATCCTGATTTAGCTGAGCTATTCAGGAATTTTGGTGCGCCTCAGATTGATGAGTCGGGAGCAGAAGCAGTTATCGCGCAAGGTTCTCAAACCGATTTACGCAAAGTGCTTGCTGTCTATTCTTTATTAGAAGCGATTCGCTCGTACGGGCATCTAGCAGCAGACATTTATCCATTAAACGATCGACCAAAGGATACATCACGTCTGGAACTATCCTATCATGGACTGACAGAAAGCGATCTGGTCGGATTGCCAGCAACTTTGTTCTTGAAAAACGTTCCGGCAACAGTGGAAAATGGATTGGACGCTATGAACTACTTGAAATCTTTATACACAGGTTCAATCGCTTATGAATTTTCTCACTTGATTGACGAAACTGAACGTAACTGGATTCAATCTAAAATTGAAAATGGCGACGTACAGCCGAGCTTACAAGAAGATGATAAAAAACAACTTCTTGAGCGTTTAACAAAAATTGAAGGTTTTGAGAAATTTATTCACCGTACATTCGTTGGTGCAAAGCGTTTCTCTATTGAAGGCGTGGACACACTCGTCATCTTAATTGATGAATTGGTTCGCCGCTCTGAAGAAGCGAAAATGAAAAAAATGCTGATCGGCATGGCACACCGTGGACGTTTGAACGTGTTGACACATAACTTAAACAAACCATATGAAATGATGTTTGCTGAATTTGCGGGTGTACCTGCTTCACCGTTCTTACCTCAAGACGGTTCACTAGAAGTAACACGCGGTTGGTTCGGCGACGTGAAATACCATATGGGTGCTCTTTACAAGGGAGAATCTGGTCTAAATCGCTTCCTAGCGTATAACCCATCTCACTTAGAAGTAGTAAATCCTGTCATTACAGGGCAGACAAGAGCTGCTCAAGAAAACACGGATCATCCAGGTATTCCACAACAAGATACAAATGCTGCGTTTGCAGTACTTGTACACGGTGATGCGGCGTTCCCTGGACAAGGTATCGTACCAGAATCATTCAACTATAGTCGTGTTCGCGGATCGATCCACGTAATCGCTAATAATACGATTGGCTTTACAACGGAATACTATGATTCTCGCTCTACACACTATGCATCAGATCCTGCAAAAGGCTTTGAAGTGCCTGTATTCCACGTGAATGCAGATCACCCAGAAGAAGTACTAGCAGTTGCACAGTTGGCGTTTGAATACCGTCAGAAATTCGGTAAGGACGTATTGATCGACTTGATCGGTTACCGTCGTTACGGACATAACGAAATGGACGAGCCACTAGTGACGAATCCAATGATGTATCACAAAATCCATAAGCACAAAACGGTCCGTCAACTTTATGCACAACGTTTAGTTGAGCAACAGTTAATGACAGATGAAGAGGTAACGCAACTGGACAAATCGGTATTTGCAAAAATGCAAGCAGCGTATGATCGTGTGAAAGAAGAATCGGTCGATGCACCGGAATTGTCTAACGCAACACCAGAAGGCGTATTGGCTGGATTACCACGCGACCTAGAAACAGGTGTAGCAGAAGACCGTCTACGTAAGATGAATGAAGAATTGTTAACATACCCTTCTAATTTCAAGGTCTTCAGTAAATTGGAAAAAATCCTCAATAGACGTCAAGATCCATTCAATGGAAAAGGCAAAATCGACTGGGCTCACGCAGAGCAATTAGCATTCGGTTCTATTTTACAAGACGGTAAGCCGATCCGTATGTCTGGACAAGATATCCAACGCGGTACATTCGCGCATCGTCATTTAGTGCTACATGATGAAAAAACGGGTGAAGAATTTGTACCGTTGCATCATATCGGCGGCTCGAAAGCTTCATTCGTAGCGTATAACAGCCCATTAACTGAAGCGGGAATTGTTGGCTATGAATTCGGTTATAACTTAGAAGAAGATAAGACGATGTCCATCTGGGAAGCACAGTATGGAGACTTCTCAAACATGGCACAAGTTATGTTTGACCAGTTCGTATCATCAAGTTTCTCTAAGTGGGGTCAGCAATCAGGTTTAGTCTTACTCTTGCCACACGCATATGAAGGACAAGGACCAGAGCACTCAAGCTGTCGTATCGAACGTTACTTGCAACTATGTGGGGAGAACAACTGGACGGTTGCGAACATTTCTAGTGCAGCTAACTACTTCCACGTATTGCGTCGTCAAGCCAAGATTCTTGGAAGCGAAGCAGAACGTCCGTTAGTCATCGCAACACCTAAATCATTATTGCGTCACCCACTAGTTGGAGCAGACGTAGAAGATTTGACGGAAGGGCACTTCAAAACAGTTCTTGAGCAACCTGGAACTGGAACGAAGCCTGAAAAAGTGAAGAAAATCTTGTTCGCAAGTGGTAAGATGGCAATCGACTTAGCAGAACAGATCAAAGACGGTAAAGGATTCGACTATTTACACGTTATTCGTGTTGAGCAGCTATATCCATTCCCGACAGATAAGATCAAAGAGATTCTTGCACGCTTCCCGAAAGTAAAAGATTTAGTATGGGTTCAAGAAGAGCCGAAGAACATGGGTACATGGTCATTTGCTTATCCGTACCTAGAGCAAGTGGCAGAAGGTAAGGACATTTCATACGTAGGTCGTATTAAACGTTCAAGCCCATCTGAAGGCGACGGAGCTTCACATAAAAAAGAACAAAATCGAATCATTGAAGAAGCATTGAAAAAGTGATATAACAAGTAAGGACGCTTTACAATACAAAAAACTACTTAAACAAAAAGTAGCTAATCCGTGACAAACGGTATACCTACGAGGAGGAATTTATTGTGGCAGAGATCAGAGTACCTGAACTAGCAGAATCGATTACAGAAGGCACAATTGCAAAATGGTTGAAGCAACCCGGTGAAAACGTAGATAAAGGCGAATTCATCGTTGAATTGGAAACAGATAAAGTGAACGTCGAAGTCATTTCAGAAGAAGCAGGTGTTCTATCTGAGCTATTGGCAGCGGAAGGCGACACAGTTGAAGTTGGCCAAGTGATCGCGATTGTAGGCGAAGGTTCAGGTGCACCGGCACAACAAGCTCCACAAGCAGCACCGGCACAAGAGGCAGCTCCAGCAGCAGCACCAGCAGCGGCGGCAGTTGAAGAAACAACTACAGCTGATCGTACAATTGCAAGCCCAGCGGCACGCAAGTTAGCGCGCGAAAAAGGTATTAATCTTGCTGACGTATCACCTGTTGATCCAATGGGTCGCGTACGCGCACAAGACGTATCAGCTCATACAAACGCACCAAAAGCACAACAAGCAGCTCCAGCAGCAACAGCTCCGGTTGCAGCGAAAGAAGACGGACGTATCACTCGCGAGAAAATGACTCGTCGTCGTCAAACAATCGCGAAGCGTTTGCTTGAAGTTAAACAATCTACAGCTATGCTTACAACGTTCAACGAAATTGATATGACAAACGTTATGGCGCTTCGTGCACGCAAAAAAGACCAGTTCTTCGAGCAAAACGATGTACGTCTAGGTTTCATGTCATTCTTCACGAAAGCAGTCGTTGCTGCATTGAAGAAATATCCATACGTTAACGCTGAAATTGATGGCGATGAAATCTTGTTGAAAAACTACTTCGATATCGGAATTGCAGTTTCTACTGACGGTGGACTAGTTGTACCGAACGTAGTAGATGCAGACCGTAAAAACTTCGCTGAAATCGAAGCTTCAATCGGTGAGCTTGCTAAAAAAGCACGCGACAACAAGTTGACTATTGCTGATATGACAGGCGGTTCATTCACAATTACAAACGGTGGAGTATTCGGTTCACTATTGTCTACTCCAATCCTAAACGGTACACAAGTAGGTATTCTAGGTATGCATACAATTCAAAAACGTCCAGTAGCTGTTGGCGACAACATCGAAATCCGTCCGATGATGTATGTAGCACTTTCTTACGATCACCGTGTAATTGATGGAAAAGATTCTGTAGGATTCTTGAAGATGGTTAAAGAGTTGCTTGAAAACCCTGAGGACCTTCTACTAGGTTCTTAATGTATACAAAAGAAGCGACCCGCAGTTACGCGGGTCGCTTTGTTCTATCAAGTGAGAGGAGAGTGTATTTATGTCTTATTTAAATTGGTTGGATGCACCGACGTTGAAGACGGTAACTTGTACGCATGCAGATGCGAAGAAGTATGTAGTAAATCAGATGCTGACACCAGGGAAGTCGTATGATGTGAAGAATGAAACGGATGAGTTCATTTTCGTCGTGGACAATTCCGGTAAAGTCGGCGGGTATTACAAGACTTATTTTGAGTGATTTGCAGTTAGTGAATGAAGGGCGGGGAGTGGAGGTATACCGTTTCGCTGCGTTCCAGGCGGACGCGTTCAGGAGGGAGCGCGGTGAGCCAACTTCGAAAACCGATGCTCCTAACGCTTCGCTTTTACTCGCAAAAGCCGTACTTCGCAACGGCTTTCGCAAGCTCCCCTGGTTGTCTCTGCTGTCGGGCTGATCCTTCCCGAGTCGCCGCCTTGCACTACGCTTCACTGGTGTATGCTTCTTTAGTTAGTGAGAGGGATATTCAGCTTTGAACTTAGATTTATCATTTGAACTTAAAAAGCAGAGCACAGTAGATTAGTTACTTGATGACTACAATGAATTCTCAAGGTTCTTATAGTCTTAGTGTAGGATTGAAGCGAAAGAAGGGTCGACTCCGGGAGGATCAGCGTGCGCCTTATGACCCTGGACTGAGCGTAGCGAGGGAAGCGGCATAAGCCACGCCCTCCGGAAAGCGTACCCTTCTGTAGCGTAAATCCCGGACCACTATCTAAGTTAACTCTCTACTATCACTATAAAAAGTTCAAAAAAACCGTCCTTCGTTATGAAGGGCGGTTTTGTGTTTCTTCGTATACCGATAGAAGACGAGTTTTGAGGTCTTCTTCCATACGGGCGATTTCGATCTCGGCTGCTTTTCGTTTGGCGCGGCCTTCTGACTGAATCACAAGCGTTTCTTCGATTGTTTGGATCAAGTTCTCTTGCGTCTTCTTCAACGTATCGATCTCGATAATCCCTTTTTCATTCTCTTTAGCTGTCTCGATACTATTCACTTTCAACATCTCGGAATTACGTAACAGCAAGTCGTTTGTTGTCTTCGTTACGAGCTTCTGTGACTCGACTGCTTTTTGCTGACGATTTAACGTCAAAGCAATAGCGATTTGGTTTTTCCATAGGGGAATGGCTGTCATGATAGATGCTTGGATTTTTTCCGCTAAGGTTTGGTTCGTTTGTTGGATCATCCGAATTTGTGGAGCGCTTTGGATCGTAATTTGACGAGATAGTTGAAGGTCGTAAAGACGCTTTTCTAAACGATCGACGAATTGCGCCATATCATTTACTTCTTGTACCATCATTTGATCGTCTGCTTGCTGTGCTTTTTTATGAAGTTCTGGAATGATCGTTTGATTGATTTCCTCGATTTTTAGTTCGGCAGCTGCGATATAGACGTTTAGTGCTTGGAAATACGTTTTGTTTTGCTCGTATAATTGATCGAGCATACGGACGTCTTCCATTAAACCGCGTTTAGAATGTTCCAATTGTACGCCGATTTTATCGATTTGTGTGCCTAGTTTTTGATATTTCGTCATCATTTCAGCAACAGGACGAGTAGCCTTTGCGAATAGGCGACTAAGACCGGATTTTTTCTTATCGGAAAGATCATCTGGATCGATTTCGGAAAGTTTATTCATCAATTCATTTAATACATCACCTACAGGACCGATATCTTTACTTTGAACGTGGTCTAGCATTTTGTGAGAGAAGCGAGAGAGTTCGTTCTGTGCATTGGCACCGTAAGTAATAATCGCTTCGTAATTGCCTACAGGGATTTGTGAAGCGAGTTGCTTTGCATCGATCAATTTAGCCGGTTTTTTACTTTCAGCTAATGAATTTTCCATTTCTTTTGGTAATAAGCTTGCATCCATATCGAATGGATTGCCAAGCAAATCGTCCATTGTTGTTTCTTGCATGTCCAATGTTTCATTCAATGGTTTATCTGTCATTAGAATGTTCCCCTTTCGATTCAAGCAACGGTTTCTCTTTATTGATTGTTACATCAACAAAATCAATTTCCATACGTAGTTGTTCCAAGTCCGTAGCTACAGCGTTTCGTAAATCTCTTTCCATTTCTTGATTGAGATCAGCTAATGTTTCGCGCGTGTGTTGCAATGCGATTTTAATTTCAGCATCTTTTAACGGCTGATTCACAAGCAATCCATATTTTGAAGTGATTTCTACAGCAGAATCAAGATGTGCATAGAAAAATGTTTCCACCTGATAAAATTTACGTGGATTCGTCTGAACGATTTTAATAATTCTTCTAGCTTTAGCTGCCATATCATACACTTGTCTAAACGCTTGAATTGAGCGAACTTGTCCATACATATTCGTTAGCTGCTTTACTTTTTTCTTAGATTCAATGACTTGTTGTTCAATATGTTTATATTCAGATCGAGCCAACCCAAATTGTTTAAGGGTAGAGCGTAATTGAATTTCTTTAATCGCTGCATATCCTCCAGCATACAGTCCAACTCCTATTGCGGAACTGACAAAAAAATTTAGACCGGCACCACTCACGAGGAATATCCATGTGAACAAACTAGTCGGGGCCATGATTAGATGTCGGGTAAAGAAGTTTTTAATAAAATTCATGATAGTTCAGGCCACCTTCCATTTTCTCTATATAGTATTTACGGATTGCATAGCAAAAGGTTTCATCTTTTAAAGGTTTCATTTCTTTCGGTAGGTGACAACCATTTGAAAAGCTATCATCTTAATTATAGCTGAAATTAGATGAAAACTCATATATTACGTTGCGTAAATCTAATTATTTTGATATATGGGTTTGTTTTGCTAAGATTAATAACATTATGCATAAAATGAAGTAAAGGAGTGCATACTAATGTATGAAGTGGTTTATATGAAAGCTGATTTTGAACCGTGGTGGATGTTCGAAGAATGGCGTGATTTTTCGGTTACTGCAAAAACGTTTACCGATCAACAAGCGATGCAAGAACATGTCGATCATCTAGTTAGCGAAATGCAACAGCAATTCGATTATTATGAAATGAGAAAAGGTTGTTTTCATACATTTTGGTCCGATTCAGAGAAGCATTACTGCGAAGGATGCGAAGGGGATTCGCAAATTTATCACGGGATTATCGTGTTATTCAATGATCAACCAAATGTATTGTAGGAACATTCTGTAATCTATTAATGTTTTTTATTGACAATTAAAATGAATATGTTATGATGTTGTTAAGTAAATTAATCGAACGACCGTATGCTATGGGATTCACCTATTACAAAAGTGATCGGCGACGTCGGTATCTTTTGTAATGCGTGAATTTTTTTATGCGAAAGTTCATGTGTTAACAAGTACTTATATATTTTTGGAGGTAATCGAATGAAACAAGGTACAGTAAAATGGTTTAACTCAGAAAAGGGCTTCGGTTTTATCGAAGTTGACGGAGAAGAAGACATCTTTGTACACTTCTCAGCTATTCAAGGCGACGGATTCAAATCTCTTGACGAAGGTCAACAGGTTGAATTTGAAGTAGTAGAAGGCAACCGTGGTTTACAAGCAGCTAACGTTGTTAAAATCTAATCCACTAATTAAAAGGCGTCCCTAGGGGCGCCTTTTTGAATGTGAAAAATTATTATGGTTGTGTAACTGTTTCGAGTAAGGATTGAACGACAAAATCTGCTTCATTTTCAACGGCCATAATCGCTTCGCGTTTCACTTCACCAAAGTCCTTCACTAAGTACATTCGATTAACGAAATCCTCCGATGCTTGCTCTACGACAAACGCATCTTCAAATTGCTGATACGGTGTAGTGACTGCCACATCTGTCTCAACAATCTCCCAGTCATCAAATGTCGTACCTACGGCAATCGGTCCTTTAAGGTAAATACGTATTGGTTCCATTGCGTCCAGTTCAGCCGGGGTAGGCACTTCAGAAGCTATTTCGATATGTTCTTCCTGAAGAACTTGAATTTCATCGCCAACTAGTTTATACACTTTTTGAATGAATGAACCTCCGTTGTTTTCATGGATCACAACATAGTCTTCAGCGGGACGTGCTACTGTAATATCGAGCTCAGCATATTCATTTCCTTCGCCTTTATAATGCGCACTCGACCCGTCAGGTAAAAAGTAATCGAGCAGGGAAACATCCGTCAGGTTTGCATCGTCTTGTTTTGTTTGATCGCCATCTGTCTGTCCTGATTGCTCATCCTTCGTTGTTCCATCGTTCGTTGATTTGCCATCGGACCCAGCGTTGCCATCAAGCGATGTAGCAGGTTTACTTGAGCATCCAGCCAGTACGAGCAGAAGCGCAGCCACAAGTAAAAACATCGTCCGTCTCATGTGAAAACCTCCTTTATTTTCTGTTATTCCCTTTTTACAGTTAACTATTCATTTGAAAAAAAATAAAAGAATGGGGAAGTGTAAGGAATACCGTTACGCTTCGTTCCAGGCGGACGCGTTCCGGAGGGCCCGCGGTGAGCCAAGCGAACAGCGAAGGGTTCGCTTTGCCTTAATTTCTGCGGTCTTTGCAGAAATTAAGGCAACTGTGCTCCTAACGCTTCGCTTTTACTCGCAAAAGCCGTACTTCGCAACGGCTTTCGCTCCTTTAGTTGTCTCTCCTGTCGGGCTGATCCTCCCGGAGTCGCCGCCTTGCACTTCGCTTCACTGGTGTGTTTTCCCGAAGTTAGCAAGAATACGTTTCAGCTTTATAAATAGCTTTTTCATTTGAAATTAATTGGATTGGAGCAAAAGCGTAGCGTTAGGAGCATATCTTTGCCTAACTCCCAGCCTGCCATCTGATATTGTATTATATACAGTAAAAAGCCGCTAATCCATAAAAGGGATAGCGGCTGGTGCTGTACTTATGCTTTTTGACCTTTCCATTCCAAATACTCGTCATACGACATCATCTTATCAAAGATTGTTCCATCGTCTTTGATTTCGATAATGCGGTTAGCGATTGTCTGGATGAACTGATGGTCATGTGATGTGAAGATCATAGCGCCCTTGAACGCGATTAATCCGTTATTCAATGCTTGGATTGATTCCAAGTCCAAGTGGTTCGTTGGTTCATCCAATAAGATCACGTTCGCGCTCGTAAGCATCATTTTCGATAGCATACAACGAACTTTCTCTCCACCTGATAAAACGCTCGGCTTTTTCTTTACTTCTTCGCCTGAGAACAACATACGACCTAAGAATCCACGTAAGAATGTTTCTGTTTCGTCCTCTGGAGAGTATTGACGCAACCAATCAACGAGTGTAGGTTCTGAACCTTCGAAGAACTTGGAGTTATCGATAGGGAAGTAGGCACGAGTGGTCGTGACGCCCCACTTGATTTCTCCGGAATCGGGCTCAGTTTCCCCAGCAAGAAGGTCAAGAAAAGCAGATTTAGCTAGTGGATTACCAAGCAATACGACTTTGTCTTCTTTACCAAGTGTAAATGTAGCATCTTTAATATGCGTTTTACCATCTATCGTTTTTGTTACGTCTTTTATCGTCAAGACATCATTACCGATTTCACGGCCCATTGTGAAGTTGACGAACGGGTACCGGCGAGAAGATGGCTTAATATCGTCTAACTCGATTTTTTCAAGTGTCTTTTTACGTGAAGTTGCTTGTTTTGATTTCGATGCGTTGGCACTGAAACGGGCGATAAAGGCTTGTAGTTCTTTCACCTTTTCTTCTTTTTTCTTGTTTTGCTCTTGAGATAATTTCAATGCAAGTTGGCTAGACTCATACCAGAAATCATAGTTACCTGCGTAAATTTGAATTTTACCGAAATCTAAATCCGCGATATGTGTACATACTTTGTTTAAGAAGTGACGGTCATGGGAAACGACGATCACCGTGTTATCAAAATTGATCAAGAATTCTTCGAGCCACTGGATTGCTTTTAAGTCCAAGTGGTTTGTTGGCTCATCCAGTAATAGAACGTCTGGCTTACCGAATAGTGCTTGTGCAAGCAATACTTTTACTTTGTCAGACCCTTCGAGTTCCGACATTTTTACATGGTGTAGGCTTTCAGGAACGCCTAGACCTTGTAGGAGTACAGAAGCTTCTGATTCTGATTCCCAGCCGTTCATTTCAGCGAATTCACCTTCGAGTTCAGCTGCGCGCATGCCGTCTTCATCGGAGAAATCTTCTTTCATGTAGATTGCATCTTTTTCTTTCATCACTTCATAGAGACGTTTATGTCCCATAATGACCGTTTCCATAACTTCAAACTCTTCATATTCGAAGTGGTTCTGCTTCAATACAGCTAGGCGCTCATCTTTACCTAAGATGACGTTACCTGTCTGTGGTTCTAGTTCACCTGAAACGATTTTAATGAATGTTGATTTTCCCGCACCATTTGCACCAATTAATCCATAGCAATTGCCTGGATTGAATTGTATATTGACGTCTTCAAACAGCTTGCGGTCGCCAAAGCGAAGACTTACATTACTAACTGCTAACATATACTAAATCCTCCTAAATTCACAATGCTCCTATTATACATGAAATATTAGTGAAATGAAACGTTTGGACTGGTACTGTTTTCATTTTCGGTTTACGATAAGGGGAGAGGTAGACGATTTTTTCAACAAGAACAAAGGAGCTTTTTTATTGCGACAGAAAACAACACATATTCTTTTATTAGTGGCGATATTTATGGTTTCACTTAATTTGCGGCCAGCGATTACTTCAATCGGTCCGATGCTCGATAGTATCCGGGATGATTTAGCATTATCGAACACGCAAGTAAGCTTACTAACCGTGATACCTGTAATCTGTATGGGTGTTTTCGCAATGCTCGCACCTGTCTTGAATCAGTCGATTGGATTGAACAAAACGATGTATTTGATGTTGCTAATCTTGGCTGTTGCAACGGGCATTCGCTTAATCACCCATTCATTTAGCGTATTATTGCTCTCAGCACTTGCGGTCGGAATTGCGATAGCGGTTATGGGTCCGTTATTGTCAGCTTTGATCAAACAATATTTTCCGATGCATGTCGCAATCGTCGTAGGGATTTATTCATTCGGTATGGGAATGGGTGCGACACTTAGTACAGGATTGACGGCAGTATTTTACGAAGCATCCGATTCATCGTATGCATTCGCGTTAGCTGTTTGGTCGGTACTCGCGATTCTCGGAATTATCGCTTGGCGTATATCTGCAAAAAATCCATTGGAAGTGAAGCAACAAAAGGAAAGTGGAGCAAAAATAGGAGTCAATCCGTGGCGAAACCGAAAAGCTTGGAGTTTTCTCGTGTTCTTCGGCTTACAGTCAGCACTTTTCTTCGCTGTTCTTACGTGGCTTGTGCCTATCGCGGTAACGAACGGTATGACGTTATTGCAAGGTGGGACTTTGCTAAGTATGATGACGGTTATTCAAATTTTTATGAATATCGGCTTTCCTATTGCCTTACAACGTTTCAACTCACGAACACCGGCATTGGTTTTCATTCTTATTCTCGGTATTTTATCGGTTGCTCTTATGTGGTCTTCGCACCCTTGGATATTTTCAGCAGGCGTTGTACTGATGGGCATTCCGTTAGGTGGATTGTTTCCGATTTGCTTATTAATGCCAATGGATGCGACCAATACTGCGGAAGAAACGAATGCGTGGACGGCAATGATGCAGACAGGCGGTTTCATTATCGGTGGAATATTGCCGCTATTCATCGCGATGTTGTATGATTACACAGCAAATCACCACGTCACATTATTCGTATTGCTTCTATTATTTTTGGCCATGCTAGTACTAGCGTTACGAATTGGGAAAACAGCCGCTACAGACGATGCACTAGACGCAACCTCTGACAGATAGAAACGTCTGTACTACAGGGATAATGGAGGGATGAAAGCATAATGGACGAACAACTAGACGAAAAAATACCGCATCGTAGAAAAAAGCGACGTAAACTCCGCGTCGGCAGGGTTTTTATCGTATTTCTATTGCTTTTCACAACAACGATATCAGCGTATAGTTATATACAATTTAAAAAAGGTAAAGCGATGACTGCAGGAAATATAATTGACCCTGGAGAATTTCAAGGCGATTTACTAGATCCAAAAAACCTGACAACAGAAAACTATTTATTGCTAGGGATTGACAATGACGGGTCAGGTAAATATCGGACAGATACGATGATGGTCCTTTCTTGGGATCAAGCAAAAGGAACTGCGCATCTCATTTCATTTATGCGGGATATTTACGCACAGATTCCTGGCTACCAATCGTATAAATTAAATACTGCTTACTATTTAGGCGGTGTGCAAACCGCGAAAGAAACGATTTCGGGCATGTTTAATATCCCGATTCATCATTACGCTGTCGTAGATTTTGATAATTTCGAGTCTATTATGGATATTGCCTTTCCAAAAGGCTTAGAAATGAATGTGCAGAAGGAAATGTCCGAAAAAATCGGTGTGACACTGACACCTGGCGTAAAACGATTAAACGGGAAGGAATTATTAGGCTATGCGAGGTTCCGTGCGGATAATGAAGGGGACTTCGGGCGAGTGAACCGACAGCAAGAAGTCATTCAAGCAGTGAAGGACGAGCTGTTTAGTGTGCGGACGATTATGCAAGCACCGAAAGTCGCAGGCGCACTTGACAACTTTGTTCAAACGGATTTAACATCTAAAGATGAACTAACAAAAGTTTTGACCATTCTTGCGAAACGAAAATTAGATCTTCAAACGTTACGTATTCCTGTAGAGGACAGCTATTCGTTTACTTCCTATCCACATGCAGGTTCGGTCATTGAAATCAATCTAGATAAAAACAGAGAAGCGATCCGTTCGTTTTTAGCAACGCAATAAAGGATCGTTAAAAGGGGGAAATGGGATTTTGAGACAACCACCTAGGAAAAGTTCGTTACGGGATATTTGGTCTGCCCGCCCGACTTCACCAATCGTCGGATTTCTTGGTGGTCAATCTACGTTATTCGTGTTGCTTTGTTTATTGTTTATTGGATTGATCATCTTAATTTTCACTCAAGTGTCATTTATTTTTTATCCGATTCGAGTATTTTTCTCGACAGTCGTTTTGCCAGTCGTGTTGGCGACGATTTTGTACTATTTAATGCGACCGATTCTACGTTATTTGGAAGTGCATCTTAAAATTCCACGCGTGTACGGGATTTTAATCCTCTTCTTAGCAACTGCCGGATTATTGACATTGCTCGTTTTCTTAGTCCTGCCGTTTCTACGAGAACAATCCATCAATTTATTCGATGAATTTCCTTCGTATTTTAAACAACTAATTTTGGATACGGATCACTTTTTCCGAAACTCCATATTCGCTCCGGTTTACGAAGGCTTCAACTTTAACGTCAACACGTTCTTAGATTCAGGTTTTAATAGTATCGGTAAGTTTTTCACGGAAACAATTGGTGGTATCGCATCAGGCGTAACATCATTCGTTTCTGCACTTACTGGAATCATCTTAAGTTTATTTACGGTACCCCTTATTTTGTTTTATTTGCTGAAGGATGGAGAGAAGCTTCCACAGATGATTTTACGTGTGTTGCCACCTCGTTTGCGCGATGATGCGTTAATTATTTTCCGTGATGCAGATAAACAAATTAGTGCGTATATCCAAGGACAAATTTTAGTCGCCATTGCGATCGGTATTATGGTGTCGATTGGATTCCTTATTATTAAAATGAAGTATGCGTTATTGCTTGGGGTTCTGGCAATGTTTACGAGTATTGTGCCGTATCTTGGACCCGTTATCGCGATTACGCCAGCCGTCATTATCGCCATCGTTACCTCACCGTTCATGCTCGTTAAGCTAGCTGTCGTTTGGACGATTGTACAAGTCATAGAAGGAAAGTTCATTTCGCCGCAAATCATGGGAAAATCGCTCCATATTCACCCGATTACAATCATTTTCGTGTTGCTGACTGCAGGTTCGTTGTTCGGCGTCGCGGGCGTGATTCTCGGAATTCCTGCGTATGCGTTATTGAAGGTCGTAGCGAGTCACGCGTTCTACTTGTTCACGTTGCGTTATAACCGCTATGAAACGGAAGAAGAAATGTATTATGATATAGTTGTGGATTATAAGGATACAGAAAAAACCGCTGAGTAACACATAGGCGGTTTTTTCTATGTCTTAAAGGGTGAGAGAGTGTAAGGATACCGTTACACTGCGCTTCACTAGTGCATTCACCTAAAGCTCGTAAGTGGAAGGTTTAGCTAATTACTAGTACTTTCATCTGTATTTTTTTATAGTAATTCATGATATTCCATTGTAAGTAGCCTCCATATATACGCGAATGGAGTAGTTGGGAACAGTATAAATCAATAGATTGGTAAATACATGGTTTTAAACATAGGTAATTTATATTCCTTTTTTTATGAATATATCAACAAAAAATTGCTAATCAGTTTAGAATTCTTGAAATTAGTAAGAGAAAGCCTTGTTATAGAGTAGGTGATCCGTTAAATAATAGTAGAAAACCTATCATTTTCACACCCGCCGCCCGCGCCCCAAAAACCTCGGAATTGTCTAAGTTTGAGCCGCGGCAGCGGAAATTTTCGACGAAAAAAACGTCTTTTTCACTCGTAGTCAAAAGTTTTTATAGGGTATGGATTTATTGAGGTTTCTACTATAGTGAATGAGTATACTGGATAGGCTTTTGATTTAATCTGTAGGTTTTGAATGAATATATTAAGAGGGAATTAAGAAGGTGCCTTATATTACAGCCGTATAAAACATCTAATTTTTCTGGATCAAAAAGTGTTAGCAACTGTTCAAGGCTATCAAAGTTTCTATTTGTGGACATAAAAAGGCTCCTTCAAAAATGACGATATAGATAAATACCATCATTTTTGAAGGAGCACACTTTATTCTTAAGTTGAAAGCTTTGGGCACAAGCCACGCCCTTGGGAATGTCTTTCGTGAGGTCTATTTGTCATACCTTAAACCGGCAAAACGTAATTAGCTTATCAGTTTCATTTCTTTTTAAACGCTATGTAGGATTGAAGCGGAAGACAGGCGACTCCTGTGGGAGATAGCGGGATAGGCAAGACCCCGCAGTGTCGCGTTTTTTGCGACCGAGGAGGCTTCCTCCCGCCCCACGGAAAGCGCCTGTCTGGAGCGGAAATCTTAGCTGGACCTTGTTAACTTACTATTTTTCTGCATTCTATTAAATTAAAATGCTTGACTACAGGTAAGAAAGCGTCCACCTCTGAAGCACATCTTTGCTATACATCCCGGAACACTATATAACTATCTACAGTGTTTCGTAACGAATCATTCCCGCATCTGTTAGATCATAGTCACCGATTGCGGAAATTTTCGCTTGGAAGTCTGGATCGTTTAACGTCTTGACGATAAACTCGCGTAACGCTTCATTGTCCTTTGTTTTCAACAACACCAAATCATACTGTTCATCGATTAATGGGACGAAATCGACGCCTAGTAGCCGCGCGGTTTTTTCAATCCCGACACCGACATCTGCTTGTCCGGAAGCGATACGTGCAGCGACAGCCATATGGTTTGGCTCTTCGTCATCGTATCCAACGATAGAAGGAGCTACGATATTCGCTAGACGTAAATGTTCATCTACTAAAACCCTTGCCCCTGAGCCTTTTTCCCGATTAATCAAACGAATACCTGGCTGCGCGAGGTCCGACCAGTTCTGTAACTGTTTCGGATTGCCTTTTTGCACATACAGACCCGCTTTTCTACTAAGCAAGTGAATCACTAAATAAGAGTGACCCGTTAGCAAGCGCTTAATATAAGGCAGATTATATTGGCCTGTTTCACCGTCAAAGAGATGGGTGCTAACGATGTCTGCTTCTCCTTGATACATCTTCACCAAGCTATTGAGGCTGCCTGCAAACGAGCGCAAAGGACGATAGCCAACACTTGCTTCTTCTATATATCCTGCTAGAATATCAAGACTTATATCTTGTCCGCTAATAATAATGGACGGTGAACGAGTGGGCTCTTGTGACTGTTCCGCGTCCACACGTTGGATTTGTGGAAGATCGCCACCACTTTTTAAACGCTCTTTATACGCTGTTAAATCCACCGCATCGACCCGCATTTGACGCCCCACACGGTAGGCTCGGATTTCACCTTTTTTAATAATATCGTAAACTGTCAACTTCGATACCTTCAATATCTGCGCAATTTCTTCCGTTGTATAGGAAATGTCATGTTCTAAATTACTCATTTCTTCATCTCCTTATGCTCATTACAACCATCTTCCATTATTTCAATGAAAAATGCAAAATTGACAAGTGTTCGGAAGCCTATTATGATAATCCTATATATAACTAGTTATAACTAGTTATGTTTAGATATATATAACTAAAGGAAGTAGGGGATTCGTAGTGAAACGTTTTTTACTTTCAGCACTAGTCGTTATTCTTTCATCTCTATTCATTGGATGCTCAGCTACGGATAAGCAACCGGTTGAAGATGTAGAATTATTGATCTCCGCCGCAGCCAGTTTGACGGATGCATTAGAAGAGTTAAAAGGTACTTTTGAGGAAGAGCATGAAGGGGTTCGGTTGACGTATAACTTCGGTAGTTCTGGTAAACTAGCAACAAACATTGAGAATGGTGCACCATCCGACGTTTTCCTATCCGCGAGTACAAAAGATATGAATGCGTTGGAAGAAAAAGGTTTGATCATCAATGAATCCAGAAAAGACTTCACATCAAACGCACTCGTATTAATTGCACCTAAAGATTCTAGTATTGAAATTGCTTCATTTGAAGACATCGACCGAGAAGCACTCGATCATATTGCGGTAGGTGAACCTGAATCTGTTCCGGTTGGACGTTATACGAAAGAAACGTTCGAAACCTTAGATTTATGGGAGCCATTGCAAGAAAAGCTTGTTCTAGGCTCGGATGTTCGTCAAGTACTCACGCATGTAGAAATGGGTAATGCAGATGTAGGTGTTGTCTATTCAAGTGATGCGTTCATTTCGGATGATGTCATCGTATTGGCTGAATCGAATCCAGAGTGGCATGAACCGATTGTTTATCCGGGCGCGGTCGTGAAAGATTCGAAGCATCGGGAAGCTGCACAGCAGTTTTTAGATTATGTAACGAGTGATGCGGGCATTGAAACGTTGCAGAAATTCGGATTCAAGTAAAAGAGGAGGAGAGGGCTTGCTAGAAATGGATTATTCACCTTTGATTTTATCGTTAAAAGTGGCTGCCATCTCCACTTTTTTTGTATTTATAGTAGGCGTGATGATTGCGTATTACTTAGCAAAGCGTGATTTCTTCGGTAAAAGCATACTCGAAGCCTTGTTTTTACTCCCACTTGTCTTGCCGCCGACTGTTGTTGGCTTTGGTTTACTCGTGTTATTCGGCAAAAAAGGCTGGATTGGTAGTTGGTTACTTGAATGGTTCGACTTCCAAATTGTTTTTACGTGGATCGGTGCAGTCATTGCTTCCATTGTCGTGTCATTTCCGTTAATGTACCAAAGTGCTGCAGCTGCTTTTGAAAGTTTGGATGAACGCCTGTCTAACGCCGCGCGAACGATGGGTGCTTCAGAATGGCGTGTGTTCTTTACGATTGTCTTTCCGCTTGCGTGGCCAGGTTTATTAGCCGGTTTAGTGCTGTCATTCGCTAGAGGGCTTGGAGAATTCGGCGCAACATTAATGCTTGCTGGTTACATCCCCGGAAAGACCGATACGATACCGATGGCGATTTATTTTGCGGTAGAATCAGGACAGATGGGAAAAGCGACATTTTGGGTGCTGATCATCATAATATTTGGATTTAGTTTGATCTTATGGGTGAACTGGTGGAGTAAGCGTAATATTCGACGATTCACACGAATTTAAAGGACTAGGAGGAAATGATATGCTACACGTCAACATACATAAACAACTCGCGCATTATGAGATGGCTATTCAATTTGAGATGGGAGCAGAAATCCTCGTACTAGTCGGCCCGTCTGGATCAGGAAAGACTACGATTTTAAATAGCATCGCTGGACTCGTGCATCCTGATAGCGGATTGATCGTTTCGAACAAGCATACGTTTTTTGATACAGATCAAAAGCCGATGCCTGCAAGAGATCGTCAAATCGGCTATTTATTTCAAGATTATGCGTTATTCCCACATATGACAGTTGAAAAGAACATTTTGTATGGGGTCAAGAAGAACAATCGAAAAGATAGCGAGGAAATGATTGCCCAGTTGCTGCACGTGCTTGGCATCGAGCATTTACTACATAAATATCCTCATCAAGTGTCTGGTGGCGAAAAGCAACGCGTCGGCTTGGCGAGAGCACTCGCTACATGCCCGTCTGTTTTATTATTGGATGAACCTTTATCGGCTTTGGATAAAGAAACACGTAAACAATGCCAGGATGAACTGTTGCGATTACATGAAATATGGAAAATCCCATTCATCGTCGTCACACATGATTTGGACGAAGCTGAACGTCTAGGCAACCGAATCATCTATTTAGATAAAGGACAAATTATAGATGAACAAAAGAAACGCCAATTGATGACCGTTTATTAAGAACAATAGATGACAAGCAAAGCTCACATTTCCATAGCAGAGCTTTTTTGTTTTGTGAAATGTCAATGGAACCGCTATACTTTATTGTAAGACACAAAACGAGGTGCGTATAGATGAAATTAACTGTTACTGAACTTAAAAAACAATTGAATACACTCGATAAAAAACAACTAATTCAGCTTTTCGCAGATCTACACAAAGTTGATGTGAAAGCACAACAATTTCTCTACATGAAATTTCAAGGAGAAGAAGCAGCCGAACAACTATTGCAAAAATCGAAAGAAAAATTGGCAAAAGCTTTTGGAATTAATTCACGTGGCAGCTATAACTTACATCTACCCACATTGAAAAATGAAATAAAAGAATTCGAAAAATTAAGCGGAAATCTAGAGAAAACAACGGATTTACAATTATATTTCGTAGAGTTAGGAACTGATTTTACAGTAACATATGGAGATATTGATGAACGTTTCTATACCGATATGGAGAAAATGTTCACTACTGTCGTTAATACATGCAATAAACATGAAGCCCTATATAAGGTATTTGCAGAAAGATTAAATGCAGTCATGAAAAATAGCGAAGGTGTTGGTTGGGGATATAATGATCATATAGAAGAAGTGTACTATACTTTAAATTTTTTAGATGAAGAATTTGAAGATGATGATGAATAAGTAAATCAAAATGGAGTTGAAAACGTGGGTCAGCAGCTGAATGAACGAAAAGCACAACATATTCAAATCGTTTTGGAGGAACATGTGACAGGCAACAGCATCACCACTGGCTTGGAAAACTATCAATTTATACATAACGCTTTACCAGAGTTGGCATTTGAAGACATCCAATTAGAACAGAACTTTTTCAACAAACGATGCGATACACCGTTTTTAGTGAGTTCGATGACAGGTGGTGCAGATTTCGCTGAAACGATTAATCGTAACTTAGCTATCGCTGCGGAACAACGCGGTTGGGCTCTGGCGCTCGGATCGACGCGTGCGCTAATCGAAAGTGAAGCATTCCGTCCATCATTTGCTCTTAGAAAATATGCACCTACCGTTCCAATCATTGCGAATCTCGGTGCTGTTCAGCTGAATTATGGATTTTCCGCAATAGAATGTCGTCAAATTATCGACTATACAGACGCAAATGCGCTTGTTTTGCACTTAAATATTCTTCAAGAAGTTATTCAACCTGAAGGCAATACGGATTTCAGCGGATTGCTCTCTAAAATCGAGAAATTATGCGCAGAATTACCGATTCCAGTCGGTATTAAAGAAGTTGGATGGGGAATTGATGCTTCTACTGCACAAAAACTGCTTAATATCGGTGTATCCTTTATCGATGTAGCTGGAGCGGGGGGAACGTCGTGGAGTCAAGTAGAAAAATACCGTACAAATCCGATTAAACAGCAAGCGGCAGCTGCATTTAGTGAGTGGGGAATTCCAACAACGGATTCTTTACGTGCTGTTAAACCGCAATTAACAGATCAATTATTAATCGCAAGTGGTGGATTAGAAACAGGTGTCGACGCTGCTAAATGTATCGCATTAGGTGCGGATTTTGTCGGTTTTGGTCGGGCGGTTTTAGAAGAAGCAACCGAGTCAGTCGAAGCCGTTTTACAAACAATGGAAGTTAAAGAATTGGAATTACGAATGGCGATGTTCGCGGTCGGAGCTAAAAATATTACAGATTTGCAACAAACGAAGCGATTGCAGAAACTAAACTCGTGAATGATTGAAATCACGAGTTTATTCATAATTAGGAGGAATTATAATGTGGAAATTAGTGAACGGTAAAATGATTCAAACGACAGATGAAACACGCGTAAAATTCAGAACGAATATTAGTCAGAAGATTTTAGAGAAATTAGATGAATTAGCGG
The DNA here is from genome assembly GCF_033088395.1 of Sporosarcina sp. GW1-11. Classification (NCBI taxonomy): domain Bacteria; kingdom Bacillati; phylum Bacillota; class Bacilli; order Caryophanales; family Caryophanaceae; genus Sporosarcina; species Sporosarcina sp. GW1-11. Next base: position 55,747 of record NZ_JAPMIW010000002.1, on the reverse strand, counting down.
ATGAACATGATACGTATAGTAATTATTTATTGGAGAACGGATTAGTAAATGTATTAGCGAACGGAACGATTCATTATGATAAAGAATTACGACCAACCGATCGAATCCAGTTTAAAACGTCGTATGATAAAGAATTACTGGAATCCGTCAAAGAACTGGCAAAAGAACATAAGTTGTTTATGAATGACGTGATTGAATACAGTGTAGATCATATAGATTTCACGGATATAAAGACGAAGGCTCATAAAAACCGCTTAGAAAGCTAGCGCGAGAGGCCAATAAGGAGAATAGAAAATGTATAGATCGCAGAACGCCCCGAACATAATATAAATTATAGGAAGTTGCGTATCACTACAAAGTATACTTGCGATAATGAGACGAAAGCGATTTTTTTTCGACAAATTATGCGCACGTCTCATTATAATTACTTCGCAAGTTTTCTTCAACTCTTTATATGATTTCTACATAAGTTCTGTTTACTGCTTATCAATACGTTCATTTTATGATTTATTACACCATGTGGATCGCTCAGCTGCTTTTAGACGAATCATCCCATGTTATCTAACCAATCTCGCATCCGTTTATATACGCTTGCTGATGGCTTTGCTACGCCTCTTTCTATATTGCTAATATAGGACGTCGAAATCTTTAATTCATTAGATACTTGTTGTAACGTCATGCCTAATTTCGTGCGTCTCTCTTTAAAATCGCTACCGATTTTATTATAGACCTCTTCCTTACCATGTAATAAAAAAGGGTTCGTTGGATTTTTAACGGTGTTCTTCCTTTCAATCGGCTGGTAATAGGTAATAATTTCGTCAGGTGGTGCTATACTAACGGTGGCTTCTTGCCATATTCTAAGCCACCCCTTTTTTTCTACGCAACTTTCATCCCAATTATTATATTGCCAAAACGAGATGACGCGTTCTTCTTCCAAAAGATCAAGCGCCTTTTCAAAGCGGTCCCGTATGCGTGATGGTGCTTGGGAATCTAGTTGAACGTCCAACTTTTCGAGTAATGTACTAATTTTATGCGGCTGAAGATAGCTCGCTTTACGCGCTTGTGTACGCCAGCGCCAACTTAAATAACGAATTAATTTTTTCTCCCATTTTCGTTGATACGGATTAAATTCAACCGCTTGATTTGGCTGCAACTTCACTTGCCTGCCTGATCCTTTTAAAAAATGCTCGAATGCCTCTCCAATAGTTACTAGAAATACGTCATTTTGTTGATCCATAGTGAATGAATATGGATGACCCTTTTCAGAAGTAAATAAAAACGCGCGTCCTTGTATCGGCTTCTTGACCGCTTTCCCTTGTTTGTACACTACAATAGTGTCCATCTCAATCCATAAACTCTGAATAATAGAAAGCGCTTTCAAAAATTGCGTGCGTTGTTGCTTTTCAAACCCACCTCTCCTACCTGTTCCGCCTAATTTTGTTTTCAATCCTCGACTGTGTAATAAGTCATCTAGACGGATTTTAACGTGATCTGAAGTGTCTGAAGATCGCGTTAAATAGAGATGGCACAATGTATCAAGAACATCTATATCTAACTCAGTTATATGATTGGCTAACTCTTGCATATCCTCTCCATTATCAGGTGCCTGTACATTGTCTAAAGGAACTAATTGGACAGAACCGCTAAGTGTATTATTTTGTATAGACGCCCTTGGCCACTCACCATACTCGTTTTGTATAAACTTTCTATTGGACAGAGCTTCGGTAATGAACTGGTAAATAGGATTACTCATCACGGTGAAGTTATTATTCTTTACCGTCGTTTCAATATGCTGGTGTTCTGCTACAGGATGACTAGCTTCTAACATAGTTGTAATCTGCTTCATAGGGTCTTTCTCCACTTCAAACTGAACAACTATTTCTGGAATCCATTTCTTCATATACATGTTGACAACATCGGTAAAGGTATCGATAAAATTATCATTGGTAGCAAAGTTACTATTCATTTTCTGGAAAAATAATCGATTGAGCTCTTCTTTATCCATTGAATGAAGGTGCTCATAGCCATAATTTTGAACCATTTCTTCTAATGCATGATTCAATAAATACGTTTTAAATAATTTTCTAAACCCTTCCCATGATTGTTCATCGTTTAGCCGCGTATTCAACTTCAACATTGCTTCGTATTTTTGGAAGAGTTTATTTAGAATTTCCCATTTTAGCGTTGGTTTATTTTCTAATAGAGGGATGAGGTGATGTTCATTTGTACTGTAAAATTTAGCTGTCAGGAACTCGGTGATTCTTACTAGCATTTCATCTCTTGCCTTTATTCTTAATTTGAAAAACAGATCAAAATTTTCTTCATACTTTTGCTGCCGTACAATAAACGTTTCTGATTTGCTTCTTGGAAAAATACAAGTACTCTCTATCTTGTACTTTAACTTTTCGGAAGGGAAATGTAGTAAATAATCATAATCAAATTGATTTGGCTGACGATCATATAAAATAATCACTTGAAAATCATCAATTTTGTTCGCTAGTTTTTCAAAATGATTCGTTTCATTCAAAGGTCTATCGGAACCTATCAAGACTATTACCCCCAATAACACCAAGTTTCGATTAGTTTATCACATTTTTACAGAATTTTCTATTCACTTTTCACGAATTCAGGGAATGTGAGGAAATTACGACTAAAAGCTAAATAAAAAACAGTCCAGTATGTTCGAAGGAAACGAACGTACTGGACTGCTCCTATTCAAGATAACACTTCAAGCCTTAGATCACTTACGATACTAACGCGCCTGCCAATTTAATTTCTTCAATGAACAAAGGAAGTACTTCAAATAAATCGCCTACAATTCCATAATCCGCTACATTGAAGATGCTCGCTTCCTCATCACTGTTAATTGCGACGATTACTTTTGAGTTAGACATTCCCGCCATATGCTGGATTGCACCTGAGATTCCAACCGCGATATAAAGATCAGGTGTAACGACTTTTCCAGTTTGTCCGATTTGTAAGGAGTAGTCACAGTAACCAGCATCACAAGCGCCACGAGAAGCACCTACAGCGCCGCCAAGCAGATCCGCTAGCTCATAGAGTGATTGAAAGCCTCCCGCGCTCTTAACGCCGCGCCCACCTGCAATTACGATTTTCGCTTCTGACAAGTCCACACCTGTCGTCTTCTTGCGAATCACTTCTTTGACAATTGTCCGTAAGTCTTTTACATCGACTGCTTTAGCTGTAATGACACCCGTTCGACTTTCGACTTTTTCAAGCGCGGCAATATTATTCGGACGGATAGTCGCAAAAACTAGTCCATCACCTTTTATTACTTTCTTTTCAAACGCTTTACCAGAATAAATCGGTCGTGTAAAGATGACTTGACTACCATCGTTTTCAATCGCCACAGCATCTGATACTAATCCTAGATCTAGGCGGCTTGCGATTTTAGGTGTGACATCTTTTCCAGCTGCAGTATGGCCCATAATGACGCCTGCTGGATTTTCTTCCTGCATCACTTCCATGATCACTTGTCCGAAGCCTTCTGACGTATAGTTCGCTAAGTTTGCATGGCAAACGGTAATGGCACGATCTGCACCATACTGAATCATTTCTTCCGCCGCTCGCTGTAACTCGCCATCTCCCATGACTAGCGCCACAACTTCGGCGTGAGCGTGTACTTGTTTTGCTGCTGCAATCGTTTCAAAACTGACTCTACGGAGAACACCTTGCTGTAATTCACCGATTACTAGTATTTTTTCACTCATTGTAAAACTCCTTCCTATCGTTAGATGGTTTAGATCACTTTTGCTTCATTCGATAATAGATCCACTAGTTCTTTTACTTGGCTTGCCATTTCTCCTTGTAGCATACGACCTGCCTGCTTTTTAGGAGGGAGGAAAATTGAAACTGTTGCTGTTTTCGATTCGACATCGTCCGAATCCAAGTCCAGATCGTCTAGTTCCAACTTCTCTAACAGCTTCTTTTTCGCTTTCATAATGCCTGGCAGTGAAGTGTATCTAGGTTCATTCAGTCCTTGTTGGCATGTTACGAGCAATGGCAGCGACACTTCGATTTTTTCCAGATCACCTTCAACGTCCTTTTCGATTTTTGCAGTGCCGTCTTCAATTTCTAGTTTTACGATCGTCGTAACGAATGGAATCGTTAAACGTTCTGCTAATCGAGGGCCGACTTGTCCGCTCGCTTCGTCAATGGCTACATTACCAGCAAGAATTAAATCTACCTCTTTATCTTCGAAGAATTTCTCTAAAATTTTGACTGTTGTATAGGAGTCTCCTTCTTCTAGGTCATCATCGGTGTCAATCAGTACCGCATGATCCGCCCCCATAGCTAAAGCAGTACGTAATTGCTTCTCTGAGTCCTCATTCCCGATCGTTACGACTGTTACCGTGCCACCGTGTTGATCGCGCTGTACAATCGCTTCCTCCACCGCGTATTCGTCATACGGGTTAATAATAAACTCTGCCCCACTCTCGTCAATTTGACCATTAGTGACCGTGATTGCTTCCTCTGTATCAAATGTTTTTTTCAATAAAACGTAAATATTCATGAAAAATCTCCTCTCTACACGCTATTTGCCATTCTTATTTTATTTCCTCAGGTTTTAACGGCTGAGGAACAATCGTTGTATCTACTAAATCTTCACTACTGTGAATTCCAGGGATAGCTCGTGGAATAAGTGGTAAAAACAATAAGGCGATTCCGATGAAAATCATGATGATCCATGAAGTATTGGATACCGCTGCCACCATATTGCCGTTTGCACTAAAAATCGAGAAGGCCACTAGCGCAAACGAAGCACCCATTCTTTGTGCAATGGTTTCAATTACTGAATTCGTAAATGTCACGACGTTCATCCGTTCTGTTGCAGCTTCCGATACAATGAGAGCTTTCACAGCCGGTGTTTGGAGGCCTACACCTATACCGATTAAACTCATAGTGATGAACAAATATATAAACGATGTTGTTAGTGTAACGAAGTTCAACATAACGATCCCAGAAGCGAATACGAGAATACCTGTACCGATAATCAATCGTGCAGAGAAGTTCTTTAGTATTTTACCTGTGAAATAAGCGGCTGTTGATGTGCCTAGGAATACGGCCATCTGTAGAAAGCCGACTGTTGTCGCATCTTTTCCTTGAACGCTTTGGACGAAAAATGTCATTAAGTACATGACGCCGGTATAACCTAAGAAAATAAACACGGCAATTGTTGTCGGTACCCAGAAATTGCGATTCGCTACGTAGTTAATATCTAGTAGAGGTGAATGTTGCTTTCTCTCCACGATGATTAACGCAGTCAATGCGATGAGGAATACTACGAATGAAGGGATCCACATACCAGATGAGATACCAAAGCTATTAATGAATGTAGGAATCGTCAACAGACCAAGTAATAGAACGATAACAAAAATCAATCCTAGTACATCCAACTTGTGTCGCTTAACTGTTTTCATTTTTGGTACGAAGCTAAATAATACAAGTGCGATCATACCGAGAACAGCCGTAAGCAAAAAGCTTGCTTGCCAGTTGACTATATCAACGATCATCCCACTAATAACCGGTCCAAATACGGAGCCGATAGTAATAAGCCCTAAAAATGTTCCGATTGCTTTACCACGGTTGGCTCCTTTCATAAGCCTTCCCGCGTAAGCAATGCCTGACGGTGCAATCGCTGCTCCTGATACTCCTTTAAAGAATAAACCGAGAACGAGCACCCAGAAAGAAAAGGAGAACGCGACGAGCAAGGATCCAAGGACCATGAAAATCCCACCGATTAAGATGACTACCTTTAATCCGTAAGAGTCGCCGATCCAACCGAGTAGAGGCTGGAATCCAGTCAGACCAACTGCTAATCCTAACTGCATCCATACTGCATAACCAGGCGTTAAGTTAAATTCCTGAATCATATGCGGATATGCAGGAAGATGCGTTGCTAAACTTAACATAATAAAGAACGCCCCAAAACTGATTAAATAGAGTCCTCTATTAATTGACTTGTCATTTGCCGCTGTTTCTCTCATAAAGTGACCTCCTCCTATATATTTCATGACAGTTATTTAGTAAAGCGACATTCAGTATGTTCAGTCTATTTGTCGTGCTAAAAATAAGGGATCTGCACAAATGCAGACCCTACTCTATTGCTACTTAACGAATGTTGATGACGCAAGCTTTTTCTTGTGTGTATTCAAGGATTGAGTCTGATCCGTAACCGCTTTCTTTGACACCGCTAAATGGTAAATCCACTCCGACTCTAGCATACGTATTCACCCATACATTACCTGCTTGGAGCTTATCAATTAGACGATGTGCTCTGCCTAGATCTTTTGTCCACACACCAGCCGCAAGACCGAAGCTTGTATCATTAGCAATTTGAATCGCTTCTTCTTCCGTATCAAACGGAATCGCCACCGCCACAGGACCGAAGATTTCTTCACGGCATAGCTTTTGATTATTGTCCGTCACCTTCACTAGTGTTGGGGCAACCCAGTAACCGTTCGCGTATTCAGGTTGACCTGGCAATACATGTTCCCCGCCATATTTTCCGCCAAATACGACTTCATACGCATCTTTCGCTGTTTCGTCTATATAAGAGCAAACTTTCTTATACTGCGCTTCGTTAGCGATTGGCCCCATCGTATTGTTTTTATCTAATGTATCCCCATGTTTTACAAATTCACTATCCGTCATCAATTCTTTCATATGAGCGATAACTTTATCGTAAATTGTGCGCTGGATCAGCATACGGGATCCCGAAACACAGAGCTGACCAGAGTTACGTGTGAAAATCCCGCTAATTAATCCGTGAGCTGCTTGTTCAATATCTGCATCTTCAAAGACGATATTTGGTGATTTCCCACCGAGTTCAAAGATTAACGACTTCGGTGATTTTGCCGTCGCTTTTGTAATCATTTCAGCTGTCCCGATTGAACCTGTTAAGCTCACTTTGTTTACTTCTTTATGAGCGACTAAGTAATCACCTATCACGCGTCCGGAACCTGAAATTACGTTGAGTACGCCTGGAGGCAAGATTTTTGAAATGAGTTCACCGTAGCGCAACGATCCGACCGCTGCACTTTCAGATGGTTTCATAACAACTGTATTTCCAGCAGCTAACGCGTAAGCCGCTTTTATCGTAAACGTGAATAACGGTGCGTTCCAAGGGAGGATTCCGACTACGACTCCGTAAGGCTTACGTAGCGTAAATCCAAAGTCACCTGTTCCCATTTGTACCGTACGTCCTTGTGAGCCTAGTAGCGCGGCTGAACCTGCTGCGTCATACCATACTTGCTTCAACACTTCTGCAAGATAGCCATACTCATCGAGGACCCAGCCGTTATTGCGCGTTTCGAGTTCAAGTAACTCTGTCGCGTGCTCCGAGATCATATCCCCAACTTTTCGTAAGTAGTCGCCGCGCGTACGAGCCGAAAGACTGGACCAATTTTCAAATGCGCCACGCGCTGCTTGGATCACTTGCTCGGCATCTTCAATAGAACTAGACGGGATGACTGCCCACGTTTCTCCTGTCGCCGGATCAATACTAGTTGTCGTAGCTCCGTCTTGTGCGGGTACCGACTCACCATTGATGACATTCCCGTATGCTTTTACTTGCTCTGTTACTTGTGTCATATAATTTCCTCCTTTTGATTACCAGCCTAATGAAGCAACTACTTTCTCTTGATAAAAAGGTGTGGAACCTAAATATTGATCATAATAACGCGCACGTTTTACATATAAATGGCAATCGATTTCTTCTGTAAATCCAATGCCTCCATGGAGCTGAATGTTCTGTGAAGCTGCTTCAATAAATTTCTCGGTTGCATACGTACGTGCGCTATATACTGCTGCTTCACGATCGATTTCCTCGGTATCTACTACCCAATTGGCGTAGTAGCTCAATGAACGAGCGATTTCTAAATGTACTTTCATATCCACGATGCTGTGCTTGACTGCTTGGAAGCGACCGATGGGTTGACCGAACTGCTCACGAATTTTCGCATATTCCGCAGCCATGTGGACCACATGTTCCATAGCCCCAACCATATATGAACTAAGTGCCGCATTGAAGTACAGTAGACCTTCTTGAAGTTGTTCCCACCCTTTATCGATTTCGCCTATGATTTGGTTTTCGGTAATTACCAGTTGATTGCATTCGATTTTCGCGACATGCTTCGCTTCGTCGAATGATAGTTGTCTTTCGATATTCAACTCATCTACTGCATCGATCAAGACAAGTGTCAAACCATCATCTTCGTCTACACTCGTACGAACGACTAGCAAAAATGCATCTGCTAATTCTGCTTCAGGTACAAGAATTTTTGTACCGTTCAATACGTACTGACCGTCTTTCTTTGCTAAAGAGCATTGAATGCCTTGTGGTGAAAAGTCATTGAATGGTTCCAGTGCTGCGAAAGACACTTGCTTTTCTCCAGCCGCAATAGCTGTTAGATAATGTTGCTTTTGCTCGTCCGTACCATATTTTTTAATAATCGGTACAACTAAAGCGTTCGTTTCCATAAATAATCCTGGGACTAGTGAACGGCCTAGTTCTTCAACTGTTGGGACTAGGTCTAGTGCTTCTAAATCTAAGCCATCGTATTCTTCCGGAATATTGATACCGCAGCATCCTAATTCTGCCAGCGTACGATATACGTTCTTTAAGTTATCGGGATTGTTTGCAATCATTTCCCGAGCGACTTGCGTACCGCCAGATTTATCTAGCATTTTACGAATATGTCCACGAAACATCTCTTGATCTTCTGTTAGTGAAAAGTCCATAGTTCATCCCTCCGCTATCTATTAACGTCCCATATCTTTCGGTAATCCTAATACTCTTTCACCAATTGTATTTCGCTGCACTTCGCTCGTACCGCCACCGATCGTTTGACCGAATGAAGCGAGGAATAAACGTTGCCATTTGGAATCTACAGCTGCGTCCTTATCCCATAACACACCTTGGTGACCTTGGATCTCTACCGCGAATGAAGACAACTCTTTATTCAACTCACTGACGACTAATTTATCAATCGAGCTTTCAGGTCCTGGTTGTCCGTTCTTTACGGTCATTGTTAGGTTTCTATAGTAATTTAATAGTGATCCACGCACGCGAGCATAGAAGCCTGCCATCTTCTGTCTAATTAATGGATTATGGATGAGTGGCTGTCCATTCACTTTATATTGTTGCGTTAATGTCACTGTATCCTCAAATTGCTTTTCCAATGTAAAGAGTTCAGCACCAATTCCTGTACGCTCATGCAGCATCAATGCAATTAATACATGCCAGCCTGAATCAACTGCTCCAACGATATCTGCATCTGTTGCGACCGCATCTGTTAAATAGACTTCGTTAAAGTCTTTATGACCGTCCATTTGAACGATTGGAAGTGTTTCTACACCCGGCTGGTCCATATCTATTAAGAACACGGTAATGCCTCGATGCTTTTTTTCTGGCACAGTGCTCGTTCGCGTAAGCAAGAAACATTTATCGGCTACGTGACCATAGCTCGTCCATACTTTCTGTCCGTTAATGAGCCAACGATCTCCGTCTTTAACAGCACGTGTTTTAAGTGCTGTTAAATCTGACCCTGCACTTGGCTCCGAATACCCTTGACACCAAATTTCTTCACCCGTTAAGATTTTCTTCAAGTATTTCTCCTTTTGCTCTTCAGTACCCATATCAATTAACGTAGGGCCTACCATATGTATCCCTATATAGTTAATGAGTGGCGGTGCTTTGACACGTACCATCTCTTGGTGATAAATAATTTCTTCCATGAGGCTAGCATCTCTACCGCCATACTCTTTCGGCCAAGCGATTGCTGCCCAACCACCATCATAGAGCTTTCTTTGCCAAGCTCGTAAATATGCTGAGTATTCATCGAGTTCCTCCGGTAAATCTCTTTTGCCTTCTAGCCATCCTTCCGGAAGATTCTCTTCAAGCCATGTGCGTAGTTCGGTTCTAAACCTTTCTTCCTTTTTAGTAAAAGAGAAATCCATAATCCCTCATCCTTTCTATCTCATCTATCGATCAGTTCGTCACTGGAACCCATTGCGGTAGCGCTCGGTCTTCCGTAATATCTACCCAAGTCATTTGGATAGGTAGTCCAATCTTCAACTCTTTTTCTTCGCAATGTAAAATGTTGCCCATGATTTTCACTTCCGGCACGTCGTCTAGCTGTGCTAATGCGATAATCGTCGGTAACTCATTTTGGAAGCCTGGCAAGAACGGCCGATACGAAACGACATATGAATAGACTGTCGCTTGAATATCATCTCCAAAGTTTTCCCAGCTAACATTTTCACTTCCACACTTTGCGCAACTAGGACCTGGAGGATGTGCATAGGCTTGGCAGTCATCACATTTTTGAAGCGCCAATTGATGCTTATCCGCTGCATCCCAGTATGGTTGATTATCTTGATCTTTCAATGGAATCGGTTTTTGGTATGCTGTCGTTACGTGTTTCATACTATTCCTCCTAGTTTCGTAAAATCATAGCACCGGCGATATCTGGTCCCGCCCAGCCGGTACAAATTCCGATCTTGCAGTCTTCTACTTGGCGATCGGTACCTTTATAGTCATGGCGTAATTGCCTAACAATTTCCAGCGCGTTGTTCATGCCGTGGGTATAGCCTTCAGACAACATTCCACCCGCCGTATTAGTTGGTAGTTTACCGCCAATTTTTAAGTTCCCTTGTGCGACAAACTCTCCTACTTCCCCGCGCTTAGCGAATCCGTACGCTTCTAGTTGACGCAATACGACCCAGCTAAAGCAGTCATAGATGGATGCGACATCAATGTCTTTGGGTGTCACACCTGCGTTCTCGTAAACTTCTTGCGCTACGTAATCAGAAGCTACTTGGTCAATGTCATTCCAGTAATGCGTATGTGGGTGACATTGTCTTGCGGACATCCCCATAATATAGACTGGTCTTGATGTGCAGTCTTTTGCTTTCTCCGCAGATGTAACAATAATGGCGTTCCCTTCATCAAGTTCCAAGCAAGAATCATGGATATTGAATGGGTAGCTAATATCTGGTGTCGCTAAATACTCTTCCATCGTTAATGGTTTACCGTGTAAGAAGGCATTCGGGTTACGCTGCGCATGCTCATAGAAACTCAAGCAGACATGCCCTAAATGTTCTTTTGTGATGCCCGTTTCATGCATATGACGTGTCGCATACATACCGAACCACTGGGATGGACTTGCCGAACCATAAGGAATAACAAAACTTCCACCAGATAAAGCACCTTGTAGCATATCCGGATCATAGCCACGGCCCACTCGTGTTCCTGAACTACCATTCATCGAGCGGTAGATCAATACTGTCGTTAACATGCCAGATTCAATAAGTGAAACGGCATCAGCAATCAACATTTCTGTACTCGCTCCGCCACCTTGAATATCTTTTACGTATTTAGGTCGAACACCTAAGTACGTGGCTAACTGGTGGGATGTACAGGAATCATTTTCGTTATAATTCATGAACCCATCGATGTCTGTTGCTTTTAAGCCAGCATCTTCTATGGCGGCTCTCGCTGCATCGAGTGCTAAGTGAAGAGGCGTTGTGCCCGACTTTCGTGAGCGTTTACTTTCTCCTACGCCGACAATGGCATAGCGATCTTTAATATTTCCCATCATTCATTCCTCCTATTTCACAATTCCTTAGTCATTCAGTTCTAGAATCGCCTTTCCAGATCCAACGACTTCACCCGATTTCTTTTCGGCTGTCAAGTCAAGAGCGATGCAGCGAATCGACACTCCCCGAACAGCGAATTTCATCGCCTGGAAACGTCATGTTCCCGAAACGCATGTTGAAATTGACGACTCTTGCTTGCTGCGCCGCGATTTTCATCACATACTCTCCTAGAAAGCCCATCACGAGCATGCCGTGTGCAATGACTCCATCCATTCCAATCTTTCTAGCAAACTCATCGTCAAGGTGCAGAGGATTAAAATCCCCTGAAGCACCTGCGTATTGAGCGAGTTGTACTTTTGTAATTGGCGGTTTCATCATCGGTTCTGTTTTTTGACCCACTACTAGTTCTTCCAACACCCAATCTTTAATCATTTGATAGCCTCCTCCTTATTTCGCCAGTGAACGATAGACGATATTCATGCGGCTAATACAAACTAATTCGCCTGTCTCATCTTTCATTTCTGTATCTAGCTTTAAAAACTGCATGTTCCCACTTTTACCTTCTTTATCGTATAAGTCACTAACTTTTAGCTGGCAATGTAGACGATCACCTACTCGAACCGGTTTATGGTAGATAAATTCTTGTTCTCCGTGAAGCATTCTACGATGATCCAAATCGATAGGTAACTCTACATCTCCATTATTCATAGCGATTGGGAAGGTCGGTGGAACGATCAAGCCTTCATATGCGGATTGTTTTGCATAACTCTCATCCGTATACAATGGATTGTTATCTCCAATCGCAGCAGCGAATTGGCCGACGTGGCGATTTTCTACTTCGAAAACATATTCTTTACTCGTTAATCCGATGATGCTTTTATCTAAATCCATTGTTCATCCACCTCACGTTGTAATAATCAATGCATCTGCCGCAACAATGCCATCTTCATAAACAATTAACGGATTAATATCAATCTCTTGAATTTCATCTGCGTAGTCTTGTATTAATGCAGATACTTTCAGTAGCACGTCGATGATCGCTTCCGTATCGACTGCATGTTTATTTCGAACACCTTGTAGTAATTGATTACCTTTTAACTCTTCCATCATGTCGATTGCATCTTGTCTCGTAATAGGAGCGACACGGAAAGAAACATCTTTGAATACTTCTACAAATACGCCACCGAGTCCGAACATGATGACAGGTCCGAATGTCGGATCATTTGTCACACCAACAATAACTTCTACGCCTTCTGACAACATTTGCTGAATAGAAATTCCGTGGATATTCGCTGTTGGGCAATGTTCTTTCGCGCTTTTGTAGATCTCTTGGAAAGCTCTTCGTACGTCTTCATCGTTCTGTACATTTAATCGAATCCCGTTTACTTCCGTTTTATGTGGAATATCAGGTGAATCGACTTTTAAAACGACCGGATAGCCAATTTCATTTGCGAAAATCACAGCTTGGTCTTCTGTAGTAGCCACCGCGCGTTTCGTCGTTGGAATTCCGTAAGCAGACAAGATTTCACTTGACTGGGATTCGCTAAGCGTTTGATTTTTAGGCAATAAATGGTGGATATTCTTCTTCGGTGTCTCGTTGCTAGGTGCATGTTTCTCTTGCACGTTCGCCTTTCTGTACGCTTCCCCGTAATCTACTAGCTTGGCCAGGGAACGGATAGGGTTCATATCCCCACGAACAAATGGGATTCCGTTATCCTCTAAATATTGTGTACTTTTCGGAGTAGACATCCCTTCAAGTGGGAATGTCGTAACAAGTATGAACTTATCCGTGTTCTTGCAAAGCTCGACGAACTCTTGCAGAATAGGCGTGTGCTCATCCCAGTGAAGCGGGAATTCTGAAAAAATAATAATGTCTGTCTCCGGATCATTGACCAGTACTTTTAGCGGTTCAATAAAGAGCTCTGGATGTGTAATCGATGCAGCAGCAGTTAAATCGATAGGATTGGAAGCGCTTGCAAAACTAGGGATATTTTTTTCGATTTGACTTTTAATCTTGTCGCTTAATGGATGAATCGTTAATCCGTGAGATTCGCATCGATCGGTTTCATTGATGCCTCTTCCCCCTGAACTCGTAACGATTACTGTATTTCGTCCAGTCGGTATTTTATTTGATAAAAATAATTTTGAGAAGGACACAATATCATCGTAATCATCTGCACGTACAATCCCAGCCTGTTTAAAGAAACCGTCATATATTTGGTCAGCACCTGCTAATGAGCCGGTATGTGATGCTGCTGCTCGGCTACCTGCACTACTGCGCCCCGATTTCATAATAACCATTGGTTTATTGATCTCTAGTGCATACTTTGCTAGCATCCGTAACTTCTCTGGGTTTTTCTCGCCTTCTAAATAGCCGCTTGCGACTTTTGTTTTCGGATCATGTAGCATATACTCGATGACATCGGAAAAACCTACATCGACTTCATTACCTACGCTCACAAAATAGTTAAACGTTAGACCGTGCTGTGCAGCGGCAATATATGTTAATACGCCAAACGCACCACTTTGTGTAACAAATCCAACTTCACGTCTTTTTCCAAGCGGTACAAGAGTTAGTCCAGGGGAGAACGTTCCCATTAATCCGTTCGTTGTATTAAGCAGTCCCACACAGTTAGGACCGATTAAGCGCATATTGTATTGAACCGCAATTTCTTTTAAGCGATTTTGTGCAACTATGCCTTCCTCGCCAATCTCTGAATAGCCAGACGCAAACACGATTGCAGCTTTAACACCACTTTCACCGCATTCTATTAAACAACTTTCTACTTGATTGAGCCCGACACATAGAATAGCTAGATCAACTTCATGTGGCGTATCCCCTACGCTTGAATAACAAGGTAAGTTTGCGATTTCTTTCGATTTCGGATGAATCGGATAAATGTCTCCTTCAAATCCTCCATCTATCAGTGCTTTCAATTGCAAGTAACCTATTTTGTTCGTATTCTCAGAGGCCCCCATAACCGCAATACTCCGTGGACTAAATAATGGATCCAATTCAATAGTTGATTGTAGTACTTCATTCACCATGCTCATCTACACCTCACCTCTCCGCTTCTGTTAGTACTTTTTATTTCATTCCTTGGATAGAATCATAACAAAGTGTTTTTTCCTCTATATTTTCTTTTATGGAGTAACTAATTAATCTTATTAGGACTATAAAAAGACTACATCGTGGCGGTGAACCATTGATAGGGAAGAGTTTTTCGAATTTTTTATTTTCTGATAAGTATACATAGTCCCGACTTTTATGAGAGATAGACACGACATTGGAGAAAGATAAGCGCTTAGTATGTGGAATGTTATAATTGTGATAGATTTGGATACAGTACGTGACCGCGCGAATGCTGCCTCGAACCGCGCCATTGCCACTCGCAACCGAGCCAAAGCTGCCTCGAACCGCGCCATTGCCACCTACAATCGAGCCAAAGCTGCCCAGAACCGCGCCATTGCCACCCGCAACCGAGCCAAAGCTGCCCAGAACCGCGCCATTGCCACCTACAACCGAGCCAAAGCTGCCTCGAACCGCACTATTGCCACCTACAACCGAGCCAAAGCTGCCCAGAACCGCGCCATTGCCACCTACAACCGAGCCAAAGCTGCCCAGAACCGCGCCATTGCCACCTATAACCGAGCCAAAGCTGCCCAGAACCGCGCCATTGCCACCTATAACCGAGCCAAAGCTGCCTCGAACCGCGCCATTGCCACTCGCAACCGAGCCAAAGCTGCCTCGAACCGCGCCATTGCCACCTACAACCGAGCCAAAGCTGCCTCGAACCGCGCCATTGCCACCTACAACCGAGCAAAAGCTGCCCCGAACCGCGCCATTGCCACCCGCAACCGAGCCAAAGTTGCCCCAAACGATGATTCACCACCAGACCTCGCAAAACTCCTTACATGTAGTAGCGCTATCCTGTATGAATAATAAAAAGGGTTAGAAATCGCGATGATTTCCAACCCTTTTGATATTTATTTACTTTCTTTTTTCACCGAAGACACTTGAACGATTTGTCCGTCCTTGGTTTCGTCTACGACCGCACTTCCGGTTGATTGCCGATTGGTGTTCTTTAACGCCATCGGATCGACTTCAACTTTTTGGTTTTTGGCTGTCAGTAGGACGAAATCTTCGTCGTCTTTTACGGCTTTCATATCCACAATACGATGCGGATTGGACTTTAATTCTTTTACAACGGTTACGCCTCTAAGGGCTCTTGAGCTAGTTTCGAACTCTGAAATGTTCATTCGCTTGACAGATCCGCGCTGCGTCGCGAGGAAAATATTCTTCGTTTGGTCTGTGATGACTTCAAATGCTACTAGTTCGTCTTCTGGCTTTAAATGAATACCTCTGACGCCGCCTGTACGGATGCCTGTAATCGCGAGCTCGTTTAACGCGAAACGTAATGAATAGGCTTGATTGCTGACGAGTAGAACATCTTCTGTTCCCGTCACAAGACGTGCGCCTACTAATCTTTCGCCTTTTTTGACGTTCATCCCTTTGAATGAGCGGTTATAACGTTGTACTTGGAAATCAGATAGTTTCGATAGTTTAACGTTGCCATTGGACGCGGCTGTTAAGACACATTGATTTTCATCAAAGCTTTCAATACCAATAACATCCACTAGTTCTTCGTTAGGTTCGAGCCCGACGATACTGGATAGATGCTGTCCTAAATCACGCCAACGGATATCTGGGAGCTCGTGGACTGGCTGATAGATATAATTACCGAGTGATGTGAACAACAATAGATGATGCTGCGTATTCATCGTCATTTCTAGTAGATTATAATCATCTTCCTTCATTTCTTGCCCTTTACCGCCCGACGCTGAATAAGAACGCATGCTTGTGCGCTTCACATAACCACTTTTCGTTACGGATACCATCACTTCTTCGCTCGGAATTAAAATATCCAAGTCCACTTTCAACTCCTCAATCTTCTCTTCAATGACAGAAAGACGAGGTTCCGCAAACTGCTTGCGGATCATTTTAATTTCTTTTACGAGAACAGAAATTAGCTTCGATTCACTTGCTAAGATGCCTTCGAGTACTTCAATTGACGCACGAAGTTCTTCTTCTTCCTTCTTCAATTCCGTAATATCCGTATTCGTCAGACGATATAACTGCAACGAAACAATCGCTTCTGCTTGAATTTCAGTAAATTCGTAAGCATCCACTAAGTTTTGTTTCGCATCTTTTTTATCTTTTGAGGCACGAATCGTCTGAATGACTTCATCTAAAATAGACAAAGCTTTCATTAAGCCATCGACGATATGTAGACGGTCTTTCGCCTTACGAATATCGAATGCAGAACGTCTCGTGATAACTTCTTTTTGGTGATCGATATATGCGTC
>NZ_JAPMIW010000002.1:0-38752 GCF_033088395.1 Sporosarcina sp. GW1-11 | reverse complement strand
CTGCGATTGCGATCATATTGAAGTTATACGTGATCTGCAAATCGGTATGCTTAAGTAAATATTGCATAATCGCATTGCCATCCATATCTTTCTTCAGTTCCACGACAATGCGCAAGCCTGTACGATCCGATTCATCACGAATTTCCGCAATGCCGTCAAGTTTACGGTCATGGCGCAATTCGTCCATTTTCTTCACTAAATTCGCTTTATTGACATCATACGGAATTTCCGTAATGGCGATTTGTGTTTTACCAGCTTTTAGTTGCTCAATTTCCCATTTAGCACGGATAATGAAGCGCCCTTTACCCGTTTTATAAGCTGTTCGTATACCGTCTGTCCCTTGAATAATTGCCCCTGTAGGGAAATCAGGTCCCGGAATGACTGTCATCAACTCTTCCACACTCACGTCAGGGTTCTTCAGGCGCATTAATACGGCATCAATCACCTCATGCAGGGCATGAGGTGGAATGTCTGTTGCGTAGCCTGCTGAGATACCTGTCGAGCCGTTGACGAGCAAATTAGGGAATCGCCCGGGTAAAACGGTTGGTTCTAGTTCAGTATCATCAAAGTTCGGTGCAAAATCGACCGTTTCTTTACGGATATCACGTAGCATTTCGCTAGCAATGGCTGATAAACGAGCTTCTGTATAACGCATCGCAGCAGCTGAGTCACCGTCTACGGATCCGTTATTCCCGTGCATATCAATCATTTCATGACGTAATTTCCATGACTGACTCATACGTACCATCGCATCATACACAGACGTATCGCCGTGCGGATGGTAGTTACCGATTACGTTACCGACTGTTTTCGCTGACTTACGGAACGCTTTATCATGCGTATTTCCTTCATGGAACATCGCGTAGAGGATTCGACGCTGAACTGGCTTTAAGCCGTCCCGCGCATCTGGTATCGCGCGGTCTTGGATAATATACTTACTGTAACGCCCAAATCGATCACCAATAACTTCTTCTAAAGGTAGATCTTGAAACGTTTCTGAATGGGTCATTCCATATCCCCCTCAACATGTATAAATGCATTATCTAATATATTATGTTCTTCAATTAAACCAAAATCGACATTTTCTTCAATCCATTTACGACGTGGTTCGACTTTATCACCCATCAACGTAGTTACACGACGTTCTGACTTCGCGCCATCCTCAATCGTAACACGGATCAATGTACGCGTTTCAGGATTCATCGTCGTTTCCCATAATTGATCGGCATTCATCTCACCAAGACCTTTATAGCGTTGAAGCATATAGCCTTTACCGATTTTCTTCATCGCTTCAGCTAAATCGGATTCTGTCCATGCATACGCTAGTTTTTCACTTTTACCAGACCCTTTGAACACTTTAAACAAAGGTGGCAGTGCAATATATACTTTTCCAGCTTCGATTAACGGCTTCATATAGCGATAAAAGAATGTTAGCAATAAAACTTGGATATGTGCACCGTCTGTATCGGCATCGGTCATGATGATGATTTTATCGTAGGCTGCATTTTCAATTTGGAAATCTGCACCGACACCTGCACCAATCGCATGGATGATCGTATTGATTTCTTCATTTTTCATAATATCTTCAAGTTTCGCTTTTTCAGTATTGATTACTTTACCTCGTAGTGGCAAGATCGCTTGGAACGTACGATCACGACCTTGTTTAGCGGAACCGCCCGCAGAGTCACCTTCGACAAGATACAATTCATTCTTCGCAGCGTTTCTCGATTGTGCAGGTGTTAGTTTACCTGACAATAACGTATCAGACTTTCTACGTTTTTTACCCGAACGTGCATCTTCTCGCGCTTTTCTCGCTGCTTCACGTGCTTGGTGCGCACGAATCGCTTTACGCACCAGATTCGCACTTAACTCAGCATTTTCTTCTAAAAAGTACAATAGCTTCTGAGAAACGACCGCATCTGTTACGGTACGTGCTTCACTTGTACCTAATTTCCCTTTTGTCTGGCCTTCAAACTGCAAGATTTCTTCAGGAATGCGGACGGAAACAATCGCCGCAATTCCTTCACGAATATCGGAGCCATCTAAGTTCTTATCTTTTTCTTTCAGTAATCCTGCTTTACGGGCGTACTCATTCACCACACGAGTCATCGCCGCTTTCGCACCTGTTTCATGCGTCCCGCCGTCTTTTGTACGTACGTTATTGACGAATGAAAGAATCGTTTCAGCATAGCCATCGCTAAATTGGAAAGCAAACTCAACTTCGATCCCGTCTACTTCGCCTTCTAAATATGCCACTTCATGCAGCACGTCTTTTTCTTCATTCAAGTATTCGATAAACGCTTCAATACCAGATTCGTAATGGAAGACGTCTGATTTGTCGGTGCCTTCTTCTTGTAACGTAATCTTTAAACCTTTTAATAGAAAAGCGGACTCACGCAATCTTTCAGCCAGTGTGTCGTATTGGTATTTGATCGTTGAAAAGATCGTTGTGTCTGGTTTGAAATGGATAACCGTACCCGTCTCTTTCGTCGTGCCGATTTGTTCAAGCGTTGTAGCCGGCTTTCCACCATTTTCAAAACGCTGACGAAATTTTTTGCCTTCGCGATAAATCGTTACTTCCAACCATTCAGATAGCGCGTTGACGACTGACGCCCCTACACCGTGCAATCCACCACTTGTCTTGTAGCCGCCTTGACCGAACTTTCCACCTGCGTGCAATACGGTCAATATGACTTCTGCAGTTGGTTTTCCAGATTGGTGCTTCCCTGTTGGCATCCCGCGTCCGTAATCTCGAACACTTACGCTGCCATCTTTATGGATTTTTACATCGATTTCATTACCGAATCCAGCCAATGCTTCATCGACTGAGTTATCGACAATTTCATATACTAAGTGATGTAATCCTCTAGTATCCGTGGAACCGATATACATCCCAGGTCTTTTTCGTACTGCTTCTAAGCCTTCTAAAATTTGGATTGAACTATCATCATACGTATTTTGAATTTTATGTTTCGTCAAAATGAAACCCCCGTCAAACAAATGTTCTCTTATTTTTATCATACATCTTCTGATAAACCTTGTCAAATCAACGTTTTGTTTCAGCTCAACCTATTGTATAGAAGAAATGTGAGGAATGCAATGCGGAAACAGTGACAACGTTCGGAACGATTTTTTTGAGGTTGTCCATATTTCCGTGTTCTGTAGAGCCTAATAGAAAACTATTATTGTCCAAAACTTGTGCTTCTGCTACACTTAAAGCAAACACTTATACATGCAAAAGGGGTTCATTATGGATAATTATATGATCATTCTAGCAGCCTATCTGCTCGGTTCGATACCTTCCGCTTTATGGATTGGGAAACTATTTTATCAAACCGATGTTCGAAAGCACGGCAGCGGCAATATGGGTGCTACGAATACATTCCGGGTACTTGGTAAAAAAGCAGGCATAGTGGTGACGCTACTTGATATTTTCAAAGGAACAGCTGCTGTTCTATTGCCTCTACTACCATTCTTCGACGGTACAAGCATTCATCCATTGATACTCGGTGTCATCGCTGTACTAGGCCATATTTTCCCGATTTTCGCAGGGTTAAGAGGCGGTAAAGCGGTCGCAACGTCAGGCGGCGTCTTACTTGGTTATAGTTGGCCGATTTTCTTGCTAGTGATCATAACGTTCTTGATTGCTTTAAAGCTAACGAAAATGGTATCGTTAACGTCAATCATCGTCTCGATTCTCGGACCCATCTATTGTCTAATTTATTACGTAATGAGCGGCGATCTTTACTTATTATTAGTCGTCACACTGATGGCCTTCTTCATTTTCTATCGCCACCGTGCCAATATTAGCCGCATTAAGGATGGAACGGAACCGAAGATCAAGTGGTTATAACCTAGAAAGGACGTTTTACTGCATGAATATCAAGGTATCAGAAAAGGCTATTCACTGGTTCCAAGATGAAATGGAAACCGCTTCAGGTGACTATGTAAAGTTTTTTGCACGTTATGGCGGATCAAGTCCATTACATGAAGGTTTTTCAATTGGTATTACAAAAGAAATACCCGATGAAATTGCGGCAGAAACCGTGATCGATGGTGTTCATTTTTATGTAGAAGCGCGCGATCTTTGGTTCTTTGATGCACATGATTTGCATGTAGATACGCACCCTGCGAGCGAAGAACTAGCATTTCATTATCATCGCACGAATTAAAATAAAATGGTAAGCACAACTCCTACAATGAGTTATGCTTACCATTTTTTAATCGACTTAATTGATCAAAGCGCTGTTCTTTTTTTAAAATTTCTACTTGGCGTTCGCCTAGCAGATCAAAATGAGGATATTTTTCTCTCGAATGAATCCACTCACGGCGTAAACCGTATTGTTCTCCCCACTCTACTAGCTTATCCAGGTCGTTGCACCCTACTTTTGTGACGGTATTGACGTTCGGAAAGCGATCATCCAACCAGTAATGCGTTAAAAAAGCGATGTGTCCCTGTTCCACTTCCCTCTTCCAGTCTCGCAATTGCTGACGATTGATGCCAAATGCCATCAGTCTTTCACCCGCCGAATTTCCGAATATTTCGCATCCCACTCTGGATGAACTTTACGTAAAGCGATCGGTCGGAAACTTTCTTTCTTTACAATTACGTGCTCCGAAATGGCAGTTGCCGCTATCGTGCCGTCTGCATGTAAGATTTCATAGCCATAGACGGTACGAAGCTTGCCGTGCGACTCGACCCACGTGCGGACCGTGATCGTTTCTCCATAGGTAATGGATGTCTTATATTTCACTGAGAGCTCTGTAACCGGCGCTAAGTAGCCGTCCTTCTCTAGTTGTGCGTAGCGGAAGCCTAGGTCTTGGATAAGCGTCGTACGCCCGATTTCCATCCAGACGAGATAGTTCGCATGGTACACCACACCCATCTGATCCGTTTCTGCATAGCGAACTTCAATTTGTTTTTCACTGCTGAACATGTATAATCACCCCACTCTCTAGTATAGCGAATGTAAATTCAGTTGGCTTGTGAAAACATCGGGAAATGTTAATAAAGGTTGAAATAGAAATTGGAACTTGGTGTGTGGTCCGGGATTTACGGCAAAGATATGCTCCTAACGCTACGCTTTTACTCGCAAAAGCCGTACTACGCAACGGCTTTCGCTACAGAAGGGGACGCTTTCCGGAGGGCGTGGCTTGAGCCTCCTCGTCCGCTAACGCTACCTGTGGGGTCTCAAGGCGCACGCTGATCCTCCCGGAGTCGCCCCTTCTTTCGCTTCAATCCTACATTAAGAATTGAAATAGTTTGAAACTTCATTGAAGTTTTCAAGTAACATAGTTTCTGTTCTTTACCACTTTAAGTTCAATTTAAAAATCCAGGTCAAAAGCTGAAGATCTTACTCGCTTCCTTCAGAAGAATATGCTAGTGAAGCGTAGTGTAAGGCGGCGACTCTGGGAGGATCAGAGCGACAGGTGAGACAACCAGGGGAGCTTGCGACCGGTTGGCTCACCGCGCTCCCTCCAGAACGCGTCCGCCTGGAACGCAGCGTAACGGCATCCTTTCCCTCACCTCACCCAATTACTTCATCTACATGCTAAAAAAGAGTACCCGGACTTAGCCGGGTACTCTTTGTATAAGCTATTATCTTACTTTGCAGCCAACTTGTTACGAAGAACCATTTGCAGGATTCCACCGTGACGGTAGTAGTCAATTTCAACTTCAGAGTCGAAACGAGCTAGTGCGTCAAATTCAGTTACCTTGCCGTCTGGAGCTTTCGCAGTGACTTTAAGGATTGAACGTGGCTTCACGCCTTCAGCGATATTTACGCTGATTTCTTCTTCGCCCGTTAAGCCTAGAGACTCAACGTTTTCGCCATTGATGAATTGAAGTGGAAGTACACCCATCATCACAAGGTTTGAACGGTGAATACGCTCGAAGCTTTCTACGATAACTGTTTTAATGCCAAGCAAGTTCGTTCCTTTTGCTGCCCAGTCACGTGAAGAACCCATTCCGTAGTCTTTACCGCCAAGAACTACAAGACCTGTTCCGTCTGCTTGATATTTCATCGCAGCATCATAGATCGGCATAACTTCTTTAGTTGGCCAGTACGTAGTGAATCCACCTTCTGTGCCAGCAGCGATTTGGTTACGGATACGGATGTTAGCGAACGTTCCGCGCATCATTACTTCGTGGTTACCACGACGTGATCCGTACGAGTTAAAGTTACGTGGCTCTACGCCGTTTTCACGCAAGTAGATTCCTGCAGGTGTATTCAAACCAATTGCTCCAGCTGGTGAAATGTGGTCAGTCGTGATTGAATCACCGAACTTACCGATTACACGCAAGCCTGCAAGTGTTTCGATTGGACCTGGCTCTTTCGAAAGGTTTTCGAAGAACGGAGGATTTTGGATGTACGTTGAAGCGTCATCGAAATCATACAATGAATCATCAGTAGTTTCGATTGCGTTCCACGCTTCGTTTTCTGTGAATACGCGAGCATATTCTTTACGGAACAATTCAGGAGTAACTGTAGCATTCAATACATCGTTAACTTCTTGTGTAGAAGGCCAGATGTCTTTGAAGAATACGTCGTTACCGTCTTTGTCTTGTCCGATTGGATCTTTAGCGAAGTCGATGTTCACAGTTCCAGCTAGTGCATATGCAACAACTAGTGGTGGTGAAGCTAAGTAGTTCGCTTTAACGAATGGGTGTACGCGTCCTTCGAAGTTACGGTTACCAGAAAGTACAGACGTAACTAGAAGATCTTCGTCGCCAATTGTTTTTTCGATTTCAGGAAGTAATGGACCGGAGTTTCCGATACATGTAGTACATCCGTAACCTACTGTGTTGAAACCAATTTTGTCCATATATTCTGTAAGACCAGAATCGTTCAAGTAGCCAGTAACGACTTTTGAACCTGGAGCCAATGAAGTTTTAACATATGCAGGAGGTGTAAGTCCTTTTTCAACAGCTTTCTTAGCAACTAAGCCAGCAGCTAACATAACGTAAGGGTTTGAAGTGTTTGTACAAGATGTGATAGCTGCGATTGCAACGTCACCTGTTTTCAATTCAACTTTACGGCCATCTGCGAATTCGATTGTGCCTTTTTTCTCAAGCTCTTTTGGTGTTAGACCGAAGCCTTGCGTTCCTTCTGGAGCTACAACTGCATCTTTGAACGACTGTTGCATTTCAGTCAATGGAATCAAGTCTTGTGGACGCTTAGGACCTGAAAGGTTTGCAGCGATATCACTTAGGTCGATTTCTACAACTTTAGTGAAGTTTGGCTCTTCAGCATCAGGAGTGAAGAACATATCGTTTTCGATCAAGTATTGCTTTGTAACTGCGATGTGGTTTTCATCACGGCCAGTTAAGCGCATGTAGTTTAGAGCTTCTTCGTCAACTGGGAAGAATCCACATGTAGCACCATATTCTGGAGCCATGTTCGCAATTGTTGCACGGTCAGCTAGCGGCAACTTCGATACGCCAGGGCCGAAGAATTCAACAAACTTGTTAACAACGCCTTGTGCGCGAAGAGTTTGAGTTACTTTAAGTGCTAGGTCAGTTGCAGTCGTTCCTTCCGGAAGATCTCCAACTAATTTTACACCGATAACTTCTGGAATAGGGAAATATGAAGGCTGTCCAAGCATTCCTGCTTCAGCTTCAATACCACCAACGCCCCATCCAAGTACGCCGATCCCGTTAATCATTGTTGTGTGGGAGTCAGTTCCTACCAATGTATCTGGGTACGTTTCGAATGAACCATCTTCGTTTTCAACAGCGTGAACAACGTTTGCAAGGTACTCCAAGTTTACTTGGTGAACGATACCTGTTGCAGGTGGTACAGCACGGTAGTTATCGTATGCTTTTTGTGCCCAGCTCAAGAACTGGTAACGCTCAGCATTACGTTCGAATTCAAGCTCCATGTTCATTTGAAGAGCTTGTGGTGTACCATAGCTATCTACTTGTACAGAGTGGTCAATTACTAGATCTACTGGAATTTCAGGGTTGATCTCATTTGGATCTCCACCTAGTTCTTGCATTGCTGAACGCAATGAAGCTAAATCAACAACTACAGGAACTCCTGTGAAGTCTTGAAGGACTACGCGTGAAGGTTTGAATGGTACTTCAGCGTCTGCGTTTTGTACAGTTCCCCATTTAGCCAAGTCTTCTACGTGCTCATCTTTGATGACGTATCCGTCGTGTTGACGAAGTACTGATTCTAGTAATACTTTCACTGAATAAGGAAGTTTAGATACGTTTGCGATTCCTGCTTCTTCTAAAGCTTTTAAACGGTAGTAGTTATATGTCTTTCCATTTACTTCGAAAGACTTACGACTGTTATGCAAATTGCTTTTTGCCATGAGTTGATTTCCTCCCTTTATGTACTTAAGTACTGAAAGATGAAAAGTACACATCTTTCCTCTACTCCATCTTAGTATAGCAAAGAACAATAGTAAAATACAGATTATTTATAGTGAGACATAAGAAAACGTTATGACTAAATCAAATATCATTAAGAATTCTCAATTAGTCTTTCGTATTCTCAAATAGACTATGTTTTTCTATAAAAATTCCATTTAATGTAACAAGAAGAAGTTTTTCTTGTCATATGATTCAATAATCTTTCACTAATTACTATCTGTTTCTTCGGTTGAGTGTCTTTACATATGACTAGCCATTCAATCGGCACTATGACAAAATAAGAAAAAAGGAGTGAGTTCAATTGAAGAAAGCATTACTAGTAGTCGATTATACGGTAGATTTCGTCGCAATAGATGGTGCCTTAACATGCGGCGAACCAGGAATTGCGCTAGAAGAATATATCACTGAATTAACGACTACCTATTTAGAGCAACAACTACCAGTATTCGTCATTAATGATCTACATGAAAAAAATGATCCTTATCATCCAGAAAGCGCCCTCTTCCCTGCGCATAATATTCGAGGCACGGCCGGGAGAAATCTCTACGGCAAACTACAAGATCTTTACGAAACGCATGCAGAAGATATCATTTGGATGGATAAAACACGTTATAGCGCATTCGCTGGTACGAATTTAGATATTCAATTACGCTCAAGAGGTATTCGTGAAATTCATTTAACAGGCGTATGCACAGATATTTGTATTTTACATACCGCAGTCGATGCGTACAATCTTGGGTATAAGATTTTCGTTCACGAAGGTGGCGTCGCAAGCTTCAATCCGATCGGCCACGACTGGGCATTGTCGCATTTCACAAACACATTAGGTGCTACGGTGATTCCCAAATAAATCAGTAAAAGTTCAGGCAGAAATCCATCTGTCTGAACTTTTTTTGCATACTATATAATAATAAATGTTTCATGTATTAAAAAGATGGTAATACAAATACTAAGCAAGCGCTACAAACACATTAAAAGGAGATGAGCAACATGAGCTTTATTTGGTTCTTAATTATCGGAGGTATTATTGGTTGGCTAGCTGGCCTTATTGTTGGAAAAGATATTCCAGGCGGTATTATAGGTAATATTATTGCGGGTATTATTGGTGCGTGGGTTGGTGGCGCATTGTTAGGCGAATGGGGTCCACAGATTTCTAGTTTCTACTTTGTCCCTGCGTTAATCGGTGCGATTGTACTCGTATTTATTGTTAGCTTGATCATGAAAAGTATGCGTAAAGCCTCTTAATAATTTAAAACGCGAAGCCAGTAAGTTGGCTTCGCGTTTTATTTTTTAGCTTGTCTTTCGGATTGCTTACGTTGTTCTTCAAATTCGTGATAATACCAGAGAACGTCCTCTACGTACTTTTCACTATGGTTGTAGGTGAACACCGCTTTTTCTATGTTACCATCTGCTGCTCCGCTATCGGACAAATAGTTAGCTGCACTGAAGATGGCGTCTTCCATATCAAACGGATCGGCAATACCGTCTCCGTTAGCATCGACACCATAGCCACCATATTTCGCGATGACGTCCGGATTGGTCTTGTCTTTTTCCGGGATACTTCCCTTACCCAATTCTTTACAACCTGGATAATTCCAGCCGACAAATGTACACGGCATGAACTGCATCGGACCTTCTGCACCTACTGGTGATACATCCGTACGCATCGTAGAGAATCTAGTTTCAATCCGATGGTGCGCCGCCAGCAATGTCCATGGAATATTGTATTCCTCAGCTGCGGCGATATAAATGGGAATATACTCCTGTGGTACCGTTGCACCTGTCTGCCGATCGTGAATCGTAAATAGCACATCAGCAGATTTATCGATGACTTCCTTTGTCCCGAAATTCACAAAAAGAATTGCAGAAATCGTAAAGAGCGTGACGGCAACAGGTACGAATAAAACCAAGAAAGCGATCGTTACGCGGACGGATCGGCGTAATCGTCTTTTCTTCATTGCCATTGCCTCACCCTTCCTAGTATTTAGTTACCTTCTTTAATCAACGCTTTCATATCTTGAACGATTGTATCATATGGGACATTATCTTTCCCATCATATAGTTTAACTACTTCGTTTTTCTGATTCACTAAACCGAAAGAAATACCGTGCAATACTTGATCGTCATTCGGAATTTGCTTAACGATTTGTTTAAACGATGAAGCGGCTAATTTTTCAATCGTTTTCATATCATAACCAGTCAACATCTCCCATTTACTTTCGTCGGGCGCGCTGAATAATCCTAAATATTTTTTCAGTTCTTCTGGTGTATCTACATCTGGATCTACACTGAATGAAACAAGTTTATAATCTTCTATATTATTATCAATCAATTGCTCTTGCAATCTGACCATATTGCTCATCATCGGCGGACACGCTGTCGTACATTTTGTAAAGACGAACTGTGCAAGCCATACAGTACCTTTTAAGTCTTCATCTGTTACAGTTTCATTGTCTTGATTCGTAAATTCGAATGAATCTACTTTATACTTATGATCTGGTTTAAATTCTCCGCCACATGCACTTAACATCAGCACAAAAATGAGCGTTAACGGAATAAGAAGCTTTTTATACATAATTGATTCCTCCACCTTTTGATAGTCACTTTATCATATCGAAAGTTCCGGTGCCATACAAGGCGGAGGGTAAATGCAATTTGGCTAATCATTGACGGAATCATGAAGTTCTAGTGAAGTTTACCGATTCATATCCGAAAGAACTTGATGGATCGCTTCTAGCTTCACTTCTAAACGATGCAGTAGGTAAAACGATACGAATATCGGAAACCCTATATCTTGAACAAGCTGTAGCCATTGCTCCATGATCGACTCCTCCTTTCTATGGTAGATAAAAAACCGGCTTCCAGTAAAATACTGAAAACCGGTTGTTCGTATCGTTAGCGTGCCAATAAAGTATGTGTATCGCGTTCGACGATCCGAGCGCTTTTAATCGTTGCGAGTGGTGATTCTTCGATAACGAAAACGCCACTCGCAATGACTTGCTGCATGACTAACTCTACTTGCGCAGCTGTCAAATCCACGCTCGGTTCATCTACCGTTAGTTTGAGCATTTCTTGATCCGCAGTCAAAAATGTCAACTCCAATACTTTTGCCATATGTTACCTTCCCCTTTTCCATTAATTATTTTGGATGTCTTCTGTGATGACTCTGTCTACCTTAATCATCGGATAGTCAGATAGTGATGCCAATTGTGTTAACGCTGTGTACAGATTGGCCGCAGATGCTTGGCTTGTAACATTCTTATACGTCTTCACTTTACGAATGACGTATCCTTTGTCATTCACACCTGCGTTAAAGTGAATTCTGCCAGTTGCTTGATTAAATTCGAGTGATGCGCTCATGTGGATCACCTCCTTTCATCCGCTATATAGAATGAAAGGAAGAAAAGGATACTTAGTTAGTGAAATATTTTAGATTTCCTCTTATAATAGAAGGTAGAATGGAAGAGGTGAAAACAGTGCAAGACCTATTTATGTGGTTTATCCTATTTTGGGGCGTTGTACTCATTGGGTTATTTGCCATTGGCGGATTTTTTATGTTCCGGAAGTTCTTGAAAGTATTGCCTAAAGCAGACGGGAAATCTACGCTCGACTGGGAAGAGCACTTCGTTAATGAATCCCTGCATTTATGGAATGACGAAGCGAAAGTCATGCTGAATGAGCTCGTCTCACCCGTCCCCGAACTTTTCCGAGACGTAGCGAAGCAAAAGATCGCTGCGAAAATTGGTGAAACTGCCTTAGAAGATCATGCGAAAACAATTGAGTTCGACCATATTATCGAAGGCTATATTCTCGCGACACCGAAACGCGACCATAACTTCTTGCGTAAAAAGCTGAAAGAGATGGAAATCGATGTGCAGCCGTACGAGCATTTATTTAAGTTAAAAACAGCTACGGTAGTGCAAGATTATCGTACGTAAAAAAATACAGAAAAGGCCACTCATTCCTAAGCGAATGAGTGGCCTTTTACGTGTGCATAGACTATCAAGTACAGCGCACGCTCTTCTTGTTTGTTGTTGCTAGAGAGGATGTATGATTGAGTAGGGCGATAGATGCTTCTGCACGCTAAAGAAATGTAAATTTTCTACTAATCGCATGTATGCGCTTGTGATAGAAGGATAAAAAAAGCGCAAATCTTCAAGTAGATTTGCGCCTGTACATTATTTATTCATAAAAGCTTTGATTTCTTCTTCCGGCATAGATGAATCACATTTTACGTTTACTGTATCACCGTTCGTATAGATGAAACCTGGAACTGTTGGAATGTCGTATTCTTTACGGAAAGCCGAAATACCATCCATATCTGTTGGTTCCACGCTATTGACATAATAAATTGTCGTATTCGTTTCCCCTGCGACCTTTTTTAGTTTAGGGACGAATAGTTGACAATAAGGACATACAGACTTGCCGATATAGATGACGGCCTCGCCTTCCCCTTTTACCAACTCTTGTGCTCTTGCGGAATCAATTTTTTCAAAACTTGCTACCGTTTCTTCGTATGTAGTCATCATCGATCCATCTCCTTTCATTTCTTAACTTAGTATACAACATTGTGTATATGTTCCAACACATTCTGCTTATATGCTTGAATTCGGTATGAACTGTACGTATTACATCTATCTCTTATGCATGATGCCGTCAATTTGTGAAACCATGTTTGCTAATAAGTCGTTAACGGTTTGCTTCTTGCTCATACGCGGCGATTGCCCACTCCAAAGATGCATCCATTCCGGTCGGTTTTGCTTGGCGGCCTCACCTCGTATACCCGTAGTTAACGTATTCATAACTGGATAATCTGGCAGACTTTGTTCGTAAGGCTGCAGTTCCCTACTAAATTCATTTTGAATACCTCTTGCTGGTTTACCGCTGAATACGGATGTGACAACGGTTTGATCTTCTGTACTCGTTAAAATTGCTTCGATATGTTGTTGTTTCGCTCCGCTTTCAACAGTGGTCACAAATGCAGTTCCCATTTGAACCGCCTGCGCTCCAAGTGTAAGAGCGGCTAACACACCTCTGCCATCCATGATTCCTCCAGCCGCGATTACCGGTATGTGAACATGATCTGCAGCTTGCGGTACAAGAGACATCGTGCCAATCATAGCTTCCGTAAAGGGGCTTGCAAACGTACCTCGGTGACCACCCGCCTCACTTCCTTGCACTACTACCATATTCATTCCGGACTCTTCATTGATGATTGCTTCGTTAACCGTCGTTGCCGTACCGATGACGACAATATTTTCTTGTTTTAATCGTTGGATAACTTCTTTAGAAGGGACACCGAATGTAAAACTACAAACGGCTACCCGTTGTTGAATAATTACCTCCAGTTGCTTATCAAAGGTTTCAGTTGAGTACAGTCCCACTTGCGGTTCTGCAACGTTTAGTTTTTCACGAAAAGGTCGCAACAGTTCATTTGCTTTGTCAATCTTTTCATCACAATGTTCCGGGAATTCGGGAATAAACAGATTGACCCCGAAAGGTCGATCCGTTAGTTCTTTTATTTTAGTAATTGTTTCGTTCATTTCATCTGCAGTCATATATCCAGCGCCTAGCGTTCCTAGACCACCCGCATTAGACACAGCTGCGACTAACTCGGGTGTCGTTGTCCCGCCAGCCATTCCTGCTTGAATGATTGGATACCGAATTCCTAACGTTCTTGTCAATTCGTTGTTATTCCACATCATCTCGGGCCTCCTATTCCTATCATTAAAATTTTATATACACAAAAAACTGTTCTACTTTTTTCATTCATCCTATTATCCCATCTACTTTTCAAACATTCAATTAATACCGAACTATATAGAATCCTTTGTCTATGCCCGGTTTACTTAGGAAGTAGACAAAAAAGTCCCTCCGCCGAAACGGAAGGACTAGTCTAACGCTATCAAATGATCCGAATGAACGATATTAGCAGATAATGAAGCGCATAAAAAAAAGATCCTACATATAGGATCTTTTTAAAGCTATAATTAAGCTTTTTGAACGTTTGTAGCTTGTAGGCCACGTTGTCCTTGTTCGATTTCAAAAGTTACGCTTTGACCTTCGTCTAAAGATTTGAAACCTTCGCTTTGAATTGCTGAGAAATGTACGAATACGTCTTCCCCTGCTTCACGTTCGATGAATCCAAAACCTTTTTCTGCGTTAAACCATTTTACTGTACCTTGTTCCATAATTAATTGCCTCCTAGTGTGGATGTCCACACAATATGTTACTATACTTGCTCAAATCACCTTAGACGAAAGACAAATCTATTCTCTATCGGAAGAACAAAGATAATACTTCTTAAGAATAACATGAGAATGTTCAAATAGCAAGCGAAATGATTTGTACTTAAAAATAACGACATGACAATCTACTTACTAACACGATGCACAACCCGCAATTCGTCTAGCGCTCTATTATGATTTCTTCGTGATCTATCAGTAGAAAAAGGCACTTACCCCGCTTGAACATGAGATAAGTACCTTCTACACATTTACTTCTTTAAAGCATTCGTCAATTCAATAAATTCTTCTACGTCTTTTCCAACGAGCTCAATTCCAGCAACCCAGAAATCTTCTTTCGTGATATCTACGTCCAGATGTTTCATTGCTAGGTCTTCTACGTTCATTGATCCAGTATCTCGTAGTAAAGCAATATACTTCTCTTCAAATCCTTCCGGTTGCTTCAAATATTCCGCGTAAATGCCTAGACTGAATAAATAACCAAATGTATACGGGAAATTATAGAACGGTACACTATCGATAAAGAAGTGTAACTTCGCTGCCCAGAAATGCGGATGATAGGAGGAGAGACTATCACCAAATGCTTCTTTTTGTGCGTTGACCATTAGTTCATTCAACCGCTTTTCTGATACAATGCCATGTGCACGTTCCGTGTAAAAGCGATTCTCAAACAAGAAGCGCGCATGAATATTTAAAAACATCGCGGTTGCGCCTTCTAATTTATTTGCTAAAAGGGATATTTTTTCTTCAGTAGATGCAGCGTTTTTCACAGTGGCATCTGCAATAATAGTTTCAGCAAACGTACTAGCTGTTTCCGCCACGTTCATGGCGTAGTTACGGTTCAATTCCGGTAAATCCTTCATTACGTGACTATGAAACGCATGGCCCAATTCATGTGCCAATGTACTCGTATCACTTGGTGAACCTGTGAACGTCATGAAAATACGGGACTCTTCAAATTCCGGTAAGCTTGTGCAATACCCCCCCCGGACGTTTATTCGGGCGATCTTCCGCTTCCACCCAGCGGTTTTCTAGCGCGTGTTTTGTAAAGTCCGTTAGTTTTGGACCAAATGACGAAAAGTGCTCTATAACAAAATCACATGCCTCATCATAGGTGAATCGTGTAGGTTTTGTTTCACCTACCGCAACGGGCGCTTCAACATCTTGCCAGCCCAACTGATCCATTCCGAACAAATCCGCTTTTTGTGCTAAATAATCAATAAACGTTTGTTTCTGTGCGTCCACCGCAGACCACATCGCTGTAAGTGTCTTCTCTGTCATGCGGTTGTATTCAAGCGGTTCTTCTAAATGACCTTCTCTTCCGTGAGCTTGTTGTAATGTTAAGCGATAACCCGCTAAATGATTCAGGATGTCTGCAAAGATGGGTCCATTTTTCGACCATGTTTTTTCCCAGTTTTCAAAAAGCTTCGCACGCACCTCTACATCAGGATCAGCGTACATTTTATTCATCGCTTGCCCAACAGATAGGTCAGTCGTTTGACCCTCTTGATCTGTAAAGGGAACCGTCATAACGGAGACTACTGTATTATATAAATCGCTCCACGCTGCGATACCATCTTTATTCAACGTAGCAATCAGTTTTTCTTCTTCTTCAGATAACAGTCGTTTGCCTTGTTCACGTATCTCATCCAATGAAAAGCTGATTTTTGTAAAAGCATCCTGTTGCAGGAGTGTATGCCATTTTTCATCGGGGATCGCTACTAGTTTTTTAGTGAAAATCGTGGATAGTTGCTGGATTTCACTGCTAAGTTCCATCACTTGACCTTTGACAACGCTTGCATGTTCATCGTCCATGAAGGCGTCATGCCACATATTGATAAATGTACCTACCTGACCTAAGCCTTTACCAATGACTTCTTGTTGCGTTAATATCCCCTGCAAGTTCGAAGCATCGTTAGCTGGATCGCTATCCCAGTCCTGCAATTGATCTGCATAGCGCTTAATATCTTCTTTTATAGATGTAATTTTCGTCTGTACTTCTTCTGAATTTGTTCCGCCTGTAAATATACTCTCTAAATCCCACGTATCGTTATATTTCATATTGCGTCACTCTCCTCATTGATCTTCTGTTACAGGATGTGCCAAACAGAGATAGCGTATTCTTTCATTGCGTAACCCACTGACATGTAAAATATAAGATATATCGTTCTTTTCATCAACTATATATGACTTTACGTGGAATATAATATGTACAATAAAAAAAGAACAGCCTGTTAGACTAGCTGCTCTTTGAATAATCTTATTCTACTTAATACCCTCATCTATTAACGACTACCTGATTTCTACCGTTTTTCTTTGCTTGATATAAAGCATGATCTGATTTTTCGATAAACTGCTCTACTTGCTCTCCATTGTAACTGGACAGTCCTATGCTAATTGTAAAATGGATCTGTTCATTGTTATACGTGTAATCTGATTGTTCCACAGCTTTACGTATACGTTCGGCTATAATTAGTCCTTCCACAACATCGGTGTTTGGCATTACAACCCCGAATTCTTCGCCTCCCAAACGAACGAAAGCATCTGATGGCCTTACGCAGCTCTTAATAATCGTTGAAGTATGCTTAAGTGCTTCATCCCCACATGGATGCCCATAACTATCGTTAATTTTTTTAAAATGATCTATGTCTAACATAAGAAAGGTCAATGGGCTGTTCGACATCTTACTAAAGGGAATGGTTTTTTCCATGTACATATCAAAATATCTTCGATTATAAATTCCAGTTAAGGTATCTGTAATGGTCAAATCTTCAACCTTTTTAAGTAATATATGGGATTTTCGTATAAAGTATCCAACCGTTAGAAGGATAGACCAATTAATGATTGAATCTAAAACAAGTCCTTTACATTCAATAGAACCGGGGTGAATATTCTGAGCAAGTACTGTTATATACTTCACAAAACTGAAGAAAACGCCAACCCCTATAATTACTCTCCATTTTGGATACCTATTGATAATGATAATACTCGGAATGAGAGTAAGCGTCCATATAAATGGATACCGTCTACTCGCCTCCTCAGTCAAAATCAAATCTGTAAAAACAAGGGCAGCGGTACATAAAAAAACTACTACATATATAAAGCTTTTTTTTACCAACTACCTTCCTCACTCCTTTCGGTAACCCAGCCATCATAGCTACATGCCTTAGATCTGTGGTTTTGCGTCATTATCTTTCAATAATTTTGCCTTTTCAATTGAGTTGCAGGATCACTATCATTAATTGCGTAAGTTTTTAATAAACACGTAACGATCCTCAGTTACAAAACTACAGTCCGGAACTAAAGGAGACTTTCGAAGCTTTATCGCAAGTTTATTTAATATCGGCGCAACTTCAGCACGTTCACCCTCATCAATAGTATATTCTACACCATATTGATACATGTCTAATTTTACTTCATTCATCCAGACAACTGAACCAAGTAGCTTAATGGTTTCGCCAAATAAGTGCGTCTCAAATTCAAGAATGATATTAGGATTTACTGTAAGCTTTAAATCTGTTAAAAAGCGAAGACCACCTAATCCAATATCCTCAATTAATACTTCTGTTCTTCCTACGTCCACCGTACGGCCATTGATGCGCGTAAGTGTCATTGAACCACTGAGCGGGAAATGAAGAGGGACTCTGAAAAATCGTCGCCTTTCCTCAAACGTTTTATTTTCTACTTTGAGACTAGTCGGTATATCGATTGTTCCAATCTTTAATAATTCTTCAAATTCAGTAGCTGGTACTGGTTTTGAAAATAAATACCCTTGAATAATCTTACAGCCCATTTGCTTTAACAGATCGTATTGCTCAACAGTTTCTACACCTTCAGCTACAACGCGCATCTTCAGATTACTCGCAAGCGTAATAACGGTTTGCGTAATTATGTTCGATTCATTCTCTTCATCGTGACTTAAAGTCGTGATAAAGGAGCGATCAATTTTCAATGTGTTAATATATTTATTAAACTTAGTTAAAGAAGAAAGTGATGAGTAACCTGTACCAAAATCGTCAAAGGAAATTGATATTCCTGTTTTCATCAGTTCATGTAAAGTCGTCAAGACAATTTTTTCATACTCTAACATAGAAGTCTCAACAATTTCTATTTCGATACACTCAGGGTCAAGCGTAGTTTCTTCCAAAATCTCCTGAAAGGTGTTTACGAGGTTTTTATCCAAAAATCGTTTGGCTGATAAATTTACTGAAATAGGTATATGTGGAAGGCCCATTTCTTGCCAAGCTTTAATTTGTTTAGCTACCTTCCAATTCATCTTCAGGTCCACTTCGGCTATTAATCCCTGTTCTTCTATTATCGGCATGAACTCATTTGGAGATAGAATCCCCCACTCCGGATGATTCCATCTAATCAGCGCTTCTGCCCCTACTATTTTATTATTCTCTGTGCTTACTTTTGGCTGATAGTAATATTCGAATTGATCTTCTTCAAGTGCTAGACGGATGTCAGCCCCTAACTTAAACGTTCTAAATGTTCGAATATCCATTATAGAAGAATATACTTTTACCGTATTGATCCCTTCTCGTTTTGCGTTGTGTAGGGCTATATCCGCATTTTTCATAAGAGTGATTGAATCCTCAGCATCCGTCGGGAAAATACTAATACCAATGCTGGCGCTCATAAAGAGTCTATACGGACCGATGACAAATTCCTCTTCCATTGAGGCAATAATTTGCTTTGCGGCTTCAATTATTAAGTTGCTCGTTTTACAGTTAGGCGAAATGATCGCAAACTCGTCACCAATCATCCTATATAGTTGGTATTCATCACCAAGCACTATCTGTAGGCGTTTAGAAATAGCTTTCAATAACTCATCTCCAACGCGATGACCGAGCGTATTGTTTGTATATTTAAATCTATCCAAGTTTAAGTACATAATGGATAGCTTCTGGTCCAACGTTTTAGCGATGACTAATTCTTTTTCCAAACTTTCTTCAAAAGACTTTCGATTGGGTAACTCTGTCAATTGGTCATAGTAGGCAAGAAAATTGATCTTCTGCCAAGACTTTTCTCTTTCTGTAATATCTTTCGCTGTACCCAAAACGATTGGTTCACTGTCTATATTAATCAATTTGGAATGTAATTCGACTTTTATCTCCGATCCATCTTCCCGAATGACACGGGCATAATGTGTTATTCCTTTTTTTCCATCTTTTAACCAATCAAAGTTGGATTGCATGTTTTGTAAATCATCTGGATGAACATACTTACTAATATTGAAACCGGCGTCAGGGTAGTTCGTTCCGAGTAGTTGATGGTAGTATGGATTACCATATAAGAGGTGTCCATCCTGTAAAATATACACACCTACTAAAGCTCCTTCTACGATTGCCCTAAATTTCGCCTCTGATTCCAGTAAACTATTTTCAATTTTTTGTACTTCAGATTTATCTTTTATAATTCCAAAAACACCGGTTACCTTCCCGTCTACAATTGCAGGAATCAGTATAATCCGAATCGGTATGCTCTGACCGTTCGCATGGATAAAGAAGGATCTCATACTTCTCGATTCTCCATTAAGAACTTCTGAGAAGTTTTTCAGATAATTTTCCAGCTGACTTTGCGGTAAATAACTGGTAATAGGTGTAGACAAAACTTCCTCAAATGAATAACCACTTAGTTTCGATAAATTTTGATTTGCATTTTCAATCACATGTTCCCTAGTTAAATACATTGCTATATCGGGATTATCCTCAAACATGGAACGGTAAAATGTATCTTTATCTATATTTTTCATCCAGCCATTCCTTTCTTTTGAATTCTAAATACCTATTTCAAAGAACTCAAACGACTTAATAATATTTACCTATTATCATATCATATTACTTTCGGAAAGCTTGTCAAACAAACCGTAGTCTATTATTAAAAGCTAGTCCGACTTGAGATATCATAAATTTGAACTTATATTTCATATATATAATAAGCATATTTCCCCATAAGAAAACACCCTAAACGTTAGATTGTAAAACTCTAACATTTAGGATGCATATGAGATGTAGCCCTAACATTACTTACTATATTGTTTCTCCAGTCGCTTATACTTCACAAGCATCCCAATCCGCCACGGCAAAATCATCGAAAACGCAAGAATGAAGAACATCCCGCCAAGTTCCCCGACGTCAATCGTGTTGCTTAAGACAATCTTGCCGACCAGCCGAATGACGAGCAAGCTTAGCAAGATTACGAGAAAGGCTTTTGACTTCTTCAAATAAATGCCGTCTTCCTTCATTTCAAATCGTGTCGTATAAATTAAGAATGTAGAGAATATGAGACCGACCAGACTCGCTTCTGCTACTTGTGTCCACGGTACTTGAAATTCATCAAACAAGAACATTAACATACCCGTTGACATGAACAGTGGCGGTAGAATAATTTTCTTCGCCTGGATCGGCTTATTCGACGCCTTCGCGCGCATCGTATAGACGAATGTCGTCATGACGATAAATACGACTGTTGAACCGATGATTAAGTAGATCGGTGGAATGCTGTTGAATATATAATCGACTAACTCTTGTAGCTTAATCATTTTCTACGTTCCCCCACCGGACCAGTTCCTCCATGCGCTTCTTCAAATCATTCATCGGAACGATCCGAGCAAAACGAGCGAGTTCCTTTTTGTCGTGGAATAACAACACGACAGGTGCTGTGAATAGCGCAAGTTGTCCTGCGATTTCAGGTACCGCTGTTGCATTGACGCGATAAAATGGAAATGGGTACTCACTTTCGAGTGCCGCCACTTGCGGGTAAAGACCTTCACAAACTGAACAATTTTCAGTTTTTACATACAATAAAAATTGTGTCGATTGATCGAGCATTTCTTGCCACTCGTCAAAAGAAGTAATTTCCTGCATAGACACACCTCACTTTCACTTCACTGCCTACATCAGAACCCTTGGAAATCACCGAAGATCGGGCTCAGTAAACTAGTCAAAAACACCATGCCGTCAAAGAACAACAGAATACCGAATGCGATCATTAAGTAGCCACCGACTTTCGTGATAGTCATACTATGTTTGCGGATCCAGCCGATTCTTGTGATAAAGAATGACAAGAAGAAGAAAGGAATCGCAAACCCTAGTACATATAGCATCATATACAGCATACTAGACGCTGGATTGGTTGCGGCTAGATAAATAATGGCGCCGATGATGGGTCCCATACAAGGCTGCCAACCGGCCGCAAACGCTAGGCCGATGAGCGCTGTACCAAGATAACCAGCTGGACGATTTTTAAATTGCAAGCGTTTATCTTTCATTAGAAACTCGGGTTTAAATAATCCAACCGTCATCAAACCGAAAACTACGATGAAAATTGCACCCGCTTGACGAAGCAAGTCTTGATACTGTAAAAAGATGGACCCGATAAATGACGTACTGAATCCTAAAATAATAAATACTACGGAGAATCCAAGTAAAAAGAACAGCGTATGTAAAACACCCGTACGACCCATCCCTTTTGACTTATCACTGAGATCATCTAGTGACATACCGGTAATATACGATAGAAAGGCCGGGTATAGTGGTAATACGCAAGGAGAAATGAAACTTAGAAAACCTGCTCCAAACGCGAAGAAAATATTTACATCCGTCCCCAACATAATTCCTCCTTCATTCTAAGGAATAGTAGAGAGCTGACGACTACGCCAGCTATCCCACTCTATCGTACCAAACCAAAGGAGAGATTACGCATCATTTGTTTGTGACATCTTTTTGACAGCCTATCAAGCATTCTCTTGCGTACCATTTTGCAATTCATACATCGTGTAATACAAGCCTTTTTGCGCAAGTAACTCCGCATGCGTTCCTCTTTCAACAATTTCGCCACGATGAAGCACGAGAATTAATTCGGCATCTTGAATCGTACTCAATCGGTGCGCAATCGCAATTGTCGTTCGACCTTGTCGCATTTTCGAGAGACTCGATTGAATCGCCACTTCCGTTTCCGTATCGATATTCGCTGTTGCTTCATCCAGCACTAGCACTTTCGGATTCATCGCAACCGTCCGCGCAAATGCCAGCAACTGACGCTGACCGCTGGATAATGTAGATCCTCGTTCTGTCACATTTTGCTGATAGCCGTTTGGCAGTTCATTGATGAATTGATCGGCTTGTACGAATTCTGCTGCCGCTCGGATATCCGCATCTGATAAATCGGTGTTATGCAGTCGAATATTACTCGCGATATCACCATAGAACATAAATGGATCCTGTAGCACCAATCCAACTTTTGCACGCAATTCTTCTACTGGATAGTCTTTAAGCGACACACCATCAATCAAGATTTCGCCTCGCTCATACTCATAGAAACGCATAAATAAATTGATGATGGAACTCTTCCCACTGCCTGTATGACCGACCAACGCCACCGTCTCGCCTGCATTCGCTGTAAATGTAATATTTTTCAAGACATCGGCTTTGCCATCATAACTGAATGACACGTTACGGAACTCAATCGTCCCCTTCGTAATCTCCTGCGTAGTTCCTGCAGTTTGCACCGGCTCTAGCTCTGTTTCGTCAATCAATGTAAACACGCGCGATGCAGAAACAATAGCTTGCTGGAAAATGGACAAGCGCGACATGACTTGCTGAATCGGCTGAAACAAGCGACGAAGCAAAGTCGTAAACGCGTAGATAATTCCGACATCCACTGGCTTCGCAAGCGATACTAGACCAAAATAACTAAGCACCGCTACAATGGCCACGGTATACAATAAATCGATAAACGGCGTCAGTAACAACGTGTCAAACTTAATATTGCGCATGCCTGCACGATAATGACCTTCATTGACCTCTATAAATTCGTCGGACAGTCGTTTCTCCTGGCGAAATGCCTGAATGATTCCCATACCAGAAAGTGATTCTGAAATTTTCGCATTCAATTGACTTAACCGTTCCCGTATGTCCTGATAAAATTCTGAACTGTAATAACGATAGACAGCGACTACGATTAAAAATACGGGTAATAAAATGAGTGTATAGAGCGCCAGTTTCGCATCGAGTGTGAACAATGCGATATAGACAC
Source organism: Sporosarcina sp. GW1-11 (assembly GCF_033088395.1). NCBI lineage: Bacteria > Bacillati > Bacillota > Bacilli > Caryophanales > Caryophanaceae > Sporosarcina > Sporosarcina sp. GW1-11. The sequence goes on along the minus strand of NZ_JAPMIW010000002.1, from coordinate 15,085 downwards.
CGATTAGCCCGAAAATCGCTTGTAAAAATGTTACCGCCACACCGACGAACATTTCCTTAATCGATTCCGTATCATTCGTTACCCGCGAAACGATACCGCCAGCAGGTGTTTGATCGAAATAGCGCAGTCCTAGCTTTTGTACTTTCGTAAAGACATCAATCCGTAATTGTTGGATGATCGCTAGTGCAAGCTTTTGGAAACGCAACGTCTGGAAATAGGAAGCGATGATATGGACGAGTTGCAGCGCAATATATACACCCGCCAGTAACCAAACCTGCGACTTTGGAAATTCGAGAGGCACTACATGGTTATCGATAAATGTTTGAATAACTAACGGACTGACTACAGTAGCCGTTACAGTTAATAGAAGCAAGACGATCGCAAGTAGCGCACTGCCTTTAAATGGTAGGACATAACGCACTAAACGCACAAACGTTTTCCATTGATCTCTAGCAGACAAGTCTTGTTGCTTATTCATATGTCTCGCCTCCTTGCTCTACAATGGATTCAAGCTGTTGTAAATCGTACATTTCCTTGTAGATTCCTTGTTGTGCAATCAATGTCTCATGATCACCGATTTCCACAATGTCTCCGTCTTCCATCACAAGTATTTGATGAGCATGTTGAATAGCGCTTAAGCGGTGAGACGTAATAATCGTCGTCTTCCCCTGTCGCTGCTCTTTCAATGACTGAAGAATGGCTTCTTCCGTCCGCGCATCGACTGCAGACAATGAATCGTCCAGCAATAATAGTTCCGGATTCATTAAGAGTGCACGGGCAATCGATACTCGCTGGCGTTGCCCACCTGATAACGATACGCCACGTTCACCAACAAGCGTTTCGTAGCCATCACTAAACGACAATATATCTTCGTGAATATGTGCGGCTTTCGCAGCTTCCACAATTTTCTCACGATCGATTTGTGGATTTGTGAACGCAATGTTTTCAGCAAGCGTTGTAGAAAACAAGAAATGATCTTGCGGCACATAGCCAATCGCTTGGCGTAAACTTTCTTTCTTATAGCGCGTGATTGGAATACCACCATAACTGATGCTTCCTGTATAACTATCAAATTCGCGCATTAATATTTTCAACATCGCCGTCTTCCCAGATCCTGTCTTACCGACGATGCCGAGCGTTTCTCCTTGTCTCAACGTGAAGTGCAAATTACGTAATGAAGGTTTCGTCGCGTCAGGAAACGTAAACTTGTCCACCGCAAAGACGATATCTCCATGCGGAGGCGTCGCAATAGCATTCGTTCGATCCTGAATTTCCGGCTCTACTGCCAGCAACGACAAGATCCGTGTGTACGATGCGTTTCCACGCTCGACAATATTGAAGAGGAAGCCAATTGCCAACATCGGCCACGTCAATAACCCTAAATAGGCAATAAACGCGATCAAGTCACCAACCGAGATGTCTCCAGATAAAATGAAGCGCGTACCGAAGTAAAACGATAAAATATAGGATATCGCAAAAATCCCCGCAATTGTCGGATCAAATAACGCGTCAATTTTCGCGACACGCATATTTTTCTCTACAACTTCCTCGGAACGTTCCGTAAATTCCGCGATATCTTCTTTTTGCTGACCGAATGTCTTCAGTACCTTCACACCTGAAATACTTTCCTGCGTTTTGTCATTCAAATCCGAGAACGCTTCTTGCGCGGTGCGGAATCGCTTGCGCAGCAGTCGTCCATAATAACTCGTTAATAGGACCATGAACGGAATCGGAATGAGCGCAATTAACGTCAGCTTCCAACTAATCGTCAACGCCATCGTCAAGATGACAAAACCACCCGTCGATAATGAATCCGCTAGCGTCAAAATCCCCATACCCGCTGTTTGCTGCACCGCGTTAATATCATTTGTCGCATGCGCCATCAAATCTCCGACTCTACGCCGCTGATAAAAGGACGGGGACATCCGTGTGAAATGCAGGAATAACTGTTCCCGTAACGTTCGCGCCAAGTACACGGAAGAACCGTAAATCATCGTCCGCCACAAATAGCGCCCGCCATACATCAATAGCCCCGCTACCGCTAAAATAATCATCCAGCGCGTCAACATCTGTAACGTCAATTCATCCTCCGTCACCGCATCCACAATCATGCCAATAATTTTAGGAGGCGCCAATTGGAGGAACGCCACAAACATTAACGTAATAATCCCAATAATATAGTGCTTTTTTCGTTCTTTAAAAAACCAGCCCAAATCCATTAAAACCTTCATGCACTTTCTCCTTTCCGTAGATCTATACCTTTACCCGTTACTTCATCGGCCTAGTCTCCAATTGAGTTTACCAAAACTCGTATGATATCGAAAGGTACGCAACTTAAATATTTCGGTTAATGAAATAGTTCGTTATGAATGAGTCGTCAAATGTATGTTGATCGTGAAGCATAGAAGTGATAATGGCTCTATAAGCAAAGTGATAGAAAGCTGCTTATTTCCAATTAATGAAACTTATCGGTCATTAAGAACGTATTAATAGTAGTGCTTTGGGTTATTCAACTAACGGACCATATAAAAGAGAGAGAGGAGTGGTTTATATGCCAACATGCCAAAATTGTCATAATAAATGGAGTTGGAAAGAAACTATTAAAAAGACGACAACATTAAATCCTACAATGACTTGTCCATACTGCGGAGAAAAACAGTTTCAAACGCAAAAATCCAAAGGGAAAATTGCGATGTTAACACCTATCGTTTTATTACCACTACTCATTCAAATTTTCTTTGATGTGCCAGGAGTTATATTATTTAGCTTATTCCCAATTTTATTTATTCTGGTTATCGTTCTATATCCGTTTTTTGTGGATTTAAGTAGCGAAGAGAAATACATAGGCGAACATTGAAAATATATACTGGAAACGGGGGCCTTTACGTGGTAGCGAACAAAATTGATACTACATAAATCTTTAACTACAATCACGTCGTTATAATTTAAAAGTATGATCACTATCAATTAGGTATAGAACTTTTCCAATATGCGGTACAATAATAGAAATACTCTACTTGTATACTTGGGAGGTTACTCATTTGTTTGAAGTTATTAATAAAAAGAAGGCACAATTAGATGCTGCTCGTCCCTTGCCTAAATATACATTAAAAAGTTTACGGGAAAAGTTATTTCTAGAATGGACCTATCATTCGAATGCGATTGAAGGAAACACCTTAACCATGAACGAAACGAAAGTGGTCCTTGAAGGAATTACAATCGGTGGTAAGACACTAAGAGAACATTTAGAGGTCATCAATCATCGTGATGCTATTACCTATGTTGAAGAAATTGTCCAAATGAAAGAACCCCTTTCTGAGTGGCAAATAAAAAATCTACATCGTTTAGTGCTGAAAGGGATTCATGATGAATATGCAGGTATTTACCGAAAAGAACAAGTTTTTATTTCAGGTGCAACGCATATACCACCAGCACATTATCTGATCCAAGAAAAAATGGATCAAATGATGAATTGGTATCAGAACGAAGGTATCCATCTTCATCCAGTTGAGCGTGGAGCGATGTTGCACGCTCTTTTTGTTGGCATTCATCCATTTATAGACGGAAATGGACGTACTTCAAGACTTTTGCTGAATTTAGAAGTAATGAAAGATGGATTTCCTCCTGTCATTATTAAGGTGGAAAATCGATTGGCCTATTATGAAGCGCTTGACAAAGCACATACGACAGAAGATTATAGCGATTTTATAGCATTAGTAGAACGTGAAGTAGAAGACTCTCTTAACTTATATCTAAGTACAATTAGGTGAAAAGCATCTCTATGAGGTGCTTTTTTTCAACCATTAGATGTGCTTCAATCGGGCCAAAGAATCAAGGACGATATGATGTTGGCCGTACGAATACATTGATAAGGATGATTTTAAATGCTCGGAATAAAACATTATAACCCTAAAATTTATACTAACCCATCCGACATATTAAAAGACCATAAAGTTCAGCTTGAAAGACTAAAAGGGAAACATATAAAAGAAATTTGGGTTGCTTGGGAACAAGATAGTGACGAATGGTTTAGAGATTGTCCAGTTATTATTCGTTTTGAAGAGTGTCAAATAGAGTTATGTGCTTTTAAGTGGGATGAATACTTTATTACATTTGATAAGATCTCTGTTTTACAAGATATTGAATGGTATGGAACTGATTTAAGGATTCAATGGGAAATGAACAAGATAGACAGGTTGAATTTTGCGATTAACAAATGCATAAATGATATTGAAATCATTGAAAGATGTGATGAGAATAGCACCGATTTTTGTTATTTAGAAGGCATAGGGTTTCAATTAAATGATGGTTATTTTGCCGTCTCTAATGGATTGGATGAGAATTTAATTATCACTGACAGACAAGAGGACCCAAATTATAATAGAACAAATATTTGAGGAATAACTCTTTAGCAATCGGGTGCGTTTGCGGAAGATCAAAAGCCTAATTCCTCGTTCAAAAAAACGGAGGAATTAGGCTTTTTTATCTTTCGTCTATTTGCATTTCTTGCCAGTAACCTATAGCTAAATTCCTTGGCAGCGTGTGGTAATTCTTGCGAAAATCGCTGGTGTGAACCACCCACCAAAGCCTATTTATAATGTCCACCGATTAACTTACTTCGTCTCGCAGCGGTTCCGCCACGTGTAAGCGAAACTGCACGCAAAATAGCGGTAGAACCGTACGTTTGGCGCAGTTCATCCATTACTTGACCGAGTTTCTGTTGTTTCCAGTCTGTTGGTTCAAAAAGATTCAACTGAAAACTGCTTGCGTCTTCCAAATTGGAAAGATTAACGGAAATGTGGCGAACCGGCCGCCCGTCATGAAACGTCTCAAATAATTCCAAGCACACACGATAAATCGCCAATGTTTCATTCGTCGCTTCCGGGATCGTCTTTCTACGCTGAAATCCACCACCGTGCACATGCTTCGAATAACCAAACGACAACTGAATCGTCCGCGCTCTCTTTTTCGCCAAACGCGCGCGCATCGCCGCATCTTCACACATTTCAAGGACTACCGCCAGAATTTCATCCGTCGTTACATAGTCGCGAAGCAACGTCTGCCCCTTGCCATAACTGACTTGACCCTCAATTAAAACGGACCCAAGCGTAGAATAGTCAATCCCATGCGCATGATAATATAGCTGATTGCCCATCACGCCAAACTTTTTCTCCAGCCGTTCAAGTGAAGCATGCGCGATATCACCTACTGAATAAATCCCCATATCTTCTAACGTTCGCTCCACCTTCCGTCCAATCCCCCACATTTTTCGAAGAGGTTTAACAGGCCACAGTTTTTCGGGAACGTCCTCATACGTCCAACGCGCCACACCTGTTTTCTTCGCTTCCAAATCGAGTGCCAGTTTTGACAGCAACATATTCGGCCCAATCCCACAAGCCGAACGCAACTGAAACTGCCGATAAAGTTCATCCTGTATACGATAAATCGTCTGTTCCAAAGGCCCCCATAATTTCTCCGTGCCCGTAAAATCAATAAAGCTTTCGTCGATGCTGTACACGTGGATCGCTTCTTTCGGTACGTAGCGATTCAATAGCTTCGTCAACTCCATCGAAATATCTATATAAAACTGCATTTTCGGCTCAATTAAATGAATGCTTGGATCGTCCGGGATTTCGTATAGTCGCATGCCCGTCTTGATGCCAAATTTCTCTTTCAGTGGCGGTGAAGCCGCAAGCACCACACCACCTTTGCGTTCAAGATCTCCAATAATCGCAATGGGTGTCTCCATCACATCGAGCCCTTCCATCGCAGCTGCACAACTCGCGTAAAAACTCCGCATGTCCAAACATGCAATCTGTCTATTCGGCAACTGTTTCATATGCCTTCCACCCTCCGTTGGAACAAGTGTTCTTATTGAATAGTATACCCGATAATTAGCCGTGTAATCAATGGGAATTCGAGGGGATAAAAGACAGATCTACTTTGAAGCTTTGGGGTAGAATATTTAATGAGAGGTCCGGGATTGACGGCAAAGATGTGCTTCCAACGCTACGCCTATGTCGCATCGGCTTTCACTCCAATCCTATAGGCAGAATACAAGTATTTTAAAATTTTGTTGTAATGATCAAGTAAATGATTGATTGAGAATTTTTTACTTTTCTAAGTTCAAATGAAGAAAAAGGTATAAAGCTGAACTCCCACTCACTATCTTCAGAAGAAACACTAGTGAAGCGGAGTGTAAGGCGGCGACTCTGGGAGGATCAGCCCGACAGGTGAGACAACCAAAGAGCGAAAGCCGTTGCGAAGTATGGCTTTTGCGAGTAAAAGCGAAGCGTTAGGAGCACAGTTGCCTTAATTTCTGCAAAGACCTCAGAAATTAAGGCAAAGCGAACCCTTCGCTGTTCGCTTGGCTCACCGCGGGCCCGTAAGACACGCGTCCGCCTGGAACGAAGCGAAACGGTATCCCTTACACTCTCAATTTCTCATGAACACAAACTAAAAACGGCCGCATCTACTAAATAGTAGACACAGCCGTTACATATCACTCAACCAATTCCATAGTATTAGCCCATTCAATCACTTCTTCAAACGTCACTTCCGGATCATTCAGCAAAATAGAATAACTTAAGCCATCTTCCTTCCAAAACAAAGCTCGGAAACCTTCCATCTCAACCGTAGTCCCTTCCACTCCGCGAATCTCTACAGCCTTTTCACCTGGCATCTTCGAATCGGAACTATCAAGATCTGCTGGTGTTTTGAACAATGAAAGGGAAAACAGTGGCGCATCATCTTTCACATAGTTTATATTAATCTCCACGCGATCCAGCGCTCCTGTTAAGTCGTCCATTTCGATTGATTCTATTTTTCTGCCGTCTTCTTCCTTGAAGTAGAGTACAGGTTGACCGACATGTTGTGCAGCTTCTTCAATAGATACTTCAGTTGATTGATTCATTTCATCCATGTTTTGAATCTCGACACCTTCTGGAAGCTCTATTGTAAACGTATCATCTGGGAACTCTTTCCCAAATTCAATTTTTGTATACTCTATAGCGATTTTGTCGTCACCTGAGGTAGAAATAGATTTTAAAACAAACCAATTTTCCTTATCCACCCATAATTCCTGATCGCCGATTAATGTATCTTTTTCATCGGCCTTCGCTACGAGGTGATACGCAGTACGACCTGCGATTTTTTCTTCTTCGTCAATTGAAATCGTGTGCGTATCGCCGATGACCTTCAATAATTGTTTAGCCTGTTCCTTTGGTGAAGGTGCCATAGCCGCCAGCATTTCTCCATCTTCACTGATGAGCGCTTGATTCAAACTTTCTTGATACAACGTAATCTTCTGACCGTCATTGACTGTTACCGTACGTTCTTCTGCAGTAGCACCGTCCATATCCATTTTGAATTTCCCTTCTTTCGTGCGCCATTCTTTGAAATGAAGTTCTTCTTCCTCTACATTCATCGTCGCTTCCCCGTAATAGGATAACGGTTCTTCCGTTTCTTTCATCGCGTTGTTGATCACTTGTTCCGGTGAATACTGATTGTCTTCTGTTGAACACGCGGCCAATCCAAGCGATAGAACGATGACAGCCGCACCACTCATCCATTTCTTTCGTCTATTCATAACTCTCAACCTCTTTCTAGTTTGATAGTACTTTCGGTAACCGGCAAATGACACATGTGCCCACTGACTCTTTTGAAAATAACTGTACATCTCCGTGATGTTTTTCCAGTAATTGTTTGGCGATACTTAGCCCGAGGCCCGTACCGTGTGCTGTTTGTTTACTTCTAGCTTCGTCTGCTTGGTAAAGCGGATTGAAGATCAAAGGAATCTGATCTTCCGCAATTCCTTCTCCTTCATTTTGCACGATGACGTAGACGTTTCGTTCAAAATTAAATGGATAAGCAGATTGTACGAAATCGTATAGCCAATCTACATCTAGTGCAGATAAAGCCGCGAGCCAAATCCGTCCGTTTGTTTCGGTATGATAAATCGCATTGGTCATCAGATTATCGACTACGCGCATCATCTGTTTCGGATTCACTGCGTACTCACCCGTGACATTCGTTGCTGTCGCAAGTTGAATTCGTTTCTCCTGACATAAAGGTTCATAACCCGAAACGAGCATGTCAAAAAATTCACTGCCATCTACTTCGGTACGTTCCATTTCATAAGCTGGTGACTGGAGAAGTGTAAACGTCAGCAAATCATCAAGCATTTGTTTCATAAAATTCGACTTTTCAATGATCACTTGATGATACTCACTTTCCTCTTCACTCGTGAGCTGTTCATTCAATTCCAGCGATTCAGCATAGGCGCGAATGGACGTGAGCGGCGTTTTTAAATCATGTGAAATCGCCGCAATCATATATTCTCTTTCTTGTTGCTCCTGCTCAATCCGTTTTCTCGCTTCGAGTATGTTTTGCCGCATGTCATAAAAATGGGATTGCAACTGACCGATTTCGTCCGCACTTGTCGCTCGTTCTTCGACAGTGTGTTGCCCTTGCGCAAAAGCCGTCATCTCGTTTTGTAAACTCGTTAATCTGCGGTTTACTTTCCGGTTAACGAATAGCGCAACCGCGAAATACAGGCAAATTATTAACGCCGCAAAGCCAACTAATGTCCACGTCGTTCTCTCGGATACAGCTTGCACCCACCCCTCACGAGCCAGTTCAATCTGATAAAATCCGACCAGTTTGTTTTTCTCAAATACGGGTGCTTTGTAGCGATGCGAACGGAATTCCTGCCGCAATGCATACAAGTCTTCATAGAGCACTTCCCGATTCATAGGAGGCGTCGCGGTCTGCACAGGATTTGATGAATACAGCACCAATCCACTTTGATTAATCAGCTGAATCGAAACCTTATCATTCACAAGGTGCTCCAACTTCTTGCGATTCGCGCCGATTTCATAGAGCGACGGATCATTCAACACCCGTTGAATATTCTTCATCTCAACTGTCGTCGTAAAAAACTCTTTCACTTTTTGATCTTCATTGTAGTTATTGATCCAGGCGAATAATAGATACGCCAAGAGAAGCGGCAATAGCATGACGAGTAAATAAGAAGATAGTAACCACGTTTTCAGTTTCATAGACGTTCTCCGATGAATCGATAACCCGCTCCCCACACCGTCTGAATGAATTGTGGCGCTTTCACCGGATCTCCTAGTTTACTTCGTAGCGATTTGATATGAACTGTTACCGTATGTGCATCATCAGCGTCCACTTGATTCCATACATGTTCATACAATTCCTTCTTGGAGAAAATTCGTTCCGAGTTACGCGCAAGCACCTTCAACAAGTCAAACTCTGTCGTTGTGAGCTTAATCTCTTCTTCTGCCTTCAGTACTTTTTGCTGATCCCAAAAGATTGTTAATTCCTCTGTGTAAGCCGTTTTATTGTCGACAATAGAATCATTGCCAGTATATCGCTTCCATCTTCTAAGCTGCGATTGAATGCGTGCACGTAACTCGACTAAACTAAACGGCTTTTCGACATAGTCATCTGCACCGAGCTGTAATCCTTCAACTTTATCTCGGTCTTCTTTTCTCGCACTGATGATAATAATCGGCAAATCACTTTCCCAGCGAATATTTTTGCATAATGTAAAACCATCCATTTCAGGAAGCATTAAATCTACAAGCACTAAATCATAACTCCCTTGCTGGAAATCTTCCCACCCTTCCAGACCCGTTGTGGCCCAAGTAACTTCATACCCTTCCGCACGCAACATATCTTGGATCACACGCGCAATTTCAGGATCATCCTCTACAACTAATAAACGTGCCGCCATGGTGAACGCCTCCTGTATTCATAATGTATCACGCAATCGTTTCGTTTCTTGAAAGTTTATCATTTCTTTACTTTTCCTCTTATCTTATCGGAAGATAGCTTTGTGGGACAAGAATCATAGGAAAAAGCTCTAACGGGAAGAAATGTTTTTTTCCCATTAGAGCTTTAATATTCTACTATTACAAAGGATGCCTGCATTTCTTCGCATATAGGTATTTCATTTGTCTTTAATCTTTTTCAAACTAACAGGACGTATTAAACAAGAAATAGCGGTCAAGATATTCCGTTTTCCAGATTGCGTCTATATCGCAGTCAGGACATTTTACATATAAACAGGATAGCAATCAAAAAATAATAAGTATTGTGTTTTAGGGAATAATGATAGTAAACAAATTTAAGGAGAATCAGAAATGAAAAAGTTGCTCTTTAGCCTGATCTTCGTTTTAGTAATTCTTCCTTTACAACCACACTCCGAGAATAAAGTTGATGAGTTGCCACCTTGTTCAGCCATACTTGAACCAACAAAAAATGTACCTAAAAATGCCAAAGGCGTAGCACTGATTTATACTATTGAACGAAAGTTTAATGATGAGCGAACAAGTCTTAGTGTTCATGCACTCCATTTACCAAAACCATCCAGTTTCGGGGGTTATGATGGGTATGAAGTATTAGCATATATTCCCGAGGAAATAAGTTGGACCTTCTCATTGTCCCCAATAACTAACTTCGGGGAAACTACTTGGGTTGGGAATTTGGATGAAGTTTCACCTACGATGCGACCTACCCGTATCAAAGTTCGGACAATCAATACAGTGACAAAGAAAACGGGTCCTATCGTACTAGAAAAAATAGTAAAACCTTGTTGAACCAACGTATGCGATTGTGCAGTACAATTAATTCCCCTTACTCAACAAACGGAGGATTTTGTTCAATTTTATTCATCCAATTTTATTGGTATTAAGAAATCTGGTAACAAGTGAACCATGTCTTCATACGAATAAAATAAAGAACTGTTAGAATAAACCTCTAACACAAGACCAGATTGAATTAGACTAAAAACAGTCGTTTCATCATCGAAATTTATATTTACAGGGATAAGATCAAACACTCCTCTTTGACGTACCTTTTTATCAACTGTAAAACAGTTCTTCCGAGAAGACCAAAAAACTAAATTTTCCATACTGCCGATTAATTTAATAAAAGGAAAAACGACAGAAAACGATTCACTATTTAAGATCTTAACAATAGCAACTTTCGAACCACCATACTTTCCAATATATTCAAATCTTAAATCATTCTTATTACAAGTTAACTCAAAATCACTTGTAAAAATATCTGTAATTTGAAGACAAAAGTATATTGGAAATGCATCGGCCCCTTCCATCCAAATCCGAATCGTTTCCGTGGGCATATCCATTACATCTGGAAAATGAATGTCAAATACGGAATTAGGGCTTCCTATCATTTTAAACTGAAGATATTCTTCATATTGCATATGGGAAATCTCGCTAATTTCAATTTTCATTAAATCCAAACCCCTATTTTTTAAATTACTGATACGTGTCTGTGGGAGAAACAATCCTGAAAGTTCACAAATCCAGGTTTTTGAAATAATCGCAGGAATTTAAATAAACGGAATAGCTTCTTGCACAGACATCTGCTCAGTTTTTTAGACTAAATAATTAGACCTACTATTATCAGCAGCATTCCCAAGTATAGTAAAACACTACCCCCAAATGGTTCGATAACATAATATATAAATGCAGAAATTTTACTTTTTATAGTCTTTTGGTCTTTGATGACTAAAAATAAAAAACTTAAGGAAATTATACATAATACTATTCCTAATATTATCATCACTAATTTCAACTTCATCCCACCTACTATAATTTTTAAACTGGGATTCCTAACTTCCTCATTTTTTTCGTAACAAAACTCTTCCAAGTTTCGCTACCGGGCTTCTTGGAACCGATATTAACCGCATAATTTGTAACAAAGTGCTTAACTGTAATAAACTTTTTATATAAACTTACTTCTTTTTTTGTTAAAATACCAGCTTTTAATGATCTATTTAAAAGCCCTCCAAACTTAGCTACTCCAGATATCCTACCAGACAGAGCACCTAATCCTGCTGAAACTCCAATTTTAGCAAACAGAGAACTTCTAGAATATTTTCTTATTTTCAGTTTAACTTCAAGTGTATAGATTCCCCAAGCATTTAAACCACCTGATATTGCTCCAACAATAGCCCATGCAACTGTCCCTTTGGGATCCACATTCATCACCGGATTATTATTCGCGTAGTTATACCCATTTAACAAAGCAATCATGGTATTTCCCTGAATATGACTATTGCAAAATCATATGTAAATCAGATGCATTCAACAGCGTAGACATTATCAAGCCCCACATAAACGATATTTGTCGCATTCGGTAAGTGGAAAAACCCGAAGTCATCGCAAAAAGCCTCTGCCTCTACTGCTTGCGTACTTTGCTTTAAATTATCACTACTACGCTTGGCCACTTTTAAGCCGTGGAAAACTCGATAATGAATCGAAACGGCATAACCTTCACTCCCCATCCCTTTTCTCACAACCTAAAAAACAGCCAAACAAAGTCGTTTGACTGTTCCTATCTAACGTATGTGCGATTACAAAGAAATATCCTGTGGCGGTTGCCCGGTTTTATTCATCAAACGAATCGCCTGTGGTTCGATTTTTAAAATAACTAAGTTCGGATCTTCTGGACCGTCGAACCAATGCTTCATCTGATCATTCCATAACTTCTTTTTCAACCCTTCATCTGATGAGATGGAAACGCTACCCGAATACTCAACATACGCATCGCCGAATCCTTCGCCCTCGTAGCCCAGTAGAATATGCGTGTGCGGATTGTCTTTTAATTCATCGACCTTTTCCGTCTTTTTATTAGTTGCCGTATACAACGTCAATCCATCATTCATAAATGTCATGTAGCGGCTATACGGTTTATTATCGTCCACCGTCGCCATCGTTCCAATAAAGCTTTCGTCTAAGATCTTTTGTACAGTCTCTTTTGCTGTCATAAAAGTTCCGCTCCTTTCGCGATTACTCTTACTCTTCCCAACTGCACATTTTCTAAACATGACGAATCACTTCAACCAATATTGACTACCGTCACGCGTATGGCCGACTAAGGCATAGTCAATTAACGACTTTTTCACTAAATCGACGTCTGCATAAACCGTTTGTAGAAGTTGTTCAATTTCACGTTCGCTATATGTGATCTCGCCATTTAATCGTTGGGCGATTACCTCCATTACAATCAATCGTTGTTTCTCTGTTGCCGGAAATTCATTCATCGGTCCCGCCACGCCTTCCGGAAAAAAGCGTTGAATAATTTCACGCTTCTCATTTTCTTCTAGTATCGATTCATCATGCAATAACTGGGCGGCTTTTTGTGGCGTTAAGAATGCCGACGTTTGCTCGTCCCGTTTTTTGATCAATTCCATCATGGCTAAAAACGTTTTTGCCTGACGTTCTTTTTCCTTCAACGCAAATCGATGATGTCGAACCGTCGCCGCGCTGCCGATTTCCAACTCCTCTTGAATTTCCTTATCCGTTTTCCCTTGATAAAAAAGACGCAGTAAATCTCCTTGGTGATCCGTCAGTCCCGTTAACTTCTTATCCAAATCAATCAAATAAGAAAATACCGATTGATGCGTATGCTCAATATGGACCCGCATAAACCGTTCCGCTTCATATAAAGCATTTTCATACGGATAAATAATTCCTTTTTCTATAGCTTTATCGCATAATAAACAACGATACGAATCTTTTTCTTCTATATACCCTTGCTTTAACTCATCCAAAGTAGCATCCCAAAACTGTTCAGAAGTCTCCATATTTTCCACATCCTATGTTCAGTGTAGGCAACGCAAACAAAATCCATTTTCGTTTGTTTGTTATCTACTATGATACCTCGTATATTTTGAATCATCAACAATAAAACAAACACATCATCCGTTTGTTTATTTTAAATCAAACAAATAGAGTAATTGTTTACACATACAATTGATAAGCTGCACGAAACTCCGACACCCTATACTCGTCAAACGATAGACCGCATGATACACTAGCGAAAATACATAGAAACGAGGCGCTCACTATGTGCTTACTAGCCTTTGAATTACAAAACCACCCAAACTACAAGCTCGTCCTAATGGCCAATCGAGACGAAGAATACAAGCGCCCAACAGCACCTGCTGACTTCTGGTCTGATGATCCTACTATTCTAGCCGGACGCGACCTGGAACAACTAGGCACATGGCTCGGTATCAATAAACAAGGGAAAATCGCTGCACTAACCAATTACCGAGACTTCACGTTACCAATCAAAGGTGAAAAATCACGCGGACATATCGTCTCTTCATTCCTACAATCGGACATCGCACCGCAAGCATTTATGGAAGAACTCCACGCCAATCAAGCGCAGTACACAGGCTTTAACGTACTTGCGGGATCGAGCGAGGAGCTATTCTATTACTCCAATATCGAACAATCAATTAAGCAAGTAACGCCAGGAATACACGGACTGAGCAACGCCTTACTCGACACGCCTTGGCCTAAAGTTGAAAAGACGAAGACACTTTTACGTGCGTATATGGAACAAACAGAAACCGTCGATCCGGAAGTGTTATTTAGTTTCATGCAGCGCGCAGAAACATTTCCCGCTGAACAACTACCGGATACTGGTGTCGGCAGTGAATTGGAGAGTTTATTGTCTTCTATATTCATCGCGTCAAAGGAATACGGCACGCGTTGCACAACGGTTGTTATGATCGACAAAAACAACGACGTGTATTTTGAAGAGCGGACATTCAAGAACGGCATCTTCGCAACTGCAAAGAAATACACATTTACGATCGAAAAAACGAGCTAACTCATTGAATTAGCTCGTTCAGTCGAGTAGTGCAACAGCTGAAATAAGAAGCGTATGGTAGAAACGGAGTGAGATAGATGGTTTTTACAGCATTACTACTGAGCGTTTTAACTACTTATTTTTGGAGATGGGCTAGTCATACGTATATTAACCTGAGCCGTTTGTTTGCCTCTTATAACCCTCCAGGCGATTTAACATCCGCTGAAAAGATATTTTACCTGTTCTTTTTTCCAGCAACATTATTCGTCATTTTATATATGGTAAATTGTCAAATCAAGTCGAACGCGTCAGATAACTCATGAATACCTCAAAGGGCGTATTGAAATTAAGTACTTTTCTAGGAATTTGATTGAAATTTAACAAGAACCCTATGATCTCATTTTGAGTCAACCTACTGAAGTCTGTA